>JAEYZR010000396.1 GCA_023427945.1 Pseudomonadota bacterium | reverse complement strand
TTCCAATACCGCATCGCCCTGATAGGAGACCTGCGTCCTGGAGACAAACGGAGACTGGCCGCCCGTGGATTGAAACAGCGGCTCCAGCGACTCGGTCTGCGCAACCGACGTGGTCACATACGCCATGACCGGTGCAAACTGGCCGCGATCGACCATCGTGGACGGAAAAGGTCCGTGTTCGATGTTCGCCAGCAGTTCCACCGAAACATCGTCCAGGTCGCTTTCAAGGACGTAGCGTGCCTGGGACGAAAAAAAACCGCGATGGTAGTCCTGCACGTGCAAGACAGGCTTGAGCGCAGGAAAGCGCGACGCCAGATACGTGTTCGCCTCGGCCAGACTTGCCGTTGCACTTTGCTCGATGCGCTTGCCGGTATACCAGCTTGCACATATCCAGCCAGCAGCCAGCAGCGCCACGATGCCTGCACCGGCCCCGAGATATTTTTTCATGTGAATGGTCTTTGGATAACTGGAGGATGAAATCAGGTCGAAGCCGCCATCGGGCCGCGCATGTCGCCGATCACCCGGCCCACGGCCAGACTGTCGGCTTCATGCGCAGCATCACGCCAAGGCTCGGCCAGGCCTTCGGCATACCACTGCTGCATGGCAGGCAAGGCCAACAAGCGGCGCACGTAGGCGTCACTCGTTTCACCAAGACTCAGGCCGTAGGACTGCATACGAAACGCCACGGGCGCAAAAAAGGCGTCCACCGCCGTAAACGTCTCGCCCGCCAGCCAGGGCCCGCCAAAACGCGTCAGGCCATCGGCCCACAATTCTGCGATGCGCTCCAGTTCTTGGGTCAGTGGCGCATTCACTTCATGCAGGGCAATGCGCAGTCCGCAATTCATGGCGCAGATGGTGCGCAAGGTGGAAAACCCGCTGTGCATCTCGGCCGCGGCGCTGCGCGCCCAGGCGCGAGCCCGGACATCCTGGGGCCAGACAGCGGGGTGTCGCTCGGCCAGGTACTCGACGATGGCCAGGGAATCCCAGATCGATTGCTCGCCATCGAGCAGCACGGGCACACGGCGGCTCGGGGCGACACGCACGAAAGCCGGATCGGAGAACGCTGCGCCAAACGCGATGAGTTGCTCTTCGAAAGGAATCTGCAACGTCGTCATCAGCACCCAGGGGCGCAACGACCACGACGAATAGTTCTTGTTGGCGATGATAAGTTTGAACACGGCGGGGCTCGATGATTGGGCGAGGTGCAAGTCTAATTCACGGCGTGCGGGAGAGCCAGCGCCGGGACTCACCCGACGCCGCGATCAGGCAGACGGACGCTGCACATAAGGCGCCAACCAGCCCAGCGCAGCCGATGTATCGCCGCGCGGCCGGTATTCGCAACCCACGTAGCCTTCGAACCCGACATCATCCAGCACCTGGAACAGGTAGGGATAGTTCAGCTCGCCCACATCGGGTTCGTGGCGCTCGGGCACCCCGGCGATCTGCACGTGACCCACCCGCCCTGTGGGCACGAACTGGCGTATCTTGCTCGCCACGTCCCCCTCGACGATCTGGCAGTGATACAGGTCCATCTGCACTTTCAGATTCGGCGCGCCTACCTCGACCACGACCGCGTGCGCCTGATCCTGACGGTTCAAAAAATAGCCGGGCATGTCGCGTGGATTGATGGGCTCGATCAAGACGTCGACGCCCACGCTGACCGCCTGCCGAGCAGCCCAGGCCAGGTTTTCCAGGTACACATCGCGCGCAGCCTGCCAGGCAAGCCCGTCGGCAAGCACGCCCGCCATCACATGCACGCGCGGACACGCCAGCGTCTGGGCATAGGGCAGCGCAAGCGTCAGGAAGTCGCGCCGGAAGTCGTCTTCACGCCCGGGCAGGCAGGCCAGGCCCCGGTCGCCAGCGGCGTGATCACCGGGCGGGGCATTAAAAAGCACCTGCTCAAGCCCGTGCTCGCGCAAGCATTCGGACAGCACCGACGCCTCGTGCGCGTAGGGAAACATGTACTCGACCGCACGGAAACCGTCGGCTGCAGCCGCGGCAAATCGCGCCAGGAACGGGTGTTCGACATACATCATGGACAGATTGGCGGCAAAACGCGGCATGCGCTGAATCCTGAAAAAATCACACTGACGATAAACTGGCGGTCAAGCCATCTGCCAGATGGCCCTGCGCCCTATTTTCCTGTCTTTCATGGTCACTTCGAATCCTCCCGCCGTAACGCCCGATCACCCCAGCGAACCGGAGGTCGTCGCACGCGTGCGCACCTGGCTTGAACGCGCCGTCGTCGGACTGAACCTGTGCCCCTTCGCCCGCGCACCGATGGTGCACGGACGCCTGCGCATGCACGTCAGCCAGGCCTGCGATACTGAGGCGCTGCTGGCCGACCTGGATCACGAGCTGTCGTTGCTGGCCGGGAATGCGCCCGGCGACATCGAAACCACACTGCTCGTGCATCCGCACGTGCTGACCGATTTCGACGACTACAACGATTTCCTGACCATTGCCGATCTGGCTGTGCGCATGCGTGGCCTTGAAGGCGAGATTCAAGTGGCAAGCTTTCATCCCGACTACCAGTTTGCCGACAGCGCGCCCGACGACATCGAAAACTATACCAACCGTTCTCCCTACCCCATCCTTCACCTTTTGCGCGAAAGCAGCATCGACGCGGCGGTGGCTGCCATGCCCGACACCGACGCCATCTATGAGCGCAACAAGCAGACCCTCAGGAAGCTGGGTCTCGAAGGCTGGCAGGCGCTGTTGAAAACGTCAGCACCGCGTTGAACGCCGGCAATTTCACCAGTACGCGTGCGGGTGTGATGGCGTAACGCACGTCATCGCCCAGCTCAGGCAGAACCCGTTGCAGCATGGCGAGATCGTCGACCTGAATTTCTATGGCACCAAAAAATGCGTCGCGCCCCTCGGCTTCGCACGCGAGATCACCGTAGAGCGTTTTATAGGTGGCGTGATCGCAAATCGTCAACGCGTAGCGTTCGCCATCGACCTGCCAGGTACCTGGTCCGACTTCCACGGCGGCCGCAGCGAAAGCAGCCTGCGCATAATCCGCGGCATCACGTGCCGGATCAGCGGCGACCACGACCATTCCACTCAGATTGCGGGCGGTGTTGGCGTGATGCTGCCAGGCCTGGCGCCAGATGAGCTCGGGCGTGAGGTGCTGGCAGTAATAGACCCGCCCTGCCGCAAAACGACCCGGCGCAAAACGCGCCGTGCGAAAACTGGCGTCCTGCGTGCCTTCTGCCAGTGTGACGGGCCGCGAGAACTGGCCTACCGGCGCAAGCTCGCCAGCCAGTGTCCCCAATCGCTGCGCCATGCTGTCCACGTCGTCGTCCTGAAACACCAGCCCATCGATACCGATCGCACTGTTCAGTATCTCCTCGCGCACCGGCCCGCCATCGTCGGGCAGACCGACCAGTTCGAGATAATCGGTACCGAATACCATCAGGTGATTGATCGAACCCAGCGTGTGACGGCTCTGAGGGGTGAGCGTGAATCCCAGCCCGGCAAACAGGCGTGCGGCCCGCGCCATGTCAAAGCGTGTGTTGATCACCATGTGATCCAGCAGCAACGGTAAAGACGGTCCATGCGAAACCATGCGGTGTGTCATTACACTTTCACCTCAATAAACTCGAACGGACTCATTATGAGCGCTGCTAGAATTCAGCGCCATGAAAACGCCCCCGATTCCGCCGAGCACATCCCGCATTGAACCGATCATCCCGGCAGGATCGCGTCTGGGACTGGAAATGGAGATGGTCGTCGCCAATCTGGAGACGGGCGCCAGTCATCTGGTCGGCCCCTATTTCGAGAATCTGGCGAAACTGCGCCACGCGCGTGGGGAACCGGGCGAGCCTGCGGTGCTGTCCGGCCAGGTCGTCGGTCTTGTCGGGGCGCATGGTGAGAGCGGGCTGGACAATGGTTTCAATCTGCTGGAAACGGCCTTTGCCCCCATCGACGGCACGAATGCCGGCCTGTCCGGCATTCATGCCGAAATCGTCCAGGAACTGACCGACGCCCAGACTGCGCTGGAGCAGGAAGGCGCGACCATCATCAATGCTGCTGAACATCCCGACTGTCCCCTCGATGACGACTGGTATCGACGCACGCGTGCGCCGCGCCCGATCTATGCCGAGCTGGTCGGGCATCGCGGCTGGCACCACCATCTGGGCATCGACGCCAAGGCACAGAACAGCCCGTGTACCGCCATAGGCGTCGACCACGCCATCGATGCAGTCAATGCCGTGATCGCACTGGCGCCGGCCAACATCGCACTGTTTGCCAACAGTCCCCTGGAAGGCGGCGTATTCACCGGCCACCAGGAAAATCGCATGACCCTGTGGACACGCATGTTCCGGGGAACGCGGTTCGCGGGCGACTTCATGCTGCAGCAATTGCCGTCGGCACCGTTTGCCGATTTGCGAGATTATTTTCGCTGGATGTTCAGCCCCGCGACCGCCACGCGATCGCTGCCGAGTCACCAGGACAAAGGCTATAAGTCAGGTGCGCGTCTGTTCCTGGAAGGCGACCCTTCGCTGGCGACATTCCTGCATGCGGGTCGTTGGCCGGCGTGCAGCGAAACCGGCGCACGCACCACGCTTACCGCCCATGCCGGGCATTTCGTGGAAGCGCAGTTCGCCCAATTCCTGGATGCGCGCTGGCGCTACCGCCTGAGCACCACGCCGGATCTTGCGACCCTGCTGAGCGCATGGGACCAGGATGGCGGCCTGGAGGCGCTGTTCGCGCAACACGGCGTGGACGGCTACATCGAAGGACGGGCACCGGGCGCCAACTTCGCCGATCCCCACCTGATGGATGAGGCCGGCCCCGCAATCTGCTCGTCGGTCGCCGTGGCGCCCTCGGCGATTCAACTGGGTCTGATGCGCAACCTGGGCAGTGCACTCGATCTGGTGCGCGACTGGGGCTGGGCGAACCTGTCGGAACTGCGCGCCCAGGCCATCACCCACGCGGTCTCGCACGATCAGGTGCACGCGCTGGCTCGAGATGTCGTGGCGGTTGCCCGAGCAGGCCTCGCAGCCGAAGACACAAAATGGCTGGCCTACCCCGACTACGTGCTGGAGACGCGCCGGACAGGCGCCACTCGACTGCTCGATCTGTGGCGGCAACCGCATGGGTCGCCCGGACAAAGGCTGGCACACGTAGTCCGCCAACGCCGCGCGCTGGCCCTCTGACACCCAGGATGAACCTGTCACACCACCGCTGTGCCCGCTGAATCCATGCATCCCGTGCGATTCGTCACTATCATGCACCTCTGTCAGGCACTCGGACAATAGCGATACTCGCAATGGCAGCGCAACCGGCACACCCGATCAGGTCCCGCACCCGTCGCCACCCCGTACTGGCGCTGACCCTGTCATGCCTCATCGTTCTCGTGCTGGCTCAAGCCCTCATCGGCGCGCTGAGTCTGGCGGCGCTGAACCGCCTGATGGCACAGACGACCGCCGATCGCCTGGAAGTCACCGCGCGCAGCGTCAGCGCGGAAATCCAGAACGGCATGCGCCTGGGCAAGCCCTTGGCGCAATACTTTGGATTGCAGGACGTCATCGACAAGTCGGCCACGCAGACCGCGCCACCCGATATCCGGGTGGTACTGCCCGATGGCACCGTACTCGCACAACGCGATATCGCCCTGGCGCATGCATTTGACGACACGCAACCGCTGTTCGACACCTTGCTGCGGGATCGCTCGACCCTTGTGGCGACAGGAGCCGACCTGACTCAGGCCCCCACCCGCATGGCCTCGGGCGCGGTCATGATGGCGCGCGGCGACAGCCTGACCGTGGCCGTCCCCTTGACCGCGTCAGACGGAGAGCTGGCTGGGGCCGTGCTGGTCAGCGTCGACCGCTACGGCCAGGCCTGGATGAGTCTTATCAGCAGGAACCTGACCATGCTGGCGCTCATCACGACCGCCATCGGCCTGATGCTCGCGGCGGCCCTGAAGTACGGCGTGTCCGCCCAGAACCTGACACAGGGCAGCCGTGCACGGTTCGTCCTGCCGCTGGTAGCCATTCTGCTGGCACAAAGTATCTATGCCGCCTACACGATTTCGACCTTTCGCACGGTCTGGACCCAGGTTGCCCGCGAGAACGCCGCCACCCTGGCCGAGAGCCTGCAGCGCGACATCAACCGCGTTCTGGGCTTCGGTCTGGAGATCGGTCAGCTGCGCGGCACTGAATCCCCGTTTTCGCGCCTGCAGGCGATCTTTCCCGCAATGGGCGAGATTGCCCTGATCGATCATCGGGACCAGACCCTGAGCCGCACCCGCCTGCCGGACATGCCCCCGTTGCAGCCCGACGATACCGCCGACTTCAGGCTGCCCCTGGCCGCTAATGGAGACGGGCCGGTGACAGGCTACCTGGCGGTGTCCCTGAACCAGGGTCTGATCAATGAAGGGGTACGCAACCGCATCATCGACGCGCTCACCGTCAGTGCCGTCGCCCTGGTGGCCGCGATGGAAATGTTGCTGCTGCTCTCCCTCCTGCTGGGACGTGGCCACACCGGCACGCCGGTGTCACCGCCCGGCCCCCTGGTCAGCCAAAGCGGCGGCGATGTCGCCCTGGTCGGGCGCCTGGCACGCCCGGTGATGTTCACCTTCCTGTTCGCCTGGGCGCTCCCCCTGGGCTTTCTGCCGGTCTATGCCCGTGCGCTACCCGCCGACCTGCCGGCGTTGCCGCCCAACCTGCTGATGGCCCTGCCGATTTCCGTCGAAATGTTCTGCGGCCTGGTGACTGCCTTGCTGGCCGGCAGGCTGACCGACCGCAAGGGCTGGCAGACCCCGGTGCTGGCGGGACTGTTCATCGCCGCCCTGGGCATGATCAGTTGTGCCTGGGCCGACACCCTGAGCGGTTTCGCGGCCTCGCGTGGTCTGGTCGGACTGGGCTATGGCCTGACGTGGATGGGTCTGCAGGGTTTTGTGGTCACCTATAGCGTGCCTGAAGCGCGCGGGCGCAACATGACGGGGGTGATCGCCGGTCTGTTCGCCGGCCACCTGTCTGGGGCGGCGGTCGGTGCCATGCTGGCCGAACAGACGGGTTATCACTCGGTCTTTTTTGTCGGCGCCCTGATGCTGGCGTTGCCGCTGATCGGCGTGCTGGTGCTGATGCGGCCTTACATGCACGCGCCCGCCCCGCGCGCCAGACCGACCATGCAGCCCCGGGCGCTGAAGGACACGCTCGCCCTGCTGTCCACCCGCGATTTCGGCCTGCTTCTGATCGGCAGCATCGTGCCGTTCTCGATTGCACAGGTAGGCCTGATCTCGTTTGCCCTGCCCCTGTACCTGGAGGCTCAGGGCGCCGCCGCCTCCAGTGTCGGGCGCATTCTGATGATCTATGGCCTGTGCGTCATCTATGTGGGCCCCCTGATGGGCCGGTTTGCCGATCGTTCGCCACACAAGAAGAAATGGATCGTCGCCGCAGGCATCATCGGCAGCGCTGGTCTGCTCGCACTTTATGGAAACGGCGGGGTGACGGCCGCCGCGATGGCGGTGTTTCTGCTGGCGCTGGCCAGTTGCCTGAGCGGCGCGTCACAATCGCCCTACATGCTCGGCCTGCCACACGTGCAGAACTATGGCGCTGCAGCCGCCACCAGCGTCATGCGTGCGGCGGACAAACTCGGACAGATGGCCGGGCCCCTGGTGGTGGGCACCATGTTCGGCCTGATGGGTATGGGGGCCGGCCTGGCAGTCACAGGCGTCATTTACCTGAGCGCCACGCTGGCATTCTGGGCGTTCGCACCGGGTGCCCGGCGCCCGCAAACTGCGCCGACGCGATGAGCAAGCCCTCTACGCCAAGACGCTCAGCGCCTCGGCCCGCCTGGTTGCAACCGTCAACAGTGCGAGAAAACCACCTTGCTCAAACGCCGCTTTCACCTGCGGGGCCAGCCCGCACACCACCAGGCGACCGTCCTGCTGCTTGAGCAGCCGATCCAGGAAAAGCACGATGCGGATGCCCGACTGCGAGATGTACGGCACGTTGGACATATCCAGCACGATACGCCGCTCACCGCGATCGATTTGCGCCAGCAAGCTTGCCTCTACTTGCTGGGCGTGACCCGTGTCGAGAGCGCATTTCAAAGATGCCACAACTGTTGCGGCAATTTTTTCGATGACCAGAGGCATAAACCATCCTGTTGTTGATCACAGCAAAATGGATATCGAGCGCAAGCCCTTGAAACCGTGATGAATCTGCGATGTAGGCCTGAAAGACCGAGTCAAAATCATACGCCGAATAACGAGCCAGGACGTGTCCGGAGATTTCCGCCAAACCTATGCGTCCCCATAAATGAAACGGCATCATGCCCCAAATTCGTGCATCCGTACCACAGAGAGGTTCATGGCACTGTTGTGACGGCATCGAATCAGATCAGATAATCGCAAAATCGACTTAAAATGCTACGGATGCATACATTTTGTCGTGTGCAGTAGTCATAGGGCAGAATCCCGAGACTCCATGCCATTGTTTCTTTAGCCCGGTGAAAATGTGACTGCCGCCATGCCGGTATCGACCCACGCAATCAGTCGTGTGCATGCCAATATCCATCCCGCGTCGGTCGCCGCGAACATTCGCATCTTGCGCAATTCGCTGGCTGGCTCGGTGAAACGCCTTCACTTCTGCGCCACGGTGAAATCCGACGCCTACGGCCACGGCATGAGAAATGTCCTGCCTGGCCTGAGCGAAGCCAGCGGCCTGGCGGTCATGCAACTCACCGATGCCTACGACTGCCACATGGCCGGGTGGCGCAAGACCATCGTCGTACTGGGCGGGTTGATCGACGAAAGCGAAATCGGCATGCTCGACTTGCCGAACCTGCATCTGGTGATCTCACACGCCGATCAACTCGACTGGATTGCAGCAAGCCCCATCGCCTTGCCGCATGTTTTCCTGTGGTTACGGTATCGGGGGGACATTGGCATGACCGGGTTCGACGAGCTGGCCTACGGCAATGCCTACCAGCGGTGTGCCCGCCTGGCGGCGGCTGGCCGCATTGCCGGCGTCGGCCACCTGCATCACCATGCCAGCGCCGAGCATGAAAACGGGATCGAAGCGTCGCATGCGCGTTTTGCCGCCGCGATCATGGGGATGCCCGGACCGCGATCGACCAGCAACTCAGCGACGATTCTGCGTCATGGCGCGCACGCAGGCGACGACGACTGGGTCCGCCCTGGCCTGGCCATCTTCGGTGCCAGCCCCCTGCCTCACTGCACCGGTCAAGATCTGGGCTTGAAACCTGTCATGTCCCTGCACTCTCGCATCATCGGGATACGCGACCTGGCCAAAGGTGAGCGCATGGGCTACAACGGCAGCTTCACCGCCCCTGCCGCCATGCGCGTGGGTATCGTCAGTTGCGGCTATGGCGACGGCTATCCGCGCCACGCGCCCGCTGGCACACCGGTGCTGGTAGGCCCGCACAAGAGCCGCACACTGGGCACGGTGACGATGGACCTCATGACCGTCGATCTGTCCGGACTGCCCGACACGGCGATCGGCCAGACGGTCACGTTGTGGGGCACTCCCGAACTACCCGCGGAAGCAGTAGCATCTGCTATCGGCACCATCGCAGCGGACCTGTTCACCGGGCTGACGCGAAGAGTGTCTCTGATCACTGTCGACTCAGCGTGAAACTATCCCAGATCCTGCGCTCCCTGCGAGCCAAAATATTCTTTCTCTCCCTGATCATTCTGGGCGGAGTGGCTGTGTTCGTCATGCTGATCAGCCAGAGCGATGTGACACGCACGGTATCGGCCAGCGAAAAACACGCAGTCAGCAACGTCATGAGCCTGGTGGAGCGCGATATCCAGGCACGCTGGGCAGCGCTGCTGTCGGACAAGATCACCACCGTGCGCAGCGGACGACGCCAACTCATGGAAACCGGCACGACCCTCGTGGCCGTACTGGACAGCTACGCCCAACTGGCCGCTCGCGGCATCGTCTCCGATGACGCGGCGCAAGGCATGGCACGCGACTGGATTGCCGGCCTGCGTCTGGGCGAAAAGCGTTTTGCCTTCGCTTATGACAACAACGGACGCGTCATTGCCAGCGCCCGCGCCGGGGATATCGGCCAGGACATCACCAAGGTGGAAGACTTCAAGGGTCGTCCGCTGGCCCAGGCCATGTATGACGAGAGCAGCCGTTCCGGTCACGGACTGGCGATCTACAGGTGGCCGGTCAATGCCTCCGACACCGAAACGCGTTATGCCTATTTCGGCCATTTCCGCCCCTGGGACTGGGTGGTCGTCATTTCCGACGACGTACGCGATGTGATTGCACAAGTCGACTCGCAGCGCGAGCAGCTGAAAGTGGCCATGAACGAGGCGCTGTCCAAGCTGATCCTGGCGCGTTCCGGTTTCCTGTTCATTGCCGCAGACGACGAAACCATGGTCGTACCCCCGCCAGCCGCCCAGCAGGCCCTGCTC
>JAEYZR010000392.1 GCA_023427945.1 Pseudomonadota bacterium | reverse complement strand
CGCCCTGTCCTATTACCGCAGCACCTTCCTGTCGGTCATCCCGCAGTTGTACGCGGATCTCTCGCGCCAGCTGGGCCGCGAGAGCCATCAGCCGTTCACCGCACCCGCGCCGCCGCTTGCGCCCTTCCTGCGCATGGGCAGTTGGATCGGCGGGGATCGCGACGGCAATCCCAACGTCGACGCCGACACGCTGGAGCGCGCCATGTTGCGCCAGGCCAGCGTGTTGATGGGGCATTATCTGCAGGAGCTGCATATCCTGGGCTCGGAGCTGTCCATCACCACCTTGCTGATCGACGCCGAACCCGACCTGCTGGCGCTGGCCCAGGCCGGTGGCGACCACTCCGAACACCGCCAGGACGAGCCCTACCGGCGTGCGCTGGTGGGCATGTATGCCCGCCTGGCGGCCACTGCCCGCGCACTGACCGGCACCGATATCGCCCAGCGCCCCTGCGCGCCCGCCACGCCCTATCCGGACGCACGCGCCTTTGCCGATGACCTGGCCATCATCGCCACGTCGCTGGCAGACCATCACGCCGCACCCATCGCACGGCTGCGCCTGACCGAATTGCAGCAGGCCGTCGAGGTGTTCGGTTTTCATCTGGCCACACTGGACCTGCGCCAGAGCTCCGACGTCCACGAACAGACCCTGGCCGAGCTCTTCACACGCGCCGGTGTCGAACGCAACGGTGCGCCGCTGGATTACCTTGCGCTGGATGAGGACAGCCGCGTGGCCTTGCTGCGTGCCGAGCTCGCCCAGGGCCGCCCGCTCGCCTCACCCTGGATCACCTACAGCGAGACCACGACCCGCGAGATGAACGTCCTGCGCGCCGCCGCCCGTGCCCGTGCGCGCTTCGGCCCTCAGGCGCTCACCCAGATCATCATCTCGCACACCGAAACCTTGAGCGACATGCTCGAAGTGATGGTGCTGCAAAAGGAAGCCGGCCTGATCGCCCCCCCTGGCAGCGGTGCGGGTGCGGTGGACGGCCTGGCCGTCGTGCCACTTTTTGAAACCATCCCCGATCTGGAAAACGGTCCCGAAATCATGGACCGCTGGCTGGCCCTGCCCGAAGTGCGCGAGCGCATCAGCCGCGTGCAGGACGGTACCCAGGAAGTCATGCTGGGTTATTCCGACAGCAACAAGGACGGCGGCTACCTCACCTCCAACTGGTCGCTCTATCAGGCCGAACGCGCCCTGGTCGAAGTATTCGAACGTCGGCGGGTGAAGCTGCGCCTGTTCCATGGACGCGGCGGTTCGGTGGGCCGCGGCGGTGGCTCCAGCTACGACGCCATCCTGGCCCAGCCGCCCGGCACCGTGGCCGGACAGATCCGCCTGACCGAACAAGGTGAAGTCATCCAGAGCAAGTACAAGGATGCCGAGGTGGGCCGCTGGCACCTGGAACTGCTGGTGGCGGCCACGCTGGAGAGCAGCCTCACGCCCAAGGCCGAGGCACGGGCCATCGAAGACGAGCACATGAAGCAGTTCGGACCGGCCCTGGCACACATGTCCACTATCGCGCAGCGCAGCTATCGCGGGCTGGTCTACGACACGCCGGGCTTTGCAAGCTACTTTTTCGCCGCCACGCCAGTCAACGAAATCGCCGGGCTGAACATCGGCTCACGCCCCGCCTCGCGCAAAGGCGGCCAACGCATCGAGGATCTGCGCGCCATCCCCTGGGGCTTTTCCTGGGCACAGTGCCGACTGCTGCTGACTGGCTGGTATGGCGTGGGCACCGCCATCGATCAATACCTCGAACAAGGCGCACCAGGCAGCCCGGGCACGCGGCCTGCTCGTCTGAAGCAACTGCGGGCGATGGCCGCCCAGTGGCCGGTGTTTCGCACGTTGCTCTCGAACATGGAAATGGTGCTTGCAAAATCCGACCTGAACATTGCTGCAGGCTATGCCGAGCTGGTGCCCAACAAGGCATTGCGCACGCGCATCTTCGGCATGATCAGCGACGAGCATGCACGCAGTCGCGCCATGCTCAAGCTGCTGACGCAACGCGAACTGCTGGCGGCCGACCCATTGCTGCAGCAATCGCTACAACAACGCTTTGCCTACATCGATCCCCTGAACTATTTGCAGATTGAACTGTTGCGACGTCACCGGCGCAACCGCGACAAAGCCGAAGCCGAACAAGGCAAGGAGGATCGCGTGCAGCGTGCGATCCACCTTACGATCAACGGCGTTGCGGCGGGCCTGCGCAACTCCGGTTGAGGCGACGCAGACGGCATCCCGGACCGACGGCCGCCAGGTCGACGGTCATCGGGTCGAGCGCCGCCACTTCGGCTTGGCAGCGGTGTCGGGAAGACGTACACACAACGAGGAAACACGATCATGAAGAGTCTGTTCCAACCCCACAAAGCCGCTGGCCAACGTCTTGCCACGGCTGCGGCCGTGCTGCTGCTGGGCGGCGCCGCGGCGCTCATGACCCTGGCTGCGCCAGCACATGCCCAGCAGACGCTGGCGCGGGGCGTGACGATTTCGGACATCGGTGCAGTCCGGCAGACGGACACGAACGTCACGACCCTGCAGGCCACCGCAGTGAACAACAGCGGCCAGCCGATAGCGCTGCTCACGGTGCGCTTCGAGCTGTACGACGCAGCCAATCAGGTCGTGGGCGAGGCCAGCACCTCTCAGGCCAATGTCGCACCGGGCGAGACGTGGAAAATCAGCGTGGATACGCCAGTCCAGTTCGTCCGCTTCACGCTCATGAACGTGGACGCGCAATAGCCGCGACAGCGACTGGCCTGCAAGGGACAGCAACACACCGTCGCCCGCCGATAAAAAACTACGAAGGTAGAGAATTACATTTGGATTGCGACGTCTAACCTCACGCGTGATGCGTCCATGAACACATGATGTGATCGGGTGTGATCAGCACACGCGCACGCCGCCGCAACGGCATGAGAATGCCCGTCACAACGTTCACAGGCGGATTCTCTCATGCCATATCGGCTCGTATCTTCTTCGTACACCGTCAATCCCTCCCGCCTCGTTCAAGGGACACCTACCACCCGCCACGACCGGGATCAGCCCATCCTGGTTTCGGCACGCATGGATATCGGCGACGTCGAATCGCAGTTGTCGACAGCCTCATCGCCCGGCTCGCTGGGCATCACCGGCAACGACACTGCCGCCCTCTTCGAAGACGTTGCGCGCACGCTGGACGCCAGCCACGGCGACGCCATGGCTGGCATGTCCGACACTGGCCGGGAAGTGGCGTTGGCACTGGAAGAAATCGTCATCCACGGCGCCCGGCAAGAGACGGGCGCGCCCCCACCCCGCACCCCGGCGCAAGCCGTCGCACGCGACGCTGCCGAATTCATCCACGCCAGACAACTCGCGCAAGCAGGCGTGCTGCTCACGGCCGGCGAGCGCGCCAAGGCGGTGATCGAGTTCGCCATGCGGATCATTCGCAACGATTTCGAAGGCGACGTCGGGCGCTGGTCGGCCAACTGCCTGAATACCTGTGTACGCACCGGCATCATTGTCGGCGTGACCGCGACGATGCGCCAACTGGTCGGGTTTTTTATCGAAGAATCCCTGCAAATGGGCGATGTTCCCATGCGTTCCCGAGAGATCCTGGCAGCGTCAGCCGTGCTGGCCGCGCCCGTGTTGAATCTCGCTGGCATGCTTCGCGACTGGCGTAACGGTACCAGCACGGTGGCAGCGCAACTCTCGCGACTGGCTCTCATCCTGATCTCGGTCGCAAGCCTGCTGGCCACGACGGGAATCGCGGGCCCCTCGGCAGACGACCCACCGAACACGAGCGCAGTGGATACCCCATCGACATTGGGTTCGATGGGCGCCGTCGCCGCGCAGATGCTCACCTATACGCTTGCGCGCGACATCGCTCAGCTTTTCCTGCCGGCCGCCAGCAACGTGGACAGCACATCGCGCGATTCGCTGGCTCACTTCTCACTCTCTTCCGCGCGAACCACCCTGATTGCCAGCACCGCCTTCGCCGGCGGTCAGTTTGCCATCGGTGAAGCAATGAATGCGCTCGCCCCCAGCTCAGGCCCCGGCCGGGTCGCGGACGCGGCAAGGGCGGCGCGCGCAGACACAGGCACAGAACGAATCCTCGACTGGTTTGCCAATTCTTTGCCAAGCGATTCGTCCACCTCGCAACAGCCAGCGCCGGGATCCGATCCCGAGTCCATCAGGCAGCGCGTACACCATGCCCTGGCTGCCCTGCAGCCAGACTTCGCGCAGGATCTCACACGCGGCGCGCTGGTCGCGGCCGGCGAATTCTCCGACGATATCGTTGTGGGCGTCCTCGCCCGCACTCGTCAGGTCAATCAGGCAAAGCACCGCGCTCGCCAGCAAGCCCTGGCAAGCGGGGCTGATCCCGACGCCGCCCTGGCCGACCTTCCAAAAGAAGTCACCGAGGGCCTGCGCATGCGCTTGCAGGGACGCATTCCGAGTTACGGACAGCTCGTCAGACAGCTCACGACGACCAACGCCGTGCGCAACTGCGCCATACAGACAGCCACTGCAGTATCGACCTGCGCGGCGGTGGCGTTGAGCCAGTCATCCCTGCCCACGGCCACTCAGGCGCACCTGGTCAATGCCGTTGTTGCGGCCAGCGTCTGGATCACCTATCTGCCCTTTGTCTATTCGCATCAGCAGGCGGCCCCGGACAGCCCCGGCCAGCTTTTGGAGCCATCGTGAGCGTGCGGCCTGCCAGGCACGGCATGACAAGGCATACCGTGCCGCACCCGCGCTCAACCAGTCAGGCAGTCGTGGTTGTGCGCCAGCTTGAGTGAACGGCGCGCGTAGTATTCGAACGCAATGGTGTTGCGCTTGGGACGCAGCACCCAATCGTGCGCCTCTTTACCCAGCACAGGATCGATCGGCTGGATCTCGCCCGCCCCCTGCGCCAGCAACTGCATGCGTGCCGCTCGCTCGAACGCAATCGCCAGCACGCAAGCTTCCTCCACCGTGGAACCGGCGATCAGCAAGCCATGATGCGAGAGCAGCAGCGCGCGCTTGTCGCCCAGCGCCTCGGCGATGAACTCACCCTCTTCATTGCCCACCGGGATGCCTGGCCACTTGCCGACGAAGGCCACATCGTCATAGAGCACACAGTTATCCATGTGCGAGACGATCAGGGGCCGCTCCAGCATGCCCAGTGCTGCAGTGTGCAAGG
>JAEYZR010000366.1 GCA_023427945.1 Pseudomonadota bacterium | reverse complement strand
CCGCAGGCGTTGTAGAGCGCATTCGCAAATGCGGCTGAAGCGCCGCAGGCACCAAGCTCGCCGACCCCTTTCACGCCAATCGGATTCGCATCGAGATCGGGCTGGTCCAGCATCACGATGTCCACATCGGGCACGTCGGCATGGACCGGCAACAGGTACTCGGCCAGGTCCCCGTTGACGACGTTGCCGTGGCGCGGATCGATGTCTGCACCTTCGCGCAGGGCGGCGGACAATCCCCAGATCATGCCGCCCAACAGTTGTGATCGGGCAGTCTTGGGGTTGAGGATGCGGCCGGCGGCAAAGACGCCCAGCATCCTGCGAACCTTGATCTCGCCCGTCAGGCCATGCACCGCCAGTTCGACGAAATGTGCACCATAGGTATGGCATGACATCTTGTCCCAGCCCGGCGTGTTCGCCATCGAGGTCACACTGCCGCGTGCGCGCAGTCCTGCGGGATGCGCGGCAAGCGCCTGGCGTGGGAAGTCCGGGCCTGCAGCTACGCCAGCCTGGTCGAGCAGCGCCGTGCACGCCCTGTGCAGTGCCGCGGTCGTGTTCGAGGCGCCCCAGGACCCGCCGGAGCCCCCACCGACAGGCAACTGGCTATGTGCCAGCGTCACGTCGATGTCCGCCATATTGGCGCCCGTCATTTCTGCCGCCACCTGTGCCAGGATGGTGTAGCTGCCGGTGCCGATATCGGTGAGGTCGGACCGTACTTCGATGCGGCCGGCGGGCGTGAGCGCCACCTCGACTTCCGTTGCGCCCTGGAAATGCATGCGTATGGCCGATGCCACGCCCATGCCGATGAACCATTGCCCTTCGCGCCGGGCACGGGGCTGTTTTGTACGATCGGACCAGCCAAAACGTTGCGCACCAGTGCGCAGGCACTCGGTCAGGCTGCGCCCGGTCAGCGGCACGCCGCTCTCTGGATCGGTCGTGGTGTCATTGCGCACGCGCAACTCGATCGGATCGATATCCAGCGCCTCGGCCAGCTCGTCCATGGCCGTCTCCACGGCCAGCAGGCCAGGCAACTCGCCCGGCCCCCGTACCGCTTCGCCGTTAGGCAGGTCCAGGTGTGTCGTGCGGTGGCGCGTCATGCGGTGAGGCGCAGCATAGAGCGAGCGCGTGACGGTCGCGGTCTGCTCGACGAACGGATCGCGCACGTTGGAATAAAGCAATGCCTCGTGCCCGATCGCCGATAGCCTGCCCTGTGCGTCGGCGCCCAGCCGTACCCGCTGCTGGTGCCAGGGCCGCATCCCGGTGAGACTGAACATCTGTTGCCGGGTGAAGCAGATTTTCACGGGCTCTCCCGTCATCCTGGACGCAATGGCCGCCCCTAGGAGATCGGCATGAACGGCGAGTTTCGATCCAAAACCGCCCCCCACGAACGGCGCGGAAATCACAAGGTTTTCTTCCGAAACGCCCAGGGCAGCTTTAAGAGTGGCCTTGATGTAGAGCAGCGTCTGATGGCTGGTGATGAGGTGAAGCGTCTCGCCTTTCCATTGCGCCAGCGTGGCATGCGGCTCCAGCGGCTGCGCCAGATGGGGCGGCGTCTCGTAGGTTTGATCGATGCGGAACGCCGAAGCAGCGAAGCCACGTTCGAAATCGCCGTGGTCACTCGCCGCCGGGAAACCGGCATTGGCCCGCTGCGGTTCGCTGACGGCATTGCCGCTGGAATAGACGAAGATGCCCGGCGTGGTCTTGTATGTCGCGACGATACGGCGGGCGGCGTCGCGCGCCTGCTCGAACGTCTCGGCAATCACCAGCGCGATGGGCTGACCGAAATGGTGTATTCGTGTCCCTGTCACGATGGGACGGACACGGGTCGCGAATCCGGGATTGCTCGCGTCCAGCGTACCCTGTTCGATGACGTTGCGATGCGTGATGACCAGACGCACGCCCGGCAGCGATTCTGCTGCACGGGTGTCCAGTGTGGCGATCTCGCCGTGTCCGATCGTTGCCGTCGCAAAGACGCCGATCAGTGCCTGCCCTGTTCGGGCGTTCTCGTAGGCATACGTGGCCGCGCCGGTCACCTTCACGGGACCATCGAGCCGATTGATGGGACGCCCGACGATCCGGGTATTGGTGCTTGGAGTGTCGAGTTGGCTCATCATGCTTGCTCCTGCGCGTCGATCAGTGCGGCATGCAGGGCGCGCTGCGCCAGCCCGATCTTGTAGGCGTTGCCGGCGGTCGGGCGGGCATCCTGAAGGGCGATCCCCGCGGCGTCACGCGCGACTTCTTCCGGTGTCCCAAAGCCGCGCTGCTCGGCAGCCTCGACCCGCCAGGGCTTGGCGGCCAACCCGCCGAACGCGAGACGGTCAATGGCCACGCGGTCGCCATCGACGCGCACCACCAGCGCCACCGATACAGTGGCGAAGGCATAGCTCGCCCGCTCTCTGACCTTGCGGTACACATGCCTGCCGCCCAGGGGAGCCGGCAGCGCCACTGCGGTGATGATCTCGCCCGCACGAAGGTCGGTCTCGACCTCAGGCGTTGTGCCGGGCAGGCGGTGGAAGTCGGCGACAGGAATACGCCGCTCGCCATCGGCGCCCACCACGTGGACGACGGCGTCCAGCGCTCGCATCGCCACGGCCATGTCGGAAGGATGCGTCGCCAGACACGCCACGCTCGTGCCGAGGATGGCCAGGTGCGTAGACACGCCTTCCTGCGCCGCACAGCCAGACCCCGGCTCGCGCTTGTTACAGGCCATGCCCGTCCCATAGAAATACGGACAGCGTGTACGCTGCATCAGGTTGCCTGCGGTCGTGGCACGGTTGCGCAGTTGCCCCGAGGCACCCGAGACCAGCGCGCGCGTCAGCACGCCATAGTCGCGGCGCACGCGCTCGTCGGCGGCGAGGTCGGTGTTGCGCACCAGCGCGCCGATTCGGAGGCCGCCCTCGGGCATCGGCTCGATCTTGTCGAGGCCGATGCCGTTCACGTCCACCAGGTGCTGAGG
>JAEYZR010000339.1 GCA_023427945.1 Pseudomonadota bacterium | reverse complement strand
AACTGGAGCTGGACGTCCTTCACGGCTGTGGCATCGGCAGACGAATAGAACAGCACCGGACCTTGCTCAAGCCGAGGTTCGGCCCACGCCAGGGCGTTTGCGACGACGTTCTCGCCGGTCGCGATTTGCAGCGGATCGATGGCCAATGCCTGCCCCCCTCCCCGCATGAAATGAATGACCTGCCGGTTGGTCGCCAGCGAACAACTGCCAGAGACGATGGCGCGCCCACCGCGCCCGGCCGGCAACCGATCCGCCGAGCGGTTATCCGCAACGCCCCAATTCTGGGGTAATCCGATGGCAACGCCCGAGCCTGCGGTGACGAGCGGGAGATCCGCCAATGCCGGGCCCAGGCGCCTCAGATCCTCGTTGGACACCGCGTCTACGATGGCGATTGACACGCCTTCTGCCCGCAGCGCCTTTATTCGCTCTTGAATCGCGCCCGTGCCTTGTGCCACGGCCCGGTAATCGACTAATCCCACGCGGCCTCGGGTCTGCCCTTGCAGGACACGCACCAGATTAGGATCTTTCATCGGCGTCAGAGGATGATTCTGCATGCCAGATTCGTGAAGCAAAACGTCGCCAACGAAAAGATGCCCTTTGAACACGGTGCGTCCGTTCTCTGGAAACGCAGGTGTCGCAATGGTGAAGTCGGTATCCAGGGCTTTCATCAGCGCCTCGGTCACGGGCCCGATGTTTCCACTTGCCGTGCTATCGAAGGTCGAACAGTACTTGAAGTAGATCTGTCGAGCGCCTTGTTCCTGCAACCATTCGAGCGCTTCGAGCGACTGCCGGATGGCACGTTCGACAGGCTCTGTGCGAGTCTTGAGCGCCACCACGACCGCATCGGCATCAATGACGTCATTCCCGGCCGGGACGCCGATGGTCTGGACGACACGCATGCCACTACGTACCAGGTTGTTGGCCAGGTCTGTGGCGCCGGTAAAGTCGTCGGCAATGCATCCGAGCAGCGGCCCCCTGCCCTTGGTTCCCCTGATCTCGTCGATCATCATTCCTGTATCGGACATTATTTCCTCTCCTCCGGATTAGCAGTGGCCCTTGAACGGGAAGCCAACCGCAGCCAAACATGTCGGACGTTTTGCCCTACCCGGGTAAACACCAACAGACTATCCTCCGTTCAGGTCTTAAAGTATACGTTAATGGATACGCTAACGGATGCATTCAAGCATGTATCCTTTCAACTTTTCAAAATCATGGTTTCTCGTCCCGCCCATACTGAACAGCCGTCCATGGTCGACCAGGCCTATGCCGAAATCAGGCACAGGATTCTCGACAACATCTGGCCACCCGAATTCCAGGCACTGGAGCAGGAAGTAGCCTTGATGCTGGGCATGAGCCGCACCCCGGTTCGTGAAGCCCTGATCCGGTTGCAGCGTGAGGGGCTGGTGGATGTCGTCCCCAGACGTGGCATGCGCGTTCTCCCGCTTTCGCCTTCCGATATGCGGGAGATCTATGAGGTGCTGACCGCGCTGGAATGCATGGCGGTCGAAATCGTCGCGAAACGCGGCCCAAGTGCCGAAGAATTGCTGCCGCTGGATCTCGCCACGCAAGCCATGGCGCAGGCACTTGCCGTGGACGATCTCGATGCCTGGGCGCGAGCCGACGAAGCTTTTCATGAGCAACTTGTCATGCTTTCTGGCAACCGCCAGCTACATCAGACCGTTCTCAACTACTGGGATCGCGCTCACAGGGCACGCATGTTCACGCTGCGGCTTCGTCCCAAACCCATCAACTCGACTCAGGAACATCTGGCACTCGTAGAGCGATTGCGTGCTGGAGACGTGGAGGGCGCAGTGCAGGAAAACCGGGCCCACCGGCAGCGCGCCAGCCGTGAGTTGTTAGCCATTTTTGAACAGTTTCGCCTTCAACAAGTGTGATGGCTTGACGTTACAGACTCTGTGGAAAGATCCGTATGCACTCGATAGACAAGAAATACTCCATCGCTGTTTTACCTGGCGACGGGATTGGCAAGGAAGTAATGGCGTCGGCCCTGGCCGTGCTGGATGCAGTAGGAGCACGTATTGGTCGCACCTTCGAAACCAAAACGCATCCTGCCGGTGCTCAGCATTATGTCGACACAGGCGATGCATTGCCAGACGCCACGCTCCAGGCATGCCGCGAAGCCCACGCCATTCTGTTCGGCGCAATGGGATTGCCGCACGTACTGAAAGCAGACGGTACCGAGATCATTCCCCAGCTCGATATCCGGTTCGCCCTGGATCTGTACGCTGGCGTGCGCCCCATCCGCAGCTTCAAAGGTTTGCCCAGTCCATTGAGCCACCCGGATGCCGCAGACATCGACCTGGTCCTGGTGCGTGAGAATACCGAAGGCCTGTTCTACGCCAGGGGTCGCGGCGTCATGGAAGGTGACACTGCCGCCTTGGACACGATGAAGATCACCCGACATGGCACGCAACGCATTTGTGATTTTGCCTTGAAACTGGCCGAACGCCGCCGTGCTCAGGGTCGCCCCGGCCATGTCACGAGTGTCGACAAAGCCAACGTGTTTCAGTCCATGGCCTTCTGGCGCAAGATCTTCGAAGAACAGGCACGGCGTTATCCCGATGTATCCACTGACAGCGCTTATGTCGATGCCATGGCATTGAACCTGGTTCTCAAACCTTGGCGCTATGACGTACTGGTCACCGAGAACATGTTTGGCGACATTCTGTCCGACCTCGTGGCGGCGCTGGTCGGTGGAATGGGCATGGCACCGTCGGGTGACATCGGCGACGATTACGGTCTGTTCCAGCCGGCACACGGCACCGCTCCCGACATTGCCGGAAAGGGTATTGCGAATCCCACGGCCATGATTCTGTCCGTGTCGATGATGCTGGAATGGATGGCCACCAAATACGACGATGAAACACTGGCAGATGGCGCTCGCCTCATCGAGACCGCCGTGCAGGATGCATTCGCCAGCCAATCCGTTCGTCCTCGTGAGTTCGGTGGCACAAGCGGAACAATCGAGATCACGCAGGCGACCATCGAACGCCTGGCGCCCCAAAGCCTGACCCACTGAACGACACACTACTAGAGCGGCCCATTCAGGGCTGCCAATCAGGAGACACCTCATGAACCGTACCTTCAGCCGCGCGCTTGCCGCGGCATGGCTGGCTGTTGCCTGCGCCTCTGTACAGGCCCAAACCTTCCCGGATCGCCCTGTGCGCATCGTTGTGCCCTCCCCCCCTGGTGGAAGCACGGATCAGCTGGCTCGCATCATGGGCCAGAAACTTGGCGAGAAGTGGGGCCAGACTGTCATCATAGAAAACCGGCCCGGGGCTGGTTTGACACTGGGGGCCGACTACGTCGCCAAGCAGCCTGCCGATGGCTATACGCTGTTGATGGGCGCCGTGCATCACTCCATCGCACCCGCCGTCTATAAAAAACTCCCCTACGACTTCCAGCGTGATCTGGCGCCGATTACCGTCGTAGCGGTCGTTCCAAACGTACTCATCGTGCCGGAGTCCCTGCCGGCCAAGAGCGCCAAGGAACTCATCGAACTGGCACGCATTAAACCGGGAACGCTGACATATGGCAGCACTGGCGCGGGCACCGCACACCATCTGATCGGCGAGCAGTTCAACGACATGGCGGGCGTGCAGACATTGCACGTGCCGTACAAGGGCAGCGGACCGGCCTTGATCGACCTGATGGGTGGCCGTATCGACATGATGTTTGACACGGTTGCTTCGTGCCTGCCGCACATTCAGAGTGGAAAGGTTCGCGCACTCGCCGTCGCTACCGGAACCCGATCGTCAGCGCTGCCTGATGTGCCCACCCTCAGCGAAGCGGGGCTGGAAGGCTTCGACATTTCGACCTGGTTTGGTTTTCTGGCCCCCACGGGCACCCCCCAGGCTGCGATCGACCGGGTTTATCAGGACACTTCCGACATCCTGAAGACCGAAAGCGTACGTACCCAGTTACTCGCCATGGGCGCCGAACCGGTCGGCAATACACCGAAAGAAATGGCCGAGCAAATCGCTGCCGAATCCGTCAAGTTCAAGGCGCTGGCGCAGAAAGCAAACCTATCCATAGACTGAAACAGGAGTCATCATGCCCGCAGTTCTGGTCGTAGAGTTCCGTATCAAGCCCGCGCATATAACAGCCTTCGAGACGGCGATCATCCACAACGCGCGACAGTCCTTGACCAGCGAAGCCGGGTGCCGGCTGTTCGACGTGTGCCGTGATCCACACGATGATGCCCTCTTTTTCCTGTACGAAGTCTACGACGACGAGGCGGCCATACAAGCCCACCTGCAGTCGTCGCACTTTCTGGAAATGAATGCTGCCACGGCTGATTGGGTTGATTCGAAATCCGTGCGAAGGCTGGATTTGACGAATTAACCCATCATCACCCTCAGTTTGCCTGCGCGCCCACCGACTTCACGATTTTTTCCCACTGCGCATAGTCATTTTTCTGACGCTTGGCCAGTTCGTCGGGGGAGTCAGCGCCCGGGCGTACGCCCAACATCTCGAAACGCGCCTGCAGCTTCTCGTCTTTCAACGACTGATCGATTGCGCGATACAGCACGTCGATACGTTCGCGTGGTGTTCCCTTCGGTGCGTACACGGCGACCCACATGTCGGTATCAAAGAAGTCCGGAAAGGTCTCCTTGATCGTCGGCACGTCGGGGAGCGCGGCCAGCCGCTCGGGGCTGCCGGTCACCAGCGGGCGCAGCTTGCCCGTCTTGATGTATTCGATGGCGGAGTTCACCGTGGTGAAGATCATCGGCACTTCGCCGGACATGACGTCGGTCAGCGCGCCCGAGATCGCCTTGTAGGGAATGTGCTCCAGCTTCGCACCCACCCTTTCAGCCACCATTTCCGCCATCAAGTGATTAATGGTGCCGTTGCCGCCTGAGCTGTAGTTGTATTTCCCGGGGTTCTGCTTGATGACCTCCAGAAACTGCGCGAAATTTTCTGCCGGAAAAGCAGGATTCACCACCAGGACATGCGGCACGAATCCAATCGTCGCAACAGGCTCGTAGTCCTTGATGGGATCGAATCCGACATTTTCATAGATCCAGGGAGTGATCAACTGATTGCTGTTGGCGGTGAAGAACAGGCTATACCCATCGTTGGGCTCGCGCTTCATCGCCATGTTGCCAATCACACCTCCCGCACCCGGCTTGTTCTGCACCACCATGGGCTGACCCAGCACCTGACTCATTCTTTCAGCCATCACCCGGGTCACGATGTCTGTGCCGCCGCCTGCACCAGTGGGCGTCACCACGGTGATCGGACGATTCGGATAGGTATCCGCATGTGCCGCCCCGCCTGTGGCCATCGTTGCCACGAAGGTGGTCAACAGCAGTTTCTTCAAGCTTGTGTTCATCGCGTGCCTCATATTATTAGTCGCCGAGAGATTGAGTGGATTGATGTCGCGTATGCATTTGCCAGATCGACCTGGCAACCGAAAATGCTTCGAAGTCGCGGCGCCAGGGCATCACGACCTGGAAGCCAATGGGCAAATCCGTTGCAGAAGTGCCGGCAGGAACATGCAGACATGGCCAGCCGAGATAGGTCCAGGCACGGCAATACGCTGAAGAGCCGCTGTTTTCCAGGCCCAGGGGTGCTGCAGTGGGCGCGCTGGGGGCAATGATGAGATCTGCACTGCCTGCAAAGGCCGCCCAGTCTGTGCGCGCTTGCAACTGAAAAGCCATTGCATCACTGTATTGAGAAAAACTGATGGACTGGCTCTCATCGAGCAGTGACTGAACGGGCGCGCTGATCTGGCTGTGCCGCGCGACAACAGGCCGCAGGCTGCGCGCCAGCTCGTAAGTCATCAACACTTTGTGCAGGCTCAGATATTGAGCGAGCCTGGACGTATGCGCGGCCGACTGTCCGAATGTCGTCACCCCGTTATCTTTCAGAAGTGCGCCTATGTAATTCAAGTTTGCTGCCGTGTCGGCGTCGGGCGATGTCTCGCCAGGCTCATCGATCACAAGGATCTTCAGTTTTTTCATGTCGGCAGGTGCGAGTCCGGCAAAGCCATCACGCCCCATCACTACACGGCCCACCTGACACGCCAGGTCGATATCGGCGGCATGCCAGCCTATCGTGTCCAGCGATTCGCAGCCGGGAGCCAGACCATGGCGCGATACCATTCCGAACGAGGGTTTGAATCCCACGACGCCGCAATAGGCGGCCGGACGGATAATGGATCCCCCTGTCTGCGTGCTCAGCGCAAAAGGCACCATACCCGCAGCCACCGCTGCAGCGGATCCGCTGGAGGACCCTCCCGGTGTGTGACCCGGCGCGGCGGGATTGTGGGTTCCCGGCGGACGCCGGTAGGCAAATTCGGCGGTGCGCGTCTTTCCGACCGGCATCGCCCCAGCGGCCCTGAGCATCGCCACGCACGCCGCATCACGCGCCGCGGGGTGGTCGTCCTCGAACTCGGAGCCACAGCGTGTGGGCATACCCCGCACATCGATGACGTCTTTCACGCCAAAACACAGGCCGTCCAGGAGGCCTGATTGCGACGAATGAACCGGTTCGTCACACGGCAGGTGGGCCCAAGCCTGAAGTGTCGAATCCTGCAAGCCAATCTGGTGGATCGCCTTGGTCAACCCGGATGATGACGGTTCATGCGAGAGCGAAATATGTCGATGCATTGGAATTCAGCGAGTGATCAAGTAATTGTTCCGGGATTCTAGGAAACTAATTATGATTCGACCAACGCTAAATTAATCACTCATTATGCTCGATAGCAGATTAATGTCTCTGGATACGCGCCTGCTGGCGGCCTTCCGTGCGGTGGCCGAAGAACGCCACTTCGGGAAGGCGGCGTCGCGGCTCTTCATCACCCAGTCCCCGCTGAGCATGCAGATCAAGCGGCTCGAGGAACAAGTGGGCACTCCACTTTTTGTCCGCACCACGCGCAGTGTGGCCCTCACGCCAGCTGGGCGGGTGCTCCATGCCCACCTGGATAAGGTCCTGGAAAGCATCGAGGTCATGTTGAGAGAAACCAGGAACGCTGCGGACGGCACATCCGGCATTCTCAGCATCGGGCTCACACCGGCGGCATGTACATCACCCATCATCGAGGTCCTGCGCAACTACCGTGCGGCACACCCCGGCATCACACTTGAACTGGTGGAAGTCAGCTCCCTGGAAACAGCCACGCTTTTGCGCCGGGGAACCATCGACGTCGGCGTCATGCGTCCGGGTCTGCCACAGGCGGACATCTCCAGCGCCACGTCGCTGAAGGAGGCGATCTGCCTGGTGGTCCGCCACGATGATCGGCTGGCTGACAAGCGGTCGGTAAGTGCCAGGGACCTGGAAAGGCTTGCGTTGATCCACTACAACCCGACGCTCGCCCCCTACCTGAACGCATGCGTGAGCCGTATCTACTCCCATTACGGCATCGTCCCTAGAGTCGTGCAACAAAGCAGGCTGCCAGCCATTCTTTCCCTGGTCGAAGCCGGTGCCGGCGTAGCGCTTGCTCCCCGATCAGCGATTCACTCCAAACACTTGCGCGCCATCCCGCTACGCCTCAACCCCGAGGCTGTCGCGCACTTTGAAATTGCCAGGTGGGATGGGAACGACTCGGCCGCCACCCGAGAACTCGTCCAATGGCTCAGCGCCGGCCAGCAATGAAGGCGAGACAGAAGAACAGCCGACGCAGCCCCAGGCACTACGCCGCAGGAGGGAGATGGCAGACAGCCTCGATGTTGTAGCCATCGGGATCAAACACGAACGCGGCGTAGTAATGCGGGTGGTACAGCTCTCGTAATCCAGGGGCGCCATTGTCGCGCCCCCCGGCAGCCAGGGCTGCCGCAAAGAATGCATCGACCTCGGATCGGTTTCGAGCGCGAAAAGCAATGTGGGTGCGTGGCGAAGCCGGACTGCCTGCGTGAATCCAGAAGTCGCCACCGGGATCATCCCCGCTTTCGAGCGCGCCGGCACCAAACCCTGCGGCCATATCGAGCTGCTTTCGAACCTCGTAGCCAAGCGGCGCCAACGCGCTGACATAGAAAGCGTGACTTTTCACGTAGTCGCTGACGCCAATGCCAGTATGGTCGATCATGAAAATACCCTTTTGCGCCACGCGGCACATTGAAAAAGCCCGGCTCGGAAAACCATGCCATGCGGTGGGATTCGTCGCAACGCCAGGATACCCAACGCATCGATAGCCTGCAGGCCATCGACTCCGGAGTGATTCGGCTTACTCAGGCAATGAAAATGGCATCATAGACTTCAGAAGATCGTCCCATGTGCCTCTTGCAAAAGCGTGTATGGCAACGTCATCCTCCTGATGCAAGCCGGCCGCCGAAATACCCAGCTTTTCCGAGACCACAAACCCGACGTTTTCTTTCAAGTCCCCGCCCTGCCTGGCCAGGTGATGTAAAAACTCGATATCCCAGCTGATCACATGACCGTTGAGCATCGCCTCACACCCAGGCAGCAATGTGAACTCATCAAACACGCCTGAGTTTTTCCTGATCCGCACAATAAAATCCGGATAGCACAGTTCGCGGCTGCTCCGAAAGTCGTCAATGCGTTCAGGCGCTCCGAACTGATTCAAGGCGTCGCTCTCGGAACTGCCAAACTTCAATCCAGACACATTGTCATACGATACGATTTCGATCATGTTCTCAATCCCAGAGGCTGCAACATCAGGAACGCGATGACCCGGCTACCTGCTCACGATGACTTCGACACTGGAAGGTTCGCCCTGTCGGTGCTGACCTTTCCCGTGGCACCCATCGCCGTGATTTATACGGTCATTGCGCTGTGCCACGACATATTCATACCCTTCTGGTATGCGCCCGGGACCAGTGACGGGCAAGCGATCATCGGCATTGCCGCCATTTTGATCCCGGTACTGCTAACAATAATCGCATTATTCCTCGGCACGCTGACGCTGATCGGAAAATGGCTCACGCGCCGCTGGCCGCTTGGGCGAGGGTCGCGGCTGGCGCTTGCGGTGATCCGCGCATTTGCGGTCGCATCAGCCACCGTCCTGTTCGTCGTAGCCGCCGCCTTTTTCATAGGAGAAACTTTCGCCTTCGCGAAATATTGGGAGGTAAGCGTCGCCTGGGCGTTGATCACCACTACTGCTATCGCATTCGTTGTGCAGCAATGGCGGCGCGTGGTCAGTCTTTGGCGTGCAAGCCCCGCGATCGACGGATGACCGTCGTACTCGGCCCGCACCGCCTCCCGTGGGCGATGCCCCCTCGACTGCCCACTAGATCTTCATCACGGCATCGGGCAATGCCGCGCAATGGTCGTAGATATCGCCTGGGCGCGTGAACCACACCTTGTCCCGCTCAGGATGATTGGCGATATAGGCCAGGGCACGTCTCAAGGCACGCAACCGATACGGCTGGCCCACGATCATGGCATGCAGGGCCAGGCTGAAGACCAGCGGCTCATGCTCACTCTGGGCCAGCATCTCCTCGAACTGATCAATGATCGCCTGTGAAAACACATCCGGGCTCTGGTGGCGAACCAGCATTTGCGGCGAATCGTTCAGCTCGAACGGATAAGGCACGGACATGATGCGGCCCGCGCGGGTCTTCATCCATAGCGGCTGATCGTCGGCGGGCCAATCCATGACGTACTTGAAGCCGGCCTCCTGCAAAAGGTCCGGCGTCACCTTCGTCACCGACATCCAGGGCGCCATCCAGCCTTTGGGCGCCTGGCCCCACTTCTCCTCGATCTCATCCCTGACTTCCGCTATGAAACGCTGCTCGTCGCGTTCCCACATGGCGTCGTGACGCTCGCCATTCGTCCTGCCATGGGCAATGACCTCGTCGCCACGCGATTTGATTTCGGCAAGGATCTGCGGGGCATACTCGAACAGGGAGGTATTGATGTTGTGCGAGGCCGGCATTCCCAGTTCGTCGAGCAAACGGAAAATGCGCCATACGCCCACCCTGTTGCCGTAATCCGTCCAGGCAAACACCCGCTGGTCCGGCGCGGGCAACGGCGCAGAAAGCGAATGCGTCAATCCGGCGCCAAAGGCGAAGTGTTCGATGTTCACACCGATGAAAAACGCCAGCCGCTTGCCTTCTGGCCAGGTGTACTGTGGACGCTCGACAATGGGACTATAAGAATACCGATCGTGATGGGGCAGCAGCATGTCTGATCTCTTCAAAATTGACGGTGGGCGATACCGGGACGTGAGTTACGCCGGAGCGACAAAAACTTGAGCCAAGTGTACCAATTTTGGTTATTATTCCAATAGAATAACAAACAATGCTTTCCTGAAACACGGGGGTTATTTGAAATCGAGTCAATTCTTCTACTACGAGCCTACTTCGGTGGAGCAGGCCGTGGCGATGCTCGCTGACGTGGCAGAGCAGGATGGGCGCGTCATTGCCGGAGGCCAGACCCTGGTTCCCGCGATGGCCTTGCGATTTGCCCAGCCGACCTGTCTGATCGATATCAACGGCATCGAGTCCCTCCAGCGGTTCGAGGTGGTCGGCGAAGAACACTTGGTCATTGGCGCCTGTGTGCGCCATTCGGCATTCGCCACACCTGCCATCCCTGGCGTGCTGGGCTGTCTCCTGCGCGATGTCGTGCGCCATGTTGCCCACCTTCCGATACGCACGCGCGGCACCTTCGGGGGCAGCATCGCGAATGCCGATCCCGCGGCTGAATGGTGCGTCGTTGCCGCGACGCTGGACGCCGTCATCGAAGCGCGCAGTGAGCGCGGCACGCGAGTGATCGCGGCACGCGACTACTTTCTTGGCTTCATGGCCACCGCGCTGGCAGGCGACGAGCTGCTCGTCTCGGTCACGCTGCCCTGGCTGAGCCCGCAAACACGCTACGGATTCGAAGAGTTCAGCCGCCGTGCCGGCGATTTTGCGCAGGCGATGGCGCTGGTCGTTCTTGACGTGCGTGATGGCGTCCTGACCCATGTGCGTATCGGCGTGGGCGGGGTAGAAAGCCTCCCCCGCCGGCTGGGCGAGGCCGAGGCGCTTCTGGAGGGGAAGTCCATCGAGCCAGCGCTGATCGAAGCGGCTGCCCAGGCTGCCGCCCACTCGGTCAGCCCTGTCGACACGACGGAAGAGGAACAGGCCTATCGACGCCGGCTGGTGCATACCGTGGTGCAGCGCGCATTGCTGCAGGCCATCGAAGGTGAGCCTGCTCGCCGCAATCAAAGGATGAACCATGCATCGGATTGACATCTCACTGGCGGTGAACGGGCAGGACATTGCTCTGGCCGTGGAACCGCGCCGCACCCTGGCCGATACCCTGCGCGATGAATGCGGCCTGACGGGCACCCATCTGGGCTGTGAGCACGGGGTGTGCGGCGCATGCACGGTGCTGGTCGACGGTGAGCCGGTGCGCTCCTGCCTGATGTTCGCCGTCCAGGCTCAGGGCAAGCGTATCGATACGGTCGAGGGCCTGGCCCAGGGCGACACCCTGCATCCACTACAACAGGCCTTCATTGATCAGCACGCCTTGCAGTGCGGCTTTTGCACGCCAGGCTTTCTGATGCTTGCCCGCGGCGTGCTCGAACGTGATCCGGACATCAGCGATGCCGAGCTGCTCGACGTTCTGTCCTCCAACATCTGCCGATGCACGGGCTACAAGAACATCATGGCTGCCGTACAGCAGGCGCGCGCCAGCATGAAGGATCGCGTATGAAGACGCCTGTCCAGAACGCCACCGGCGGTGCGACGCTGCATCCCGATACCCTGTCGATCGAGCGTCCTCCAAAGGCCCATCATTCGACAGTCGAGGCGCGCCCGAGTACTGACACGGCAGCAGCCAGGCTGGATCCCGAGGAAGCGGTGATAGGACGATCTGTCACCCGACTGGAAGACCCACCCCTGGTGCGGGGTGAGGCCGGCTTTGCCGCGGACATCAATTTTCCGAGGCAACTGCACATGCGCGTGGTGCGCTCCACGGTGGCGCACGGCAGGATCGTATCGATCGACATCGCAGGCGCGGCAAGACTGCCTGGCGTGATCGCGGTCTGGACAGGCGCTGACGTGGCCGATATCGCCCCCATCCCGTTTCGGGCAACCACGGTCAAGGGGCTGGAACCGTATTGCCAGCACATCCTCGCACAGACCCACGTTCGTTACGTGGGCGACCCCGTTGCTGCCGTCTTCGCCACCGACCCCTATCTAGCCGAAGACGCCGCCAGTGCGGTTGAAGTCAGCATCGAAACGCTCGAACCCGTCATGGACGCCCGAGCCGAACCCGGTGAATTCCTGCCCGGCCTGTCCACCGAACCCACGGTGATACGCAAGGGCTACGGCGATATCGAATCGGCCTTCAGCGCCGCCTGGAAAACTGTGTCGCTGTCCCTGGCCATCGGGCGCCACAGCGGCGTGCCGCTGGAATGCCGTGGCGCCATCGCACGCTATGACGCTGCGCGCGACATACTCGAAATGCACGGGGCCGCCAAGAAATCGCACTGGAATCGCGACGAAATGGCCAAGATGATCGGCCGCTCGCCCTCGTCCATCCATCTTTACGAAGGCCACGTCGGCGGCGGATTTGGCGTGCGCGGTGAGCTGTATCCCGAAGACGTCCTGGTGTGCCTGGGTGCCCTGCGTCTGCGCCGTCCGGTCAAATGGGTCGAGGACCGGCGCGAGAACCTGGTCGCAACGAATCATTCCCGCGAGCAATACCATGCGATCGAGGCTGCCATCGACAGCGATGGTCGCCTGCTGGGCATCCGCAATGTGTTCCACCACAGCCAGGGGGGCTACGTGCGCACGCACGGTCCCCGCGTGGCCGACATGTCTGCCGGCCTGCTGCTGGGCCCCTATATCGTGCCGGCCTATCAGGTCGCGGGCCACTTCAGGCTGACCAACAAGACGCCGGCGGCCACCTATCGCGCACCGGGTCGCTACGAAACGACGTTTGTGCGTGAACGACTGATGGACGCCATCGCCCACGAAACGGGCATCGACCCGCTGGAAGTGCGCCGTCGCAATCTGGTGCCAAGCGCAGCCATGCCTTATGCCCGTCCCCTGGACGCCCTGGGGGTGGACGTCATCCTGGACTCGGGCGATTACGCGGGATTGCTGGACAAGACGCTGGCGCGCGTGGGATGGGACGCCCTGCAGTCGCGCCTGCAGGCCCGGCGCGATGCCGGCGAAGCCGTGGGAGTGGGCGTGGCGATGTTCGTGGAGAAATCCGGACTCGGCCCTTCGGACATGGTGCGCATCACGGTAGACCAGACAGGCTGCATCGAACTGGTGACCGGTGCGGGTTCTGTGGGCCAGGGCATGGAGACCGCGCTCGCCCAGATTTGCGCGCACGAACTGGGTGTGGACTATCGGACGATCCGGGTCGTCCGGGGTCGCACCGATCAGATTGAATTCGGCAACGGCGCGCACGCATCGCGTGTCACCGTCATGTCGGGCTCTGCCACGCAGATCGCTGCGAAGAAGATTCGCGAAAAGGCTCTGCAGGTGGGCGCACTGATGCTCGGCACGCGACCGGAGGCGCTCACCATCAGCCATGGCTGCATCAGGCGTCGCCAGGATGGCGAGGGCGAAACGGTCACGATCGCGCAAGTCGCACGTTATCTGCATCCCAGCCAGAAGACCAGCAATGGCCATGCGCCCGGGCTGTCGGCCGAAGGCTGGTTCTACAGCGATCACATGAACTATCCCTACGGCGTTCATGTGGCGCAGGTCTGCCTGGACAAGGGAACGGGGGAAGTACGACTAGAGAAGTACCTGGTCTCCTATGACGTGGGACGGGCGGTCAATCCGAAGATGATCGAAGGCCAGATCATCGGTGGCCTGGCCCAGGGAATCGGCGGCGCGCTTTTTGAACAGTTCACCTACGACGCCTCTGGTCAGCCTTTGTCCACCACGTTTGCCGATTATCTGCTCACGACGGCGCACGAAATGCCGGAGGTCGATGTGCTGATCACGGAAGACGCGCCCAGCCCCTTGAATCCTCTGGGCCTGAAAGGCGCGGGCGAGGGCGGCACCAATGGCGCGGGCGCTGCCATCGCATGTGCGGTCGACGATGCACTCAGGCGCCCGGGCGCGATCACCGCCCTGCCCATCCTGCCCATGCACGTGCTTCGGCATCTCGATTCGATGCCGCCGGCGCCCCCGATGAATCGTACGCCCCCCACGCGAAGCTAAAGGAAAGCACATGGAATTCGCGAACAGTTTTGAAGTGTCCCTGCCCCCGCAGGAAGCCTGGCCATTATTGATGGACGTCCAGACAGTCGTGCCCTGCATGCCGGGTGCGGAGATCGTAGAGATCATCGATGACAGGACCTTCAAGGGCAAGGTGTCGGTGCGCCTGGGACCGGTCGGCCTGGTGTTCTTGTGCGATGCGCATTTCGACGAGATCGACGACACGGCCCACCGGGCCGACATCACCGCCAGCGGCGCCGATGCAAAAGGACGCGGAACGGCCCAGGCGAGCATTCACTTTGCGCTGCAGCCCAGCGCCAAGGGTTCAAAAGTCGACGTCACGACATCCCTGGCGTTGTCGGGTGCGGTCGCCCAATACGGGCGCGGGGTCGGCCTGATCCAGAACGTGGCCAGCCAGATCATTGCCCAATTCGCCCGCAACCTCGAAATGCGCATCACACAACTGCGCGACCACGAGGCCATGCACGGCAAGGCCGATGCCTCCCAAGCCGATGCGCTCGTCCCTGATGCTTCTCCCGCGGCGCACCTGCGATCCGGACAGCCACACGCCACACCCCTGCCTGCTGCAACGGCCTCAGCAAGAGCGCCGGCAGGAGACTACCCGCAAGCCTTCACCGAAGGATTTGCCGCGGGGTTCACGGCTGGCCACCAGGCAGGCTTTGCCGCGGCGCATGCCCTGCTCACGCAGGACCGAGACGCGGTGGCCGGCACCCGCATTCCGCCGCCACCTCCTTTTGCACCTGCCAAGCCCATCAGCGGCCTGTCGCTCGCCTGGTCCTCCGTCAGCGCGACGGTGCGAGGCTGGTTCGGCGGACGGGCCCGATGACGCCCGCGCCCCCAACGCTTTTTCAGGAGCATTCATTGTCTATCAAGAAAAACACCGTGCTGACCATGCTCAGCGCCGGGCAAATCCGCGACTTCTATGCCTCTGGCCACTGGCGCGAAGAGACCATCTATGCCAGTGCACGGCGCCAATGCCAGACCCGCCCGGACGCCTTTGCCATGCGCGACCACAGCCGGCGCGTCACGTACTCGCAACTGATCCAGAGCGCCGACGCGCTGGCCCATGAACTCGCCGCAGCCGGCCTGCAAGCCGGGGCGCGCGTGGGATTGTGGACCTCCAGCCGTATCGAAACGGCAGTGGTATGGCTGGCCTGCTCGCGCAATGGCTACACGTGCTGCCCATCGCTGCATCGTGACCACACGGTGGAAGACGTCCATACACTCATGACGAGAGTACGCGTGAGCGCATTCGTTGGTGAGCGTCGATGGGGTGCGGATGCGGCACGTCACGACATATTCGAGCGTCTGTCCGACCTCGCAAGCCTGCGCCACGTGATTGCGCTGGATGCGCCCGGCGCGTTGAACCCCGGACGCGATCTGATGGCTCCAAGCGACGCCTTGCCGGTCACTGAAGGCGGCGCGGCGCCAACGGCGGCCTCGACCGACCCCGACCGCGTGGTCTACCTTGCCTTCACGTCCGGCACCACCGGCGTGCCCAAAGGCGTGATGCACAGTGACAACACGCTGCTGTCGAATGCCCGCGCCATCGCCCACGACTGGCATTTCGGCGCAGACTCGGTCATCTACACCATGAGCCCGCTGAGCCACAATCTCGGCCTGGGCGCGATGATCAGCGCGCTGGCCACCGGTGGTGAACTGGTCGTCCACGACCTGAAGAAAGGGGCCAGCCTGGTGGACAGGCTGATCGAGACCGGGGCGAGTTTTCTGTTCGGCGTGCCCACGCATGCCATCGACATGCTGGCCGAACTGCGCACGCGAGGCCTGGACCGCGTGGGGAATCTGAAAGGGTTCCGGGTCTCGGGCGCCGCCGCCCCCCGAGAAGTGATTGCCGATCTGATCGCGCACGGTGTCATGCCGCAAAGCGGCTACGGCATGACCGAAGCGTGCTCGCATCACTACACCCTGCCTGACGACAGTCCGGAGCGCATCATCAATACCTCGGGGCGCGCATGCCCGGGCTATGAAGTGCGCATCTGGTCCAGCGAGAATCAGGACGTAGAGGCCGCCACCGGCGAAGTGGGCCAGATTGGCGGACGGGGTGCCAGCCTGATGCTGGGCTACTTCGACAACCAGCAGGCCACCGAGGAAGCGTTCAACAGTCATGGCTGGTTCATGACGGGCGATCTGGGCCGCATGGACGCCGAGGGCTACCTGGTGATCACCGGCAGGAAAAAAGACCTGATCATCCGCGGCGGCCACAATATCTACCCCTCGAAAATCGAGAACCTGGCGATGCAGCACCCGGCAGTGCTGCGGGCTTGCGTGCTGCCCGTGCCGGACCCACGGCTGGGTGAGCGCGTCTGCCTGGCCATCATGACCCGCAGCGGTGCGCCCATCGAGGCGGACGCCATACTTGCACACCTGGATGAGTCGGGACTCTCGCGCTATGACATGCCTGAGTACTTCGTGGTACTGGCCGATATCCCGCTCACCGCGAGTGGCAAGATCTTCAAGCGTGACCTGGCAGACGATGTCCGCAGCGGCAAGCTCGCCGTCAACCCGGTGCGCTTCAAGAGCAGTGCGCAGGAGGTGTCGTGACCACACCGCCGACACCGGCAGCCACTGCCGCGCCTGATGTGCAGAAAAGTCCTGCAACGCAGGCAAGTCACGCATTGGCCCGGCTTGAACATGAGCTTGCCCACCCCCCGTTTCATGCCGTGCTCGCGCCACAGGCCGTCAGCGCCGACCCCTGCGGCGAGGTGGTGATCCGCCTGCCCTATCAGGCGCAGTTTCGACGCGCCCAGGACAGTGGCGACATCCATGGCGGCGTCATCGCGTCGATCATCGACATCGCCGCCCATGCGGCCGTCGCCGTGCAGATTGAGCGCATGGCACCCACCATCGACTTGCGCATCGATTACCTGCGCGCCGCGCGCGCCGGGGAGTTGCACGTATCGGCCAGGACGCTGCGCGTGGGTCGCGCCATTGCCCGCGTGGACGTCGAAGTGCGCAGCGCCGACGCCATCGTGGTGGCCGTCGGGCGAGGCACCTTCAGCACCGCCATCAACGACACCGGGAGTAAACAATGAAAGCAGTACTGATTCGTGAATTCGGTGATCCTGCCGCGCTACAGGTCGAAGATATCCCTGACCCCAGCCCCGCAGAGAACGAAGTACTGATCGAGGTGCAGGCCACTGCGGCCAACTTCGTCGATCTTCTGGTCATCTCGGGCAAATATCAGTTTCTGCCCGCCCGCCCTTTTTCACCTGGAAAACTGCCGGCCGGCATCGTGATTGCAACCGGCTCAGGCGTCACCCACGTCAAGCCGGGCGACCGCGTGCTCACCCTCGCCGAACATGGCGGCTACGCACAGAAGGCGCTGGCCAGGGCCGCCGATTGTTTCGTACTCCCCCATGACATGCCGTTCCTGGACGCGGCGGCGATGGCGCTGGCCTACGACACCGCCTGGTTCTCCATCTGCGAACGTGGCCGCGCCAAGGCAGGCGAGACGCTGCTGGTGCTGGGGGCTACCGGCGGCGTCGGATTGGCTGCCATACAACTGGGACGGGCTTACGGCTTGACGGTCATTGCCGGCATTTCCGACCCTGCCAAACGCGATGTGGTGATGCAGGCCGGCGCGCACCACTGCGTCGACCTGTCCGTCGAGAACCTTCGCGACGGCCTGCGTGAGCAGGTTCATGCCCTGACCGAGGGCCGTGGCGCCGACATCGTGCTGGATCCGCTGGGCGACCGGTTCTTCAGCGCCGCACTGCGCGCGGTGGCATGGTGCGGCAGACTGGTCGTCATTGGCTTCGCAGCCGGCGAAATACCCAGTGTGAAAGTCAATTACCTGCTGCTCAAGAACATCGAGGTCAGCGGCATCCAGGTGAGCGACTATCGCAAGAAGACCCCTGAAAAAATGGCGCATTGCCTGAACGAAATCTTCCGGCTTTATGGCGAAGGAAAGCTGCAGCCCGGCACGTTGACCGCCTATCCGCTTGAGTCGGTGGGAGAGACGCTGCAGCGCCTGGCCCAGCGCAAATCGACTGGACGCATGGTGTTCACTCCGAATGGCGATCCACAGGGCCGATGACCCCGTGGCGGCCCGGAAGGCAGGCACTGGCACGGTATTATTCGAGTCTGTTGACCGGATGTGGCAGTCGCATCCGCCAACGTCAAGAGACCTAGAGGAGTTTACAGAATGCGCTGGAGATACGAGGAAATTGGCCAACGTGTCAGGGCGTTCCGTCTTGCTTCGGGTTTGAGCGCCGATGAAGTCGCCCAACGCATTGGCATCTCCCGCACCGCCCTGTATCGCGTCGAAAAAGGCGAGATCGCCAAGATCGACACGCTGGAAAAACTGTCGGATCTGCTGGAAGTGTCCATGCCCACCTTGCTCGGTGTGGGCATCGAATACATGCCCTCGGCAGTCAGCTACTTCGAACGCACCCGGCAACTCGAAGAGAAAGCCGACCAGATCATCGTGCTGGCCGGCCCGATTTCGTATTTGCTGGCGTCGCCGAAGTTTGACGACGTGCTCGCGCAGGTGCTGCGTGAAAGCGTGCCAGAGGACAGCCCCCAGCGCAGCAAGCTGCTCGCAGATGCCGACCGCGTCGCCGAGATCCTGCAGGAACGCAAACAAGCCTATGCGCGCCGCCGCCCCAGCATCGTCAATCTGCTGTCGGCCGAACAGATCAGCCGTTTCCTTCGCAATGGCCTGCTTGCCAAGCGAGACGTCACCGACAGTGTCCGGCTGGAACGCCACGCCATCGCACGCGCAGAGATGGAGCACCTCGCAGCGCTCATCGAGGCCGACAACATGGGGGTGCAGATCGGACTGGTGACCGACACCCTCCCCTTGAACGGCTTTCAGCTGTTCAGGCACGCTGACCGCAGCACGCTGACGATCAGCCCGTTCCGCCTGGGTGAGCAGCCCAACATACGTGTGGGTGTCGCCATGGCGACCTCGGCACCGGAGGCCATCAGCCTGCACGAAAAAATCGTCAAGGAAGCATGGAGATCAGCCATGAAGGGCAACGAAGCCGCGCAGTTCCTGCGCGAACTGCTCGACGCTGACCTCACCCAACCAACGAAGACCGGTTCCACGCGGGCGCGACGTCCTCCCGCGGCAAGCTGACCCAAGGGGAAAAACCAAGTATGAATCAAGCAACTCAGGATCTGTGCAAAGACCTTGCGCTGGCCAATCGTGTCCTGGCCAGGGAAGGTGTGCTGGACGCATTCGGCCATGTCAGTGTGCGTCATCCCGACCTGCCTGGCCACTTCCTGCTGTCGGTGTCCAAGGCGCCGGAACTGGTGTGCGCCAGCGACATCATCGTCCACGATGAACAGTCCGAACCCCTGCAGGCAGGCCCCGAACCGCTATACAGCGAGCGCTACATACACGGCGAGATCTATCGTCTGCGACCCGACGTCATGGCGATATGTCACCACCACAGCCCCAGCGTCACGCCTTTCTGCATCACCGGCGTGCCGCTGCGTCCGGTCTACCAGCACGGCTCGCTGATCGGGACGCACACGCCACTGTGGGACAGCCGGTCCGATTTCGGCGACACCAACATGCTGGTCACCAACGCCGCCCAGGGCGCCTCGCTGGCGCGCAGCCTGGGACAGGCCTGGATGGTACTGATGCGCCACCACGGCGCCACGGTGGCGGGCACGTCGATGAAAGAGATGGTCTTTCGGGCAGTCACCGCCTGTCGCAATGCCGAACTGCAGTATCGGGCAATGGCCATCGGACAGGTGGAAGGCCTGACCGATGGTGAAATAGAGAAAGCGAGCAAGGTGCCGCCCGCCGCCATCGACCGCGCGTGGCAGCTATGGGTGGGCCGCGTCTGAACGAAGTGCCCTGAGACCGGCCAGCACCCGGTCCGCATGGAAGGGCACATCCCGCAGTCGCACCCCGGTCGCATCGAAAATCGCGTTGGCGATGGCCGCTGCGCTGGGGATCGAAGCGGACTCCCCCGCACCCAGTGGCGGATGGCCATTTGCCGGTGCGATATAGGTATCGATCTCCGGAATCTCGCAGAATCTCAGCAGGGGATAGGCGCCCCACTCCCGGGAAACCACGCCATTCGAATCGAATCGCACCGATTCATGCAGCGCGCGGCTGACTGACTGGATGACGTTGCCGTGCATCTGGTGCCGCACCCCTGCCGGGTTCACGACCAGTCCGCAGTCATAACCTACCCAGACTTTCAGCACGCGCACCGCTCCGGTTCTGGTGTCGACCTCGACATCACACACCCAGGCGCAATAGGCGGATCCCACGCCCGGAAAGGTGCCATGCACATATTGGTGTTGGGCAATACCGCGCCCGACCAGCAGATCGGGATGGTGGGGTGAGCCGCGACGTGAGGGACGCTGCGACATCGGTTGCCACCCGGCACGCTCGGCAACCGTCTGCACCAGCGAACGAGCGCGCTCATCCCGCAGAAAGCGCAGCCTGAAAAGCAAAGGATCCTGGCCATGCAGCGCCGCCAGCTCATCGATGAAGGACTCGTGGCTGAACACGTTCGGCAGCGCCGACACGCCGCGCATCCAGGCCGCCCGTACGATGGGCGCCATGTCCTCGATAGCGATGCGCAGCGCATCGCAGTCGAATTGCGGCACGGCAGTGCGATCCCCCTTGTGCTCGACAATCGGGTCGGCCGCGAGTTTTCCGGTCTGCATCAAGGCCATGACAGGCGCGTTGTTCGATGGGTATCGATTGGTGAACGCATAGGCAAGCGTGTGCTGGCCCGTCACCGCCCCGCGCACATCCATCAACTGGGCCGTGCCCTTGGGCTCCCAGCTGTGCTCCTCTTCCCGCATGAACTGCACCCGTACGGGGCGCCCCACCTCACGCGACAGCAAGGCCGCCTCGGCGGCAGCGTCGTCGGCACAGTTGCGCCCGTAACAGCCCGATGCCTCCATCCGGGTGATGGTGACGGCCTCCTGGGGCAAATCAAGCAAGGTCATGATGTCCACATGCAGGAAGTGCGGGTTCTGGCTACCCGTCCATATCTGCACCTGACCGTCGCGATAATCGGCCAGCGCACATGACGGGCCAATGGACGCATGCATCTGATAAGGCCACAGATACGTGGCTTGATGGGAGACCTCGGCCTTGTCGAGCACGCGATCAACGTCGCCCTTTTCCTTGAGCACGCGTGGGGTGGAAGGGTTGGCACGAAGCGCGTCGGCCAGACGGGAGAGGTCGGGCAGCGCCGGCGGAGTGCGCCACGTGACCTTCAACTGGCGTGCCGCCTTGATGGCGTTTTCTTCGCGCAGGGCGACCACGCCGATCAGGTCGCCCATCACGACGACCTTGACGACTCCCGCAATGTGCGCGATCGACTCGTGATCGACGGCCAGTACGCTCTTGCCGATCATCTCGCCGGCATCCCGCCCGCGATAAGGCGGCCTGACCATGCGCGCGTGCAGCATGCCTGGCACGCGCATGTCGTGCACATAAGTCAGGGCACCGGTCACCTTGCCGGCAATGTCCAGCCTCGCCACGGATCGACCGACGATGCGGTAGTCCTTGGGATCCTTCAACGGCGCATCGGCGTGCACGCTCATTTCAAATTTTTGCCCGGCTGCGAGCTCGGCGTAACTGACGGTCCTGCCGTCATCGCAGCGTACGATGCCATCGGACACGCTCAGGTTTGCGGACGCCAACCCGAAGTGCGCCAGCGCACGCGTCAGCAGTTGGGCACGCGCCTGTGCGGCCGCCCGGCGCATGGGCACGGCAGCGCTCTGGATCGACGCGCTGGCAGTCGTCGGCCCCTGATCAGGGGTGTGGCGCGTATCGCCCAGGACCATACGCACCTGGTGCAAGCCGACATCCAGTTCCTCGGCCACGATCTGCGCAAAAGCCGTGCGTATGCCGGTGCCCAGGTCGACGTGGCCATTGTGTGCCGTGATCTGGCCATCTGCCTCGACCACGATAAAGGTATCGACCTGGCTCTTCTCCACCAGATTGACGGCGTGGCGAGGCGGCGGTTCCCCGCTAGGGTTCAATCGCTCACGCGAAATCCGGTCACTCTCGACCTGCGTCGGCGCGCTCATCGTGCCCCCTGAGCATGCTGCTCGATGTCCTGGCGCAAGGCGCGCACGGTCTCCTTGAGATTCGTCCAGGGTGGATGGGCGCCAGCCTGCGTCTCACGCAGATAACTGGCGAGTTCCACGATCTGGTCGTCGTTCAGACTGTCCGCAAAGGCGGGCATATAACCCAGGCCCGGGTCGGCGGGGTTGGTGATGCCTTCCAGGATCACGCGCAGAAGATTGTCAGGACGGGCGTTGGTCAGGCTGGTGTTGTAAGCCAGATTGGGCCGCACCCCGAACAACGGCGTGCCGCGCTGACTATCGTGACACGCCGCACACGACCCATTAAAAACGTTCTGGCCCACCAGGGAGAGCACCCGGGCGCCGTCGGCTTCAGGCGAAGCGGACGTGGTGGCCAGCGGTGTCGCAGGCACGACAGGCGAAGCGGACGTAGTGGGTTGCGGCGTCGCAGGCGCGACCGGCGAAGCGGACGTAGTGGGTAGCGGCGTCGCAGGCGCGACCGGCGAGACTGCCGTCGCGGCAGCGGGCAAGCCGGCTGCTGAAGCGGGCTCGCGCGGCTCGCCCTCGAGGTTGGTCAGATACGTGGCCATCGCGCGGATGTCCTGGTCCGGCAGCGCCCGCAAGCCTTCTATGACGGGCGCCATCGGGCCGGCCGCCACCCCGTGGCGCTCGGAAAAGCCGGTGCGCAGGTAGCTGAACATGTCGTCTTCGGTCCATGCCAGCGGCGAGGTGGAGCTTGCATTGAGCGCTGGCGCATCCCAGCCCTCGGCCACGCCGCCAGACAGGAAATGGCGCACCCCGGATTTTTCCGCCCCCAGGCTGTTCCGGGGTGTATGGCATGCGCTGCAATGGCCCGCACCCTGAACCAGATATGCGCCCCGATTCCAGAGCAGGGATTGAGACTCATCCGGGGTGAAGGGTTGCGCGTCGTGATAGAGCAGATTCCATGCGGCCAGCAGCGGACGCTGGTTGAACGGGAATTTCAGTTCTGTCCGGGAGGGCGTGGACACCACTGGCGTTTGCGTCATCAAGTAGGCGTACAGGGCCTGCATGTCCGCATCGGAAAACTTGGCGAACGCCGTATACGGAAACGCAGGATAAAGATGCCGGCCGTCCTGGCCTATCCCTTGGCGCATGGCCCGGTCGAAGGCGCTGAACGACCATCTGCCGATCCCCGTGTCGGGATCGGGTGTGATGTTGGTGGTGTAGATCTGCCCGAAGGGGGTATCGAGCGCCAACCCGCCCGCGTTCGGTTGCCCCCCTTCTGCCGTATGGCAAACCACGCAGTCGCTGGCCGCCGCAATCAACCTTCCGCGCTCGATGGCCTCGGTCGAATACACGCTCAGGTCCGGCGTGACCGGCGCGATCGCCGCGCGCCAGGGCGAGGCCATCAGGGCCAGACCTGCTGCGGCAGCGGCAATTCCCCCCGCCCAGGCTGCCAATCGCCGGACCGGCCTGCGGCCGGCCAGCATCAGTTGCCGCCTGGCCACCGCCGTGTTGAAAGGTGCGTCACGCAGGCGCACCCCTGTCGCATCGAAGATGGCATTGGCCAGGGCGGCCGCCGCAGGCAAGGTCAATGCGGCGCTGGTATTGATCGCTGGCACGTCCCCGAACGGTTGCGGCTTGCCGACATCCCTTGCTGCCACGCGCAAGGGGCCGCTCCCCGTCGGCTGGTCTAGCGCTGCCACATCGCGACCCGCCACACTTTCGGACTCCGCACTCGTCCAACGATCAAAGGTGGCGGCGCTGCCCAGCAGACGCTGCGTCGCTTGATCGATTTGCTGCTGCCACAGGCCATCGCTTGCGTCGGCCACATGCATCTCGTCTATGCAGTGACCCACGGTGATCCTGTCAACGGCAATCGCACCGGTGTCCGCATCGACAGAAACATCGACGATCCATGCCGCGCAAGCCTGCCTGGGCGCGCTGTCCACGTCGACGGGAACACTGGCAAACGCCACCCCCCGGCCTTTGCCGCTCAGACGATTGCGTACCCTGACCGGGGTCTGCCAT
>JAEYZR010000336.1 GCA_023427945.1 Pseudomonadota bacterium | reverse complement strand
GGACCTGACCCACTCGGGCGCGGTCTGGTCGGGCCCGATCGCCTTCGAGGAGGCCGGCGTGAAGCCGTCCGACATGAAGTACGCGTCGATCTACGACAGCTTCACCATCACGGTGTTGATGCAGCTTGAGGATCTCGGTTTTTGCAAGAAAGGTGAGGGCGGCAAGTTCGTCGCCGATGGAAACCTCATTTCAGGTGTCGGCAAATTGCCCTTCAACACTGACGGTGGGGGGCTGTGCAACAACCATCCCGCAAACCGTGGCGGCATCACCAAAGTCATCGAAGCCGTACGTCAGTTGCGCGGCGAGGCGCACCCCGCTGTTCAGGTCCCGAACTGCGATCTGGCGCTGGCCTCGGGAACGGGCGGCTACATGGGCTCGCGCCACGGCAGCACTGCGCTCATCTTGGAACGGGAGTAATTGACATGACCACACCATACGTTGAGGGTCCGATCACGGCACCAGCCGAATCGCCTGAAAACAAAGCGTTCTGGGATGCCGCACGCGAACACCGCCTGATGGTGAAGTTCTGCACGTCCTGCCACAAGGCACACTGGTATCCGCGCACGCTGTGCCCCTTTTGCATGGGTGACACGGAGTGGAAAGAAGCCTCGGGCCGCGGCACGATCTACTCCTACAGCGTGACCCGCCGTGCCGGTCCCAATCCATTCTGCATCGCCTATGTCACCCTTGATGAAGGCACCACGATGATGAGCAATATCGTGGACTGCGATCTGGACGAAGTGCGGATCGGTCAGACTGTCGAGGTCGTGTTCAAACCGACCGAAGAGGGCGCACCACCTGTTCCGATGTTCAAGCCGATCGCCTGATCGCGCCTTTCCGCGAGGCCTTGCGAGGCTTCAGAAAGCATGACGGGAGTGGCACGCAAATTGCGTGTCGCTCCCGTTGCTTTTTGATCATCACTGCTTCGGAGCGCGTACCTTGGGTGCCACTAACGATTCTTCCCATGCGCCATCCGACCCGCCTTCGGCATCTGGGCAACCGGAGGACAACAGCTCCGGCCCACCGTCGTCCGCGGACTCACCCCGTGCACCACAACCCGATCCGCAAGGTCCCACCTACCTGGATGGCGAGTCGGCGAGAATTGGCTCGACGGTCAATCCCCCGACAGAAGTCGCCGAAGTGCCCGAGGTCGCGGCTCAGCCGCCGGTCATTCCCGTGGCCGCCCAGAGCACGGATGGCACGGTCATCCACAAGTTCCATGCGCGCAATGTCTCGCTGGCCATCCTGACGGTACTGGCGGTGCTGTTCGCCCTGAAGTCGGCGCACGACTTCGTCGTGCCGCTCGTGCTGGCAGCGATCATTGCCTATGCACTGGATCCCATCGTTGCGTTTCTCGAACGCTGGCGCATTCCCCGTTCGCTGGGTACGGTGCTGATCCTGGGCGGCATGCTGGTTGGCATCGTCTATGGGGCGCTCGCGCTGGAAGACCAGGTCATGAGCATCGTCAATTCGCTGCCCGACATCTCGCGGCAGGTCTCCCGCTCCCTGTCCGGTTTTTCCTCGGGCGATGGTTCTGTCCTGGACAAGATGCGCACGGCAGCCGCCGTCTTTCAGACCGATGGCGCGCGCGGCGCGCAATCAGCCCGGCAGCCGGAGATTTCGGTGGATGCGCTGTTGCTGGCGGGATCGATGAGTGTGGCCACCTTCCTCGCCCAGGCGACGGTAGTGACCTTTCTCGTATTTTTCCTGCTCGTCGCGGGCAATACCTTCAAACGCAAGTTCGTGAAGGTCGCAGGGCAGACGCTCACGCAGAAAAAAATCAGCGTCCACATGCTCGACGAAATCAACAAGTCGATCCAGCGCTACCTGCTCATGATGCTGGTCACCAATGTGGCCCTGGGCATCATGACCTACGTGGCCTTCAAGTGGCTCGGCCTGGCCAATGCCGGCACCTGGGCACTGGTGGCTGCGCTGTTGCACATCATTCCGTATTTCGGTCCTTTGATCGTCGCCATATGCACAGGGGTGGCAGCCATCGTGCAGTTCGGCACACTCGGACAGGCATTGCTGGTGGCCAGCGCATCGGTGGTGATTGCCGTGTTCGTGGGCATCGTCATGACCACCTGGATGTCGGGGCGGATTGCCCGCATGAACGCTGTGGCTGTTTTCATTGTGTTGCTCCTTTTCACATGGCTATGGGGAATCTGGGGCACACTCTTGTCCATACCGCTCGCCTTTATTGCCAAGGTCGTGTCTGACCACGTGGAAGGCCTGGAAGCGGTAGCGGAGTTCCTGGGTGAATGACGATGTGATCGAGGGCGGCACGCGCGTGCAGCAGAAAAACGAACTGGCGCAGTTTCTGCAGGATCATCCCCGCCTGTTCGTGTTGACAGGTGCGGGCATGAGTACCGGTTCCGGCATTCCCGACTATCGCGACAGTGAAGGCAAGTGGAAGCGTCCAGCGCCCATGAATTACGACCTCTTCATGGGACAGGCGCCGGCGCGTGCGCGTTACTGGGCACGCAGCATGGTCGGCTGGCGCAGCTTCGGGCGAGCGCAGCCCAATGCCGCGCACTTTGCCCTGGCCGCATTGCAAAAGGCGGGACACGTCACATTATTGGTCACGCAGAACGTGGATCGCTTGCATCAGGCCGCAGGCACTCAGGATGTCGTCGATCTGCACGGGCGCCTGGACCAGGTGCGCTGCATGGCCTGTGAAATGCGGTTGCCGCGCAAAGAATGGCAAGTCTTGCTGGAACAGGCCAATCCGCATTGGCTGGCGCGCGAAGCGGCGGTCGCCCCTGACGGCGACGCCGATCTGGACGAAACAGACTTCTCGGACTTTCGCGTTCCCGATTGTCCCAAGTGTGGCGGCGTCGTCAAACCCGACGTGGTGTTTTTTGGCGAAAGCGTGCCCCGCGAGCGGGTTCAGCAGTCCATGCAGGCGCTGGAGTCGTCCGATGCCATGCTGGTGGCGGGATCCTCGCTGATGGTCTATTCCGGTTACCGATTCGCTCTGGCCGCTGCCCGCGCCGGCTTGCCGATCGCCGCCATCAACCTGGGCCAGACGCGTGCCGATGCGCTGCTGACGCTGAAGGTCAATCAGCCGGTGGATGAAGCACTCAAGGCCATGCTGCCTGGCTGAACGGTCGCCGTTGGCAACGTCCGTGGCCGCAAGCAAGCGGCTGATCACTCATCGGGCCAGCGCTGCCTGCAATCCGCGCGCGTTCTGCATGCCCTGATCTTCGAAGTTGGTGTTGAACACGACATGTGTACGCTTGATGGTGTCCGCCAGACGCCTGATGTGCCGGGCAAGCTCGGTGAGCTCCTGTTCACTGTAGACGTAATTGAAGCGGCCCGACGAGGACGGCGTGGCGTGGTTCCAGGATTGAGCGTTGCGACCGTGCAGCCGGATCACGGACAGGTCGTCGTGCGAGGTCTGCCAGACGGCGGGTGCGGTGTTGTCAAAACCCTGGGGTGCATCGACGATGGTGTGGGCGACACCGATCTCCCGCTGCCAGTCCAGCGTGCGCAGGTACTGCGGCCCGGTCAGCCAATCGATGTGACGCCATTCGAGGGCAACGGTAAAACCCTCCAGTCGCCGCACCGACTCTTCGACATGGGCCTGGACACGCGGGTGAGGGCGCACCCACGGTGGGAACTGGAAGTGGACGACATCCAGCCTGTCCTGCAGGCGCAGGGGTTCGAGCCACAGCAGAAACCGGCGCCACAATTCATCGCGCCAGACTTCGGGCAATTGCCTGTAGAACACTTTGGCATTCGGTTCGTTCAGGCGCAGGTCGTAGGCGAGATCCTTGCCCAATGCGGAGACTGGCGTCTGGTGACCGGTGAACAGGCGAAACGCCTTGGCATGAAACCGGAAGTCAGGCGGTGTCCGTTGGACCCATTTGTTGGTCTGCCGCGGTTGGCCTATGCCGTAGAAACTTGTGTTGACCTCGACCAACGGGAACTGGCTGGCGTAGTAGCGCAGCCGCGCCTCGGGCGTCGAAACCGCGTCCGGATAGAAGCGTCGGCACGCCAGTAGAGTCGGATCTGTCCAGGATGCGGTGCCTATGCGAATCATTGGCAAAATCTGCTCGCTCGACCCCCGGGATGAGTAAAGTAGAAGGGGCAGGATAAGTGAACCATAAAAACGCGGATGCCGACAGGATCACGACCAGCCATCGAATTTACATTCTTGACTGCCCGCCATCCAATCGGCATCCGTTTCAGACTACGTCGATCCATGCTCAGGCATGGAGAAGCCAGCGAGAGCCGTCCCCATGCAGACTAGCTCGATCAGGCCGCCCCATCGCGATAACGATTGCGCAGATCGCGAATCTGGTCATGATTGCGCAGCACGCCGTCGTATTGCTTCTGGACAATCGCGCGCACATTCTCGGGCAGCGTTTCTTTCAACGCATCGGAATAGTTCTTCTTCGCCACATCTTCGCCGCGTTCACATTCTTCGAGAATGGCGGTGTCGCTGCGGCCTGCAACTGCCTGTTTCAGGTTCATCCATCCGCGGTGCACAGCGCCGGATATCGTGCCATCCGTTTCCGGTTTGCCGCCCAATTGAGCGACAACGGCCTGAAGTTCGGTGGCGCCTGATCCGCAATCTGCCGCACGGCGCTGGAACAGAGCCTTGAGTTCGGCATTCTTCGTGTCTTCAGCAGCAGCCTGAAAGCCTTTTTGACCGTCCTTGGACGTTTCGATCAGTTCGTTCAGTACGTTGATAATTTTGTCGGACATATTCGCTCCTTTAAGTCGCTTGGAAAATACCGTCGGCAGTCGAAGTAAAACTGTCGGTTGAACACTCCTTCGCAAGCGATGTGCCTATGGGCTGGAAAGGCTGTATTTATATCCAGTGCTATAGTGGCACGAACGTCACAATCATCGAACCCGTCTTGTATCCCGAAGTCATAGCCGACGACATGGTCATGCCCTCCAATTTTGATAATCCTGCCGCGATAGCCGACGATATGCGTAGACCGGCAGATCCGGATGCACGGGCAGCGAGTGCCCACGCCATGACGGCTCCGGCGGACTGCGGGTCTGCCTCATCCCGCCGCGATGCCACTGATGTCCTGGCGGCACTCAATGCGCAGCAGCGCAGCGCTGTGTTGCACGGTATTGCCGGTGACGCCGATACCCGCGCACTGCTCATCATTGCCGGCGCAGGATCGGGCAAGACCAACACATTGGCACACCGCGTGGCACAGCTCATCCTTCACGGTGCAGATCCCCAGCGTATCTTGATGCTCACGTTTTCACGCCGGGCTGCAATGGATATGCAGCGCCGGGTTTCCGATGTCGTGGCGCAAACCCTGGGGCTGAGT
>JAEYZR010000323.1 GCA_023427945.1 Pseudomonadota bacterium | reverse complement strand
CCGTTGGACAGCGACACCTATATCGACTTGATCAGGCGGCGGGTCGCCCGCCGCTGACAGCCCTTTAGCGCCGAACGCCCAGATCGCTGGGCAGGCTGGACAGCCATGCCGAGACGTCCTGGATGTCCTTGGAGGACAGTTGCACCGCAAAAGCCCCCATGATGGGGTTCTTGCGCGAGTTCGCGATGGTGGCGCCTGCCGCACCACGCTGATAGGCCTTTAGTGCATGCGCAAGATAATCGGCGTGCTGGCCTGCCAGAATCGGGTAGGCAGGATCGACCGACGTCTTGGCATCGGCACCGTGACAGGACGCGCAGTTCATCTTCTCGAACACGGCACGCCCGGCCGCAAGGTCGGCGGCCTGCGCACTGGTGGCCACGAGCGACAGCGCAAGGGCCGCAAAGGCAAAGGATTGACGTTTCATGTCGGCCCCGGCTTATTTGAGATTGGCATAGTAAGCAGCCAGATCGACGATATCCTGATCCGACAGACTTCCGGCAATGGCATCCATAGTGGGATGACTGCGCGAACCCTTGCGATACTCGTTAAGCGCGGCCTCGATGTATTTCGCGTTCTGGCCGGCGATCATCGGCACGTGGTAGACCTCGGGAAACGATGCTTTGTAACCCTTGATACCATGACAACCGATGCACATGGAAATTTTGTCTCTGGCGGCTTGGACATCAGCCACCGGTGGCGCTTCTGCAGCACGAGCAGGACCTACGATCGCACAGGGTGCGACCAGAGCAAGCAAGTACAGCGAGCGCTTCAAAGTATTTAATAACTTCATGAAATGGCTCTCGATCTGGCTTAAATCGAACCCGGGACTCGCCCGGCCGCAAAACTAGCGGATTGTACGATAATTGTTCGAAGCAGCCGAAACAATGGGACCCGATCCCGCGATCGAATAACAAAAGTGAGTACCGATGACACAGTCTCCCCATTCGTCCCGCGCACCTGACGCCGCATCCCGATTTTCGGGCACCGAACGGTACGTAGCCACCGACGATCTCAAGCTCGCCGTCAACGCCGCCCTGACACTTGCGCGCCCCCTGCTCATAAAAGGCGAACCCGGCACGGGTAAAACCATGCTCGCCGAAGAGGTCGCAGCCGCCCTGGGCCGGCCGCTGGTCCAATGGCATATCAAGTCAACCACCAAGGCTCACCAGGGCCTGTACGAGTACGACGCCGTATCGCGTCTGCGTGACTCGCAACTTGGTGACGAAAAAGTCCGGGACATCCGCAACTACATCCTGCGCGGTGTGCTCTGGGAGGCGTTCCAGGCGCCCGAGCCCGTCGTGCTGTTGATCGATGAAATCGACAAGGCCGACATCGAGTTCCCCAACGATCTGCTGCGCGAACTTGATCGCATGGAGTTCCATGTCTACGAAACCCGCGAGACCATTGCGGCCATTCACCGCCCACTGGTGATCATCACGTCGAACAATGAAAAGGACCTGCCGGACGCATTCCTGCGCCGCTGCTTCTTTCACTACATCCGTTTCCCGGACCGCGAGACCATGCGCGACATCGTCGGTGTGCACTACCCCGACCTGAAAGCCGATGTTCTGCGTGCGGCGCTGGACGCGTTCTTTGCGTTGCGCGATGCCCCCGGCCTGAAGAAAAAACCATCCACCTCGGAATTGCTGGACTGGCTGCGCCTGTTGCTGGCCGAGGACATCGATGCCGCCCGAATCGAGTCAGGCACCACCGATGGCGTCCCGGTCCTGGCGGGTGCGCTGCTGAAGAACGAACAGGATATCCAGTTGCTCGAACGCCTGTCTGCCATGACACGTGCCGGTCAACGTCGCTAAAGAGATGCGAACATGAATGCAATCCCTGTGAGCCAGGCGGGCTTCAAGCAGCTCCCCTCCCCCGTGACGCTGGAGGGTCATGGCGTCAGGCTCGAAAGCATGACGGCAGACCATGCCGAAGCACTGCTGGCGGCCACCAGCGATGGCGAACTGTGGAACTTGCGCGTGACCTCGGCGCCCAAGCCGCAGGATGTGCCCGCGTACATCGACGCAGCGCTATCTGGTCAGCGTGACGGACATATGTTGCCATTCGTGGTGATTGATACACGCCGCAATCGGGTGGTGGGCACGACTCGATATCACGACATCCTGCCCGACGTGTCGCGACTGGAAATCGGCTACACGTGGTATGCCAAATCCAGCCAGCGCACCCATGTCAACACCGCCAGCAAACTGCTGTTGCTTACCCATGCGTTCGAAGCATTGCAGGCCAAAGTCGTGGGCTGGCGCACCGACAACTACAACTATGCATCGCAACGCGCCATCACACGCCTGGGCGCCAAGCTCGATGGCATATTGCGCCACCACGGCTTGCGACGCGACGGCACGGTGCGCGACACCTATATGTACAGCATGACGGCATTCGAATGGCCGGGTGCGCAACACTACTTGCTCGATCAGCTGGATCGCCATGCTGATTGACTTCTTTTTCCACCTGCGCAGCCACCGCCTGCCAGTATCGGTCAAGGAATACCTGACGCTGGTCGACGCCCTGCGCCACGGCCTGGGCGCGCCTGACGTGGAGGCCTTCTACCACCTCGCACGCACGGCACTTGTGAAGGACGAGACGCTGTTTGATCGTTTCGATCAGGCGTTTTCCTCCTATTACAAAAAAATCCAGACGCAGATTCCAATGGGGAAAGACATCCCGCTGGAATGGCTGCTGAATGCTGTGCAGCGCACGTTTACCGACGAGGAAAAGGCGGCGCTGGAAAAGCATGGCTGGGACAAGCTGATGGAGATGCTCAAGGAACGGCTGGAGGAGCAGGAGGGACGCCACGCCGGGGGCAACAAATGGATAGGCACGGGTGGCACCTCGCCCTTCGGCAACAGCGGCTACCACCCTCAGGGGATTCGGATCGGCGGAAAATCCAGCGGCAACCGGACTGCGCTGAAAGTCTGGGACATGCGCGAATTTCGCGACTATGACGACCAAGTCGAGCTTGGCACGAGGAACTTCAAGGTTGCCCTGCGTCGCCTGCGCCGGTTTGCACGCGACAGCGCCGATCTGGAACTGGACTTGCCGGGCACGATCAGGGGCACCGCACGCAATGCGGGCCATCTGGATCTGAAAATGATTCCAGAACGCCGCAACGCGGTGAAGGTTTTGATGCTGCTGGATGTAGGAGGCAGCATGGACGACCACATTGCACGTGTGGAAGAACTGTTCTCAGCCGCCCGCAGCGAGTTTCGCAACCTGGAAGTCTATTACTTCCACAATTGCCCCTATGACTCGCTCTGGCGCAGCAACCGCCGCCGCCAGAGCGAGCGCACGGACACCTGGGATATTCTGCGCAAGTACAACGCCGACTGGCGCCTGATCATCGTGGGCGACGCCACCATGAGCCCCTACGAAATACTCCAGCCCGGCGGCTCAGTCGAACACTACAACAAGGAGACCGGCGCCCAGTGGATGACGCGCATTCTCCAGACCTGGCCGAAATCGGTGTGGCTGAACCCCGAACCCACTGCCTCCTGGACATATCGTCAGTCTATCGCCCTGATGCGCGACATCATGAGCGATCAGATGTATCCCGTCACGGTGAGCGGGCTTGAGCAAGCCATGCGCCATCTGGCCAAGTAAGCACTCAGGAGACCGTGCCTGTCAGGTCTGGTCGCAACGTCGCCACGGCAAAGCATCCTTGTCCAGGTCCAGATCGAACTGCTCGACATAGGGTGCGTGTGGAATGATCATTCCGGCACGCTCCATTTCCAGCACGTGCCCCGAAAAGCCATATGGCGTGCCCATAGACTCCTGGCAAAAACGGTCCTGTTTGAGATCGACCACATAGGTTCGCTGATCGTGCCCCACGATGGCCACGTAATGGCCATCGTCACTGGCGTAGGCGAACCGGAATCGGCGCTGGGCGTGAGAGGGAGTGTGGGAAGCATCCTGCAGTCGGGAAAGAGCCTGCGTCACAACATCGTTCAACATGGAGTCTCCTTTCATCGTCGCCGCCATGACCCGCGGCGCAAAGGCGTGCAGCAGTCACCAAGACGGTGGCAACCTCTCAGGTTGGCCCCTGCCTGCACTGTCTGGACAATTTATCGCGAGCGGCGAGCCAGGCAAAACACAATCATGTCAATTTGCATCCGCGTCGTTGGCGCGATTACATTCAGCCGCCGTTTCGCGAGTGAACTCCTGAATTCCACCGCATCGGAAGGCTATGGTTACTTCCGTCGCGGGCAGCCTGGACAGCCTTTGCAGGAACCTTAACCGATAAAAAGCGTCCCAGAACCAGGATCGTGCGAACGCGTGCATATCTACCCATACACCTGTCCTTGCGATCCGCCCAAGCCGGTCCGATCCGACGGAACACGCGTCCGTCAGAACTCACCGTATACACTGCCCTGCACTATCGCTGTTCATCGGGAATGCCACAACATGCATCACGACCTCAAAGGGTTGCCCCAGCGCACCTTCGCACGACGTATCCTCCCCCTGGTTCTTGCCGTATGCACGGCTTTGGTGGCTGCACCGCCAAGCTATGCGGCCCAGGCGGACACATCGCTGCAGCCTGCACCGGCCACGCCGGCCAGCGGCAACTCATCCAGCACGGCGGCGGGGTCACAGCAACTCGCGCCGCCCGAGCGTGTGGTCAGCATCGAAGGCATCACAGAGTACAGGCTGGCCAATGGCCTGCGGGTGCTGCTGGCACCCGATCCCAGCAAGCCCACGACCACCGTCAACATGACCTATCTCGTTGGGTCACGCCATGAAAACTATGGCCAGACCGGCATGGCTCACCTGCTTGAACACTTGCTGTTCAAGGGCACGAAAAACATCCGTAACGCGCTGGGCGAGTTCTCCCGCCGTGGCTTGAGTGCCAACGGATCCACGTCCGACGACCGCACGAACTACTACGCCACCTTCAGTGCCAACGCGGACACACTGGAGTGGTATCTGGGCTGGCAGGCCGATGCCATGACCAACTCCCTGATCGACAAGGCCGACCTGGATTCTGAAATGACGGTCGTGCGCAATGAGATGGATCGGGGCGAAAACAGCCCCTTGCGCATCCTCATGCAGAAGATGAGTGCCACGGCCTACGAGTGGCACAACTACGGCAAGAGCACCATCGGCGCACGCAGCGACGTGGAGAACGTCGACATCGAGCAACTGCGCGACTTCTATCGCCTCTATTACCAGCCAGACAACGCGGTACTGGTGGTTTCCGGCGCGTTCGATACCGACAAGACCCTTGCCATCATCAATCGCGATTTCAGTGCGATACCCAAACCCGAGCGCGCGCTGCCACGCCTGTACACGGTCGAACCCGTGCAGGACGGCGAGCGTGCCGTCACATTGCGTCGCCATGGCGGTACGCCGCTGGTGGCGACCATGTATCACATCCCGCCAGCCGGAGCCCCTGATCAAGTCCCGTTCGATCTCGCCAGCGAAATCCTGGGCGATACACCATCGGGCAGGCTCTACAAGGCGATGGTCGCCAAAGATCTGGCCACCTCGGTGTTCAGCTATCCGATGACGAAATTCGACGCCGGCACGGCCTTGTTCGCTGCCGAACTGGAAGCGTCGATGGACCCGGCCGCCAGTCTGAAAGCAATGAAAGACACTCTGGAATCCATCAAGGATCATCCGTTCACCGAGGAAGAGCTCAAACGCGCGAAAGACTCGATACTGAATGCCTGGGAGCGTTCCTACAGTGACCCCGAGAATGTGGGCATTCGCCTGTCCGAAGCGATTGCATCAGGCGACTGGCGATTGCTCTTCCTGGAACGCGATCAAGTCCGCAATGCCACGCTGGCTTCGGTGCAACAGGCCGCCGAGCGCTACTTGTTGCCCAGCAACCGTACGGCGGGCAGCTACATCCCCACAGAAAAGCCGCAGCGCGCCCCCGCATTCAAAAACACCGATTTCGATGCTCTGTTCAAGGACTACAAGGGCGACGGTGATTTCCAGGCTGCCGAGTCGTTCGACACGAGCCCGGCAAACATCGATGCGCGCACGCAAAGGAGCTCGCTTGAACTGCCGAACGGCAAAGTCGACCTCGCCCTGCTGAACAAGCCCACGCGCGGCGCCCGGGTGGAAGCGACACTGCAGATCCAGACGGGTGATGAAAAGAACCTGCAGGGCCAGCGCACAACGGCCGACGCCCTGGGCGTGCTGCTGCTGCGTGGCACGCCCACGATGACCCGCCAGCAGATTCAGGATCGTTTCCAGGCGCTCAATGCCACCGTGAACATCAGCACCGGAGCAGGTCAGCTGGACGTGAACATTTCGACCACGGAAAAGAACCTGGCCGACACCGTGAGCACGGTGCTCGAGATCATACGTACCGCCGACTTCCCTGCTCCCCAGGTGACCGAATACAAGCGTGAGCTGACCACTCTGATCCAGCAAAACCGCACTGAGCCTCAGGCGCTTGCAGCACGGGCCATCGCTCGCCACAACAATCCCTGGCCCAGCACCGACCCTCGCTACGCGGCCACTTTTGACGAAATGATCGAAGAACTCAAGACGGTCAGCAGTGAGTCGTTGACGCAATACCGTGATCGTTTCGCAGGCATGGGCACTGCGCGCTTTGTCGCGGTGGGACAGTTCGACGACGCTGCCGTGAAGGATGCCTTGAAAAAGTCATTGGCAAGCTGGAAAAAGGCGCCAGCCTACACACGCCTGCCCAACCCGTTTCGTGATGTCCCCGCCAAGCAGTTCGACATCCTGACACCGGACAAGGCCAATGCGTTCTACCTGTCGCGCCAATGGCTTGCGCTGCAGGATACCGATGCGGATTATCCGGCTCTGCTGGTGGCGAACTTCCTGCTGGGGGCGTCTGAAAAATCGCGCCTCTGGATGCGGGTACGCGAGAAAGAAGGCTTGTCCTACAGCGTACGCAGCCAGCTGAACGCCTCGTCGTTCCAGCCCAACGGCGCCTGGACGATCTATGCGATCTACGCCCCGGGCGACCGTGCGCGTCTGGAAAAGGCCATCAACGAAGAATTGAGCCGCGTTCTGGCCGATGGTTTTTCCGATGACGAAGTCAAGCAAGCCAAGCAGGCGATCCTGAACTACCGCGCACTGTCGCGGGCGCAGGATCAAAGGCTCATGTCCACCTGGGCGGACTACCTGGAGACTGGACGCACCTTCAAATGGTCGGCAGACATCGATGAAAAAACGCAGCAGCTCACGACGGCCCAAATCAATGATGCTTTGCGCAAATACTTGAAACCTGACAGCTTTACCCGTGCCCTGGCGGGCGACTTCAAAGCCTCGGCCGCTGCCGGCGACAAGGAACCTCAGTCGAACGGCCCGACGGTGGACGCACCAACGCCCCCGGCGACCGGGAAATAGGCATTGAATGAATGATGGCCAAAAGTCGCAGTGATAATCGAAAGAATCACTGTGATGGCAAGAAAATCACTGCGGCGAGTAAAAAGCCGCAGTGATGGGCACAAGTCGCAGTGATGGAAAAAAAAGCGCCTCGAAGATTTCGAGGCGCTTTTTCTATCGTGATGCGACGAGAAAGAACTCAGTGTGCATCGTGATGCCGACAGGCGGTCAGTTCGATCAGTTGAAGAAACTCTTGACCCGATCCGTCCACGACTTGCTCTGAGGCGAATGGCGATCCCCCCCATCGGAGAGCGATGCCTCAAACTGGCGCAACAGTGTCTTCTGCTCTTCGGTAAGCTTGACCGGCGTTTCAAGCGCAACATGGCAGTACAGATCGCCGGGATAGCTTGCCCGCACACCCTTGATCCCCTTGCCACGCAAACGGAAGGTCTTCCCGGACTGGGTGCCTTCGGGGATGGATATCTCGTACTTGCCGCTGAGCGTAGGCACCTGCAGTTCGCCACCCAGTGCCGCAGTGGTGAAAGGTATGGTGAGTTCGCAATGCAGATCGTCGCCGTCGCGTTGGAAAATATTGTGCTGCTTCAGATGCACTTCAACGTACAAGTCGCCCGACGGTCCGCCATTGACACCAGGCTCACCGTTGCCGGGAGAACGAATGCGCATTCCGTCGTCGATCCCTGCAGGAATCTTGACCTGCAGCGTCTTGGTCTTGCGAACGCGTCCCACACCATCGCAGGCGGTGCAGGGATCGGTGATCTCTTTGCCGTTGCCATGGCAGGTCGGGCAGGTCTGCTGGACGCTGAAAAAGCCCTGCTGCATACGAACCGTGCCTGCGCCACCGCATGTGCGGCAGGTCTTGGGCGTCGTACCTGGCTTGGCACCCGAACCGTGGCAGACCTCACAGTTGTCCCAACTGGGCACGCGAATTTCCGTGTCGAAACCGTGTGCAGCCTGCTCCAGCGTGATGTCCAGCGAATACTTCAGATCGGAACCCCGATACACCTGCGGGCCACCTCGGCGTCCCGCACCGGCACCCGCTGCCCCGCCGAATATCTCGCCGAAAATATCGCCAAAAGCATCGGCGAAACCGCCCATGTTCGCGCCGCCGCCCATTCCGCCGGCATTGGGGTCGACCCCTGCATGACCAAAGCGGTCATAGGCCTGACGTTTATCGTCTTCGGCAAGGATCTCGTAGGCTTCTTTAGCCTCTTTGAATTTCTCTTCAGCTTCCTTGCTACCCGGATTGCGATCCGGGTGATACTTCATCGCCAGTTTGCGATAGGCCTTCTTGATATCGTCAGCCGTTGCATTCTTGGCAACACCAAGGATCTCGTAGTAGTCACGTTTTGCCATGGTCTTCCAATCTTCTCTACCAGGGGCCGGCGTCAAGCAGGCCCTCTTGAAATGAGCGCGCCCGGTAACCGCTCATGCGGCACCGGGCGTCGTCGTCAAGCCTTGACCATTACTGGTCGCGCTTGACCTCTTTGAAGTCGGCATCGACGACATTGTCGTCAGCCGGCTTGGCTGCATCGGCAGCGTCAGCCTGCCCGGCGGCCTGCTGGGCCTGCAGATCGGCATACATCTTCTCGCCGAGCTTCTGCGATGCGGTGGACAGTGCTTCGACCTTGGCATCGATAGCCGGTTTGTCGCCTTCCTTCAGCACGTCTTCCAGGTCCTTGATGGCCGCTTCGATCGCTTCCTTCTCGCCTGCTTCCAGCTTGTCGCCGTACTCGGTGAGCGACTTGCGGGTGCTGTGCACCAACGCATCGGCCTGGTTGCGCGCCACAGCCAATTCGGCAATGCGGTGATCGTCCTCGGCATTCGCCTCGGCGTCCTTCACCATGCGCTGGATCTCGTCTTCGGACAAACCGGAGTTCGCCTTGATCGTGATCTTGTTTTCCTTGCCCGTGCCCTTGTCCTTGGCCGACACATGCAGAATGCCGTTGGCGTCGATGTCGAACGTCACTTCGATCTGGGGCGTTCCACGCGGTGAAGGCGGAATACCTTCGAGGTTGAACTCACCCAGGCCCTTGTTACCGGCAGCAATCTCGCGTTCACCCTGGAACACCTTGATGGTGACCGCAGGCTGGTTGTCGTCAGCCGTGGAGAACGTTTGCGCAAAACGCGTCGGGATCGTGGTGTTCTTCTGGATCATCTTGGTCATGACACCGCCCAGGGTTTCAATACCCAGGGACAGCGGGGTCACGTCAAGCAGCAACACATCCTTGCGGTCGCCCGACAGGACCGAACCTTGAATGGCAGCGCCGGCGGCAACAGCTTCGTCAGGGTTAACGTCCTTGCGAGGATCCTTGCCGAAGAACTCCTTGACCTTCTCCTGCACCTTGGGCATGCGCGTCATGCCGCCGACCAGGATGATGTCGTCGATGTCGGAGACCTTGACGCCCGCATCCTTGATGGCGGTACGGCAGGGCTCGATCGTGCGCTGGATCAGATCTTCCACGAGCGACTCGAGCTTGGAGCGCGAAAGCTTGAGGTTCAAGTGCTTGGGACCGGAAGCATCGGCCGTGACGTAAGGCAAGGCGATGTCGGTCTGCTGGGCAGACGACAGCTCGATCTTGGCTTTTTCAGCGGCTTCCTTCAGGCGTTGCAGCGCCAGCACGTCCTTGCCCAGGTCCACGCCCTGCTCTTTCTTGAATTCGGCAATGATGTATTCGATCAGACGCTGGTCGAAGTCTTCGCCGCCCAGGAAAGTGTCGCCGTTGGTGGAGAGCACTTCGAACTGTTTCTCGCCATCGACATCTGCGATCTCGATGATGGACACGTCAAACGTACCACCGCCCAAGTCGTAGACAGCGATCTTGCGGTCACCCTTTTCAGTCTTGTCCAGACCAAATGCCAAAGCAGCAGCGGTCGGCTCGTTGATGATGCGCTTGACGTCCAGACCAGCGATACGACCCGCATCCTTGGTGGCCTGACGCTGGCTGTCATTGAAGTAGGCAGGCACGGTGATGACCGCTTCGGTCACTTCTTCGCCGAGGAAATCTTCAGCCGTTTTCTTCATCTTGCGCAAAACGTCGGCCGAAACCTGGGGAGGCGCCATTTTCTTGCCGCGCACTTCGACCCAGGCGTCGTTGTTGTCTGCCTTGATGATGGAATAAGGCATCAGGTCGATGTCTTTCTGCACGGCCTTTTCGTCGAACTTGCGACCGATCAGGCGCTTGACCGCATACAGGGTGTTGCGGGCATTGGTGACGGCCTGACGCTTGGCCGGTGCGCCCACCAGCGTCTCACCGTCGTCCATGTAGGCGACGATGGAGGGCGTGGTGCGACCGCCTTCTGCGTTTTCAATGATCTTGACCTGGTTGCCATCCATCACAGCGACGCAGCTGTTGGTGGTGCCAAGGTCGATACCAATAATCTTGCTCATGATGAATTTGCCTTGATGAAATTTAAATCTTTATTTGAATCAAACCGGAGGATGAGGCCTAGTTGGGGCCTGGCACGCTGATTTCAAGGGGAAAAATGCCTGAAAAGCGTGCGAAATACCCCAAAAAGGCGTGCCTTTCAGCCAGCGGCGACAGTGACCAGTGCGGGGCGCAGCACACGATCCGAGATCAGATAACCCTTTTGCAACATCGTGACGACGGTGTTGGCCGGCTGATCCGATGGCACCGACGAAATCGCCTGATGCTGATGCGGATCGAACTTGTCCCCCTGGGCGGGGGCCACTTCACGCAGGCGACCGCGCTCGAATGCAGAGTTCAGTTGCGTAAGCGTGATCTCCACGCCTTCGCGCAAGGTGTCGAGGGTCTGTTCGGGCTGGGCAAGGGCCTGCTCCAGGCTGTCCTTGACGGGCACCAGGGCTTCGGCAAAGGACTCGATCCCGAACTTGTGCGCTTTGGCGACGTCTTCCTGGGACCGGCGGCGCACGTTGTCGGCGTCGGCCCGGGCGCGCAGCACGGCATCGCGCTGCTCGGCCAATTCGGCCTGCAGGGCCGCAATCTGGGCGTGCAGCTCTGCCAGCTCATCCACGGGCGCATCCACGGGAACAGCCTTGGGATCCACCTGCTCGGCTGGCACATCTTGCTGAAAGGTGTCTTCCTGTTGCTGATCCAGGGGCTCTTTGGGTGCCGTCATGAGGCCATCCTCCAAAACTGATTAATCGTTGTGCAGGTATGTGGGGCGTGAATTCCCCTTTTCAAGACCCAGGTATGAATAATCAGTCCCGCTCGGGCACCCAACCCGCGAGCGTGCGCAAGGTCAAGTCGGCCAGGCCACGCGACCACAAGGGGCTTTCATTGAGCGCCTCGATGTAACGGAATTGCTTGCCACCCGCGTGGATGAAAGCTTCGCGGACCTCTTCGTTGATCTCTTCAAGCGTCTCCAGGCAGTCGGCGACGAAACCGGGACAGACGACATCGACCGAAGTGACGCCTTGCCGGGCCAGTTCGATGAGGGTGGGTTCGGTGTACGGCTCGAGCCAGCGCGCCGTGCCGAAACGGCTCTGAAATGTAACTTCCAGGCGGTCCGGGGCCAGGTTCAGCTTTTCGCGCAGCAGACGTGCGGTCTCCAGACAATCGCGATAGTACGGGTCCCCCATCTCGATGGAGGCCCGGGGAAGGCCGTGGAAACTCATGACCAGCTTCTGCGGTTCGCCATGCTGAGCCCAGTAGCTGGAGATGCGCTCGGCCTGGGCGTCGATGTAGCCGGGGTCGTCGTAAAAACGTTTGACGAAACGCAGCTCGGGCTGGTCGCGCAGTTTGGCAGCGTAGCGGGTGACCGCATCCACGGCCGTGGCCGTGGTGCTGGCGGCATACTGGGGATAAAGCGGAATGGTCAGGATACGTTCGCAGCCCCGCTTGCGCAGGGTGTCGATGCCGGCAGCGATGGAAGGATTGCCATATCGCATGGCAAGCACCACCTCGATGTCGTGCCCCTGCTCCTGCAGCAGCCTGGAGACCGCCTGGGCCTGGCGCTCGCTCCATACGTAGAGCGGCGACCCGCCGTCCATCCAGATGCCCGCGTAGCGCTGTACAAGTTTTTTGGGACGCAGGGTCAGAACGGGCCCGAACAGGATCGGATACCAGATGTAGCGCGGAATTTCGATGACACGCGGGTCAGACAGGAACTCGCCGAGATAGCGCCGTATGCCTGAAACCGTCGGCTCGTCGGGCGTGCCCAGGTTGACCATCAGCACACCGACGCGACCGGTGTCGCGAGGCGGCGGTGTTTCGTTGAACGGGTCTTCTTGAGGGACTTCGGGGAGGTAGCGCTCGGGCCAGAGATACTTGAAGAGACGCAAAAACACGCAGAACCCCCGCTATTGGCCCTGGCTGTGACTCAAGGCGTTGGACAACATTCTCGCGGTGATGTCCACGATTGGAATGACGCGATCATACGCCATACGGGTGGGGCCGATGACGCCCAGGGTGCCCACGATGCGCCCATCCACGCCATAAGGTGCAGTGATGACCGAAACGTCTTCCAGGGGAAGCAATTGCGACTCGCCCCCGATATAGATCTGCACGCCCTGTGCGCGGCTGGATATGTCCAGCAACTGCATGAGATCGGTCTTCTTCTCGAAAATCGTGAACATGCGGCGCAACCGGTCCATATCGGAAGCCAGGTCGGTGATGTCCAGCAGCTTGCGCTCACCCGAAATGACGACGGCATCGGCCTCGTCAATGGGCTCGGTACTCGCATTGACTGCAGCCTGCATCAGGCCTGAGATTTCTTCGCGCAACTGTGTCAGTTCCGTGGCCAGGCTGCGACGCACGGCATCGAAGGACTTGCCCGCAAAATGCTGATTGAAGAAGTTGCCGGCCTCGACCAGTTCACTCGAGATGTAGTCGCGGGAAACGGACAGGATGCGGTTCTGCACATCGCCGTCGGGCGTCACGATGATCAGGAGCACGCGCCGTTCGGACAGGCGCATGAACTCCATCTGCCGGAACACCTGTGCCTTTTTGGGGGCCAGGACGACACCTGCAAATTGCGAAAGGTTGGACAACAGTGCCGCTGC
>JAEYZR010000275.1 GCA_023427945.1 Pseudomonadota bacterium | reverse complement strand
GGTCTGGCCATCGACTGGTCGCGCGAGATGTGTGCCTGCGATCCCGCCTACTACAAGTGGAACCAGTGGCTGTTCATCAAGATGCTGGAAAAGGGCATCGCCTACCGCAAGACCCAGGTCGTGAACTGGGACCCGGTGGACAACACCGTGCTTGCCAACGAACAGGTGATCGACGGTCGCGGCTGGCGCTCGGGCGCTCTGGTCGAAAAACGTGAAATTCCTGGCTACTACCTGCGCATTACCGACTATGCCGACGAGCTGCTGGACAAGGTGCAGAACGGGCTGCCGGGCTGGCCTGAGCGCGTGCGTCTCATGCAGGAAAACTGGATCGGCAAGAGTGAAGGCCTGCGGTTTGCCTTTCCACACACCATCCGTGACCACACGGGCGAACTGATCCAGGATGGCCGGCTGTACGTCTTCACCACCCGTGGCGACACCATCATGGGCGTCACTTTCTGCGCAGTCGCCCCGGAACACCCGCTGGCCACGCACGCCGCACGCGATCAGCCGGAACTGGCCGCTTTCATCGAAAGCTGCAAGGCCGGGGGCACGACCGAAGCCGAAATGGCAATGCGTGAAAAAGAAGGCATGCGTACCGGCCTGACCGTGACCCACCCGATCACCGGCGATCTCATCGATGTCTGGGTGGGCAACTACGTGCTCATGAGTTATGGCGATGGCGCCGTCATGGGCGTGCCCGCGCACGACGAACGTGATTTCATCTTCGCGCGCAAGTACGGGCTGCCGATTCGACAAGTGGTCGCCGTGGGTGAAAAAACGTACGACGACACGACGTGGCACGACTGGTACGGCGACAAGAATGCCGGTACCACCGTCAACTCGGCCCCCTTCAATGGCCTCACGCACAAGGCTGCCGTCGACTCAGTCGCAGCCGCGCTGAGCGCCAAAAAGCTGGGCGAAAAACAGACGACCTATCGCCTGCGCGACTGGGGCGTGTCGCGCCAGCGCTATTGGGGCACCCCGATTCCCATCATCCATTGCCCGGACTGCGGCCCTGTGCCGGTACCCGAGGCCGATCTGCCGGTCATCCTTCCCGATGACCTGATTCCCGATGGCAGTGGCAACCCCCTGGCCAAGCACGAGCCTTTCCTGGCGTGCAAGTGTCCGACTTGCGGTCAGCCGGCGCGGCGCGAAACCGACACGATGGACACCTTCGTGGATTCGTCCTGGTACTTCATGCGCTACACCTCCCCTGGCAACGATCAGGCGATGGTGGACCAGCGCAACGATTACTGGATGCCGATGGACCAGTACATCGGCGGTATCGAACATGCCGTGCTGCACCTGCTGTATGCCCGCTTCTGGACCCGCGTGATGCGCGATCTGGGCCTGGTCGACTTCGACGAGCCGTTCACCAAGCTGCTGTGCCAGGGCATGGTGCTCAACCATATCTATTCGAGAAAGCAGCCGCAGGGCGGAATCGAATATTTCTGGCCGGAAGAAGTCGAGAACATTCTGGATGACAAGGGTACGATCGTCGGTGCGCGACTGCGCGCCGATGGTTCGAGCGTCGATTACGGCGGCGTGGGCACTATGTCCAAGTCCAAGAACAACGGTGTCGACCCGCAGCATCTGATCGACACGCTGGGCGCCGACACCGCGCGTCTTTTCGTCATGTTCGCCACCCCGCCCGAGCAGACGCTGGAGTGGGCGGACTCGGGACTGGAAGGAGCGAACCGCTTCCTGCGCCGCCTGTGGAACCAAAGCTACGCGGTGCGTGAGTCAGTCGCACGCGGACTGGACGGCAAGGTTGCTGCCGCCGACGCCCGCTCGTCCGACGCCAAGGCGCTGCGCAGGGAAGTCCACACCCTGCTCAAACAGGCGGATTACGATTACCAGCGCACGCAGTACAACACCGTCGTTTCAGCCGGCATGAAACTGCTCAATGCCATCGAAAACGCCAAGCTGGGCGACGACGCCGAAGGCGACGCCGTCAGAGCCGAAGCGTTCAGCGTCCTTTTGCGTGTCATGTACCCGGTGGTGCCACACATTACATGGAATCTGTGGCGCGAACTGGGCCTGGCAGGCAAGCTTGGCGACCTGCTGGATGCGCCCTGGCCCGAAGTCGACGAAGCAGCGCTGATCGCCGACGAGGTCGACCTCATGCTGCAGGTCAACGGTAAACTGCGTGGTTCGCTGCGGGTGCCCACGGGCACGGCACGCGAGGACATCGAGAAGCAGGCCGCCACGCACGAAGCTGTGGTGCGTTTTCTGGAGGGACGCGCTCCCAAGCGCGTCATTGTCGTGCCAGGCAAACTGGTCAATGTGGTCGGTTGAGAGAACAACATGAAAACTTGGTCGCGCGTGCTTGCAAGCGTCGTGCTTGCCGCCCTTCTGGCGGCATGTGGCTTCACCCTGCGCGGCGTCAATCCGCTGCCGTTCTCCTCCCTGTACGTCGGTGTCAACGAGAACTCGCACTTCGGTTCCAGCCTGCTGCGTGCCCTGAAAGCCTCTTCCCCCACGACCGCCCTGGTCACCTCCCCCAAGGAGGCAGAGGCGATCTACACGCAATTGCGCAGCAGTCGGTCACTGCGTGAAGTCTCCCTGAACGCGGTGGGCCGGGTCGAACAGTACGAGCTGACGGTGAACTACGCGTTTCGGATCACCGATCAGAAGGGCAGAATCATCCTTTCCGACACGGCCATGTCGGCGTCGCGCGAAGTGCCGTTCGATGACCAGTTCATGCAGGCCAAGGAAGACGAGTTCCAGCGCATCTATGAAGATCTGGAAGTCGGACTGGTGGCGCGCATCGTGCGTCGGATTTCGGCCCCAGAGGTGCGAACCAACTACGAGCGCCTGCAAAGCGGTGGCGAGAGCCCGGCAGAGGCCGATCCTGTAGCCCCGTCGATGACACCAGTAGACAGCTCCACACCTGATGTCTGGCGCCGGGAGAGCGGTTCTCCTGGTGGCATACGTCGCTGATACCGCGATGGCAACGCTCGATGTCGATCGCTTCATCGACCAGATGCGATCAGTCAGCGGTCCCCTCGCCCCTCTCTATGTATTGATGGGCGATGAGCCGCTACTGGTCGCCGAGGCGGGTGATGCGCTGCGCGCGGCGGGCCTCCGGCTAGGCTATGGCGACCGCCAGACCCTGGTGATGGACGCTCGCAGCGACTGGAGCGCCGTCCTGGCAGAAACGCAATCGGTGTCATTGTTCGGCGATCGCCGGCTGATCGAAATCAAACTCGCCACGGGCAAGCCCGGCAAGACCGGCGCCGACACACTCATGCGGCTGGCCGATCAGGCCGCGGGCGTGACCGACCCTGAAATCCTGCTGACCGTTCATCTGCCCCGCCTGGATCGCGCCACGCGTGAAAGCAAATGGGCCCAGGCGTTACTCAAATCGGCCACCATCGTGGACATTGCACCGATCGAGCGCGCCAGGCTGGGCGCCTGGATCGGCACTCGACTGGCCCGGCAAAAACAGCGCACGGATGCCGATACGCTGCAGTGGATGGCCGACAAGGTCGAGGGCAATCTGCTGGCGGCACATCAGGAAATCCAGAAACTGGCGCTGCTTTATCCCGAAGGCCAGCTCCAGGCCCAGGACATCGAAAATGCGGTGCTCGACGTCGCACGCTACAACGTCTTCGGGCTGAGAGACGCCATGCTGGCCGGCGACTCCGTGCGCACCGTGCGTATGCTCGAAGGCCTGCGGGCCGAAGGCGAGGCGCTGCCCCTGGTGCTATGGGCCGTCGGCGAAGAAGTCCGCATTCTGGCCAGGATTGCACAAGCCCGCCAGGACGGTCAGGATGCCTCGGCCGTGATGCGCAAACTGCGCGTGTTCGGCACGCATGAACGCCTGGCGCTGCAGGCGCTGGACCGGGTCCCGCCCCGCGCCTGGCCTGCGGCCGTGGCCCATGCCCACGACGTGGACCGGCTGATCAAAGGGCTGTCGGTTCCGGGGCGCCTGGGCGACCCCTGGGAAGAGATGATGCGACTCGCCTTGCGCGTGGCGGCCGGACGCGTGCCCAGCGTAAGATAGAGGCATATGCACGCCTGTGACGCGTGCCAATATTTTTCAAACTGAATGATGGCTACCGAACTCGAACAGAAAATGCTGGAGATGGGTGCGCGGGCGCGCGAAGCGTCACGTGTGCTCATGAACGCCTCGGACAAGCAAAAATCCCAGGCCTTGTTGCGTATGGCCCAGGGTCTGCAGGACCGCCGCGCCGACATCGAGGCCGCCAATCGCGCCGATGTGCAGGATGCGCGCAAGAACGGCCTGGACGCTGCCTTGCTCGACCGCCTGACGCTGTCCGACCGCAGCGTAGCGCTGATGGCCGAAGGCCTGGCGCAGATCGCTGCCATGCCCGACCCGGTCGGCATGACCGGCCCCAGCACCTTGCGCCCGAACGGCATGCGGGTGGCACAGATGCGCGTGCCGCTCGGTGTCATCGGCATCATCTACGAATCGCGCCCCAACGTGACCATCGATGCCGCGTCCCTGTGCCTGAAATCCGGCAACGCAGCCATATTGCGTGGCGGAAGCGAAGCCCTTCGCTCCAATACCATTCTTGGAGAAATCATCACCGAAGGCTTGAGCGAGGCAGGTCTGCCCAGCCATGCCGTGCAGGTGGTGGACACACCCGACCGTGCGGCGGTGGGCACGCTCATCACCATGACCGAACACGTCGATGTCATCATTCCCCGTGGCGGCAAGGGGCTGATCGCACGCCTGGCCGCCGATGCGCGAGTACCGTTGATAAAACACCTGGACGGCAACTGCCATGTGTACATCGACGCCGGCGCAGATCCCTCGATGGCGCACGACATCGCCTTCAATGCAAAAACCTACCGCTACGGCGTGTGCGGTGCAATGGAGACCTTGCTGGTGCACAGCGCGATCGCACCAAAGGTTCTGCCCGCCCTGGCACGGGCGCTGATGGATCACGGCGTCCAATTGCGCGGCTGCGATCGAACCGTTGCCATGATCGAAGGCGTCAGTCCCGCCACCGACGACGATTGGGCGACCGAGTACCTGGGTCCCATTCTCGCCATCCGCATCGTCCAGGACACGGATCAAGCCATGCAGCACATTGCCCGCTGGGGCTCTGGCCACACGGACGCCATCGTGACCAACGATCTGACGCAGGCCAACCTGTTCCAGCGCGCTGTGGACTCCAGTTCGGTGCTCGTGAATCTGCCTACATGTTTTGCAGACGGCTATGAATACGGACTTGGCGCGGAGATCGGGATTTCGACCAACCGCCTGCATGCGCGCGGGCCCGTTGGCCTGGAAGGCCTGACCACTTACAAGTGGGTTCTGTCGGGCGCCGGACAGACACGCGGATGACGCTCGAATCCCGAGCCGCCGCATCCCCTACAATGCTGTTTTGCAACGTCTGCGGATAACGTCATGCTTTGGGTCAAGACTTTTCACATCGTGTTCATCGCGGCCTGGTTCGCGGGGCTCTTCTATCTGCCGCGCATCTACGTCAATCTTGCGCAACCACAGACTGAAGAAACACGCGCCTGTTTGATCGGCATGGCCCAGCGGCTGCTGCGGTTCACCACCATTCTTGCGATTCCGGCACTGGTGTTCGGCCTGTGGCTGTTCATGGGCTATCGCATTGGCATGGGTCCCGGCAATGGCTGGATGCACGCCAAGATCCTGTTCGTGATCCTGGCCATCGGCTATCACCACGCCTGCTTCGTCATGCTTCGCAAGTTCGTGGCCCAGCGCAATACCCGCAGCCACGTTTTTTATCGCTGGTTCAACGAAGTGCCGGTCGTATTGCTGCTCGTCATCGTCGCCCTGGTTGTCGTCAAGCCTTTCTGAGTATCTGGAATTTTTCATGTCTTCCGACGCACCGGAACGCCCCCGCAAGACCCTGTCCCTGACGCCGCGTCCCGGCGCGCGTACCCGCAACACAACCGAAGAGAAGCCGCGCAAGCGCTCAGGTGCCCGCGCGCACGCTGTGGCGCGGGCTGAACGTGCCGCACCACAGCAACCGGAAACCCCGTCCCGCAATCCTTCGAACAGAACGCGAGACGGTGCCGGCAAGACTGAGCACGGGCGTCCGGGAAGCCCCCAGCGCGACGCGTCGAAAACCGACCAGCGATACAAGCGCGGCGCGCCCTCCCGCCCTGCTCGCCAGGACAGCGATGCACCATCGCGCCCGGCCCGGCGTCCCGAACAGGCAGGCGGCACGACGCCGGCAAACCACCGTTTTGGCCAGGAAAACAATGCACTCGATGCGCGGGCGATGAGTGTCGCGGCGCGACACGCACAGACCGACCAGGCCGAGCGCTTCCAGGTGTTTGCCCCTTGTCCCCAAGGGCTGGAAGAAGCGCTTTGCGCCGAACTGCTCGCTCTGGGCTTCGATGACGCCCGTCCCGGGCGCGCCGGAGCGAGCTTTTCGACAGACTGGGCCGGCATCCAGCGCGCCAATCTGTACTCGCGTCTGGCGACCCGTGTCCTGGTGCAGGTTGCCCAGGCGGCCATGCATGCCGATGACGACGTCCTGGAACTGGCTCGGGCCACCCCCTGGGAGCGCTGGTTCGGTCCCGAACACACCCTGCGGGTGGACACGTCCGCCATCCGCAGCCCCGTGCAAAGCCTGCAGTACTGCAACCTGCGCGTGAAAGACGGCATATGCGACCGACTGCGCGAATTCGAAGGTGCGCGGCCGAGCATCGATACCGTGCGCCCCGATGCACGCGTCCATCTTTTCCTGTTCGAGCAGACCGCGACGCTTTATCTGGACACCTCCGGAGAATCGCTTTTCAAACGGGGCTGGCGCCTGGACAAGGGCGAGGCACCACTGCGCGAGAATCTGGCCGCAGGCATGCTTGCGCTGGCCGACTGGGATCCCGGACAAGCGCTGATGGATCCTTTCTGCGGCAGTGGAACACTGCTGATCGAGGCGGCCTGGATTGCGCTGGGCATTCCGCCCGGCATTGCGCGCCCCCTGGGATTCGAGCGCTTGCGCGGCCACGACGCCCATGCGTGGGATGCCGTCAAGGAAGAGGCCTACAGCCGGATCGCGCCTGGGCTGGATGCCCCTATCGTCGGCTACGACATCGATCCTGCTGCGATCGAGTTTTGCAAGCGCAATGCCGAGCGGGCATGGCTGGCCGAAGATGCCATCCATTTCGAGGTACGTGACGCCCGACAGGCCGAACGTGTGGCCGAGACGGGCTGGATCGTCACCAATCCACCTTATGGCGACCGCCTGGAAAACAGTGATCCCGAACTGTGGCAGGATTGGTCGGGCACCTTGAAACACACCTTTGCGGGCTGGAACCTCCACGTCATCACCAGCGACCTGGCGTTTCCCCCGCAACTGCGCTTGAAGCCACGGCGCCGAACGCCGCTGTTCAACGGGGGCATCGAGTGTCGTTTGTTCGGATTCGAACTAGTGGAGGCAGGCTTTCGCAAGACGTGATGCAAGCAAGCGTATCTTTTCAAGTCAGCGCTTGCATTTTCCTAGGGAATACCCGTAATATGCGGGTATTCCCTAGGAACGATCAGCATTTAGAAGCTTGATCACTGCTCATAGTCCCACATGCAACACCAGAATATTTACCTGACTGACGAACTCGAACGCCAACTGATATTGGCCGAAATGGAGGCACAATTCCGCCCCCGGCCCTTCAAGGCACTTGCCTTGCTGATCAAGCGCACCGTTGCACGCATGCAACGCACACGCAGCAGGCAGTTGGAGTCGCAAGCCGCATAAGCGGCAGGCAGCGTCAGAACGATTTTCCCCTTGGGGGCTGCATAAGCCCCTTTTTATACCCGTCTCGGTCACGAGACGGGTTTTTTTTGTTCCCTTCGGGCGGCGACCTATAATGCCTGCCTATGAACGCCATCGCTTCCCACCCGCCCAGCCGCCTGCGCCGTTTTGCCTGCATGATGTATGAGGCCGTGCTGCTCTTTGGCGTCGTGTTTCTGGCGGGTTACCTGTTCGACACGCTCACGCAAAGCCGCCATGCACTGACCTACCGTCATGGCCGCCAGGCGGCCCTGTTCCTGGCAATCGGGTTTTATTTCGTGTTGTGCTGGCGTTATCGCGGGCAGACCCTGCCCATGAAGACCTGGCACATCCAGCTGGTGGATCGAGACGGCCTGCCGCCCCGCAT
>JAEYZR010000204.1 GCA_023427945.1 Pseudomonadota bacterium | reverse complement strand
AACACGCCGTCGTACTTGGCGCCGGGAAACAGATTGACCTGCTGCGATCCCCACACGGCGGTGGCGGCCAGGTCTTCGTTCACGCCCGGCACAAACTCGATATGGTGTTTCTCCAGGTGCTTCCTGGCCTTCCACATGTTCTGGTCGACGCTGCCCAGCGGGGAACCCCGGTAGCCCGACACAAAGCCGGCGGTATTCAAGCCCGCCTGGGCATCGCGCTGGTGCTGAATCATGGGCAGACGCACCAATGCATGGATGCCACTCATCCAGGCACGGCCGGTTTCAAGGGTATATCTGTCGTCCAGTTGGACGGTGGATAGCGCAGCGGATTGCGCCGGCGTGAGAGGGGCATTCATTTTGTCTACTCCAAGATCCTGGATGCCGATATCGAACTGCAGACACACTCTTTTGAAGGTGAAGCAAGTAGCGAACCGGGCGGTTTTTTAAGTTCTTTCAACTGTTTTAACCGTAGAGCCCCCTGCGAGGCAATAGCGATTATGAAGATGTCATAATCCTGCATGCATTTCGCAAACCGCATCGTGGTCTGGCAACGTAGCCACGGCCGCCACGACCTCCCCTGGCAGAACACCACCGATCCATACAGAATATGGTTGTCGGAAATCATGCTCCAGCAGACCCAGGTAGCCACGGTCATCGGCTATTACAAACGGTTTCTGGAACGTTTCCCCGACATCGCCACGCTGGCCTGTGCCAGCCAGGATGACGTGATGCCATACTGGGCAGGCCTGGGCTATTACGCTCGCGCCCGTAATCTGCATCGCTGTGCCCAGACACTGGTTGAGCAATGGGGGGGCCGATTTCCTCCCACGGCCGAGCAGATCGCCACCCTCCCCGGCATTGGCCCATCTACGGCAGCCGCCATCGCAGCGTTCGCCTACGATGAACAGACGCCCATCATGGACGGCAACGTCAAGCGCGTGTTCACCCGACATTTCGGTATAGAAGGCGACCCGACCCGCCGGGAAGTGGAGCAGCGCCTGTGGGCCATCGCCCGCCACGAAGTCGATGTCGACCGGGTGGGCTCACTGGACATGCCGGCCTACACCCAAGGGTTGATGGACATGGGCGCGACGCTCTGTACCCGGCGCCAGCCAGCCTGTAATCAGTGTCCGGTCGGGGACTCATGCGTGGCACGCCAGCAAGGCCGCCAGCACGAACTGCCCACGGCACGCACCCGCAAGGTGGCGGCAACGCGCGAAACGGCCATGCTGTTCATCCACAGCCACGATCATGTCCTGCTGACCTTGCGGCCATCGCCCGGGATCTGGGGTGGCCTGTGGAGCCTGCCCGAGTGCGCACCAGGCGAGGAGACACAGGCTGCTGCGAGCATTTGCGGCACGGACAGCCCAAGACCCGTGGCGATGGCGGCTTTCGAGCATGTGTTCACGCATTTCAGGTTGCATATCCAGCCCTGGCACCTGGACCTCGGCGCTGTACCGCCTGTACCGGTCAGTGAGCCGATGCGCTGGTTTGCGCGTGGCGATCTGCCAGCCCTTGGGCTGCCTGCGCCGGTGCGCAAGCTGGTGGATGGCCTGCTGGTCCAAGACATCATGGGCGCATGAGGCTGGCGCGCGGCAGCCTCCTCAGGCGAGGTCTCAGGTCGCGCCGGAAAGCCTGCCTCGATTGCGGCTGATGCTCATCAAAATACCGCACGCCACCCCCATGGTCAGCAGCGCAGTGCCCCCGTAGCTCATGAATGGCAACGGCACTCCCACGACCGGCAATATTCCCGTCACCATGCCGACGTTGACGAACACATACATGAAAAACATCATGGAAAGTGCGCCGGCCAGCAAGCGCCCGAACTGGGTGGGCGCCTTGAGCGCGATGGAGAGCCCCCGCACGATGAGCAGGCCATACAGAATGAGCATCATGGCGCCGCCATAAAAGCCGAACTCCTCGGCGTAAACGGCGAATATGAAGTCAGTCGTGCGTTCGGGAATGAAGTCCAGATGGGTCTGGGTGCCCTGCATGTAGCCCTTGCCATACATGCCGCCAGACCCCACCGCGATCATGGACTGGATGGTATGAAACCCCTTGCCCAATGGGTCCGAACTCGGATTGAGCAAGGTACATACGCGATGCTTCTGATAATCGTGCAGGACGACCCAGTCGACCTCCGGCTCGCAAAGCTGGTCCTCGTAGTAGACCAGGGTGCCCAGGCCCAGGATACCGGCGATCACGACGGGTGCCAGCAACTTGAACGACAGGCCACCGAAATAAATGACGAAGAAACCTGCACCGAACACCAGCAACGCGGTGCCCAGATCTGGCTGGCGCACGATCAGCAGGAACGGCACCAGCAGAATCACGGCCGCCACGAGAAAATCGCGTATGCGCACCGTCCCCTCGTTGCGCTGGAAGTACCAGGCCAGCATCAAGGGCACTGAAATCTTGAGCATTTCCGATGGCTGGATGCGGGCCACGCCCAGGTCCAACCACCGTGTTGCACCCTTGCTGGTCTGACCGAAGAACTCCACCCCCAGCAACAGCACGACACCCAGCAGGTAAACAGGTGGCGCCACCCTCAACAGCAGTTTGGGAGGCACGAGCGCCATCGCCCACAGGGCCGCAAAAGCGATCAGAAAGTTGCGCGTCTGCTCGGCAAAACGCCAGTCGGTGTTGCCCACCGCAGAATGCATCACGATCAGGCCGAGTGCGCAGAACAGGCCCAGGATGGCAAGCAGCGGCACGTCGAATGCCGTGAAGACACGCACCAGGACCTGGATGATCTTCTTCACTGCCGCCTCGTCGTCTGTTCGCGCTCGGCTGCCAGCAACCGGGCCGCCGCGGCCTGGGCGGCTGGCCCGCCTTCGACACCCACTGACTTCAGATCGAGTTCAACCGGCGCCGGCGTGGTCGGACCGACCAGCCATTGATCGAAGATCTTGCGTGCCACGGGGGCGGCAGAACTGGCCCCCCAACCTGCGTTCTCCACGATCAAGGCCACGGCGATCTGAGGATTGTCTGCCGGAGCAAAACCCATGAACAGGGCGTGATCGCGCAGGCGCTCATCGATTTTGTCGGCGCGGTAGCGGCCCCCGCGCAGGCTATAGACCTGGGCAGTGCCGGTCTTGCCGGCCGCCTGATAAGGCGTGTTGACGAAGGCCCGGCGGGCAGTGCCGGACTTCACCACATCGGCCATCGCCTGTCTGATGATGTCGATGTTGCTCTGCTTGAGCCCGATCTGATAGCCCTCGGCCACCACTTCTCTTTCCTGACCATCATTGGAAGGATCGCGCACGGCGTGCACCAGATGCGGCTTACGATAGAAACCGTTGTTCGCCAGCGTGGACGTCGCCTGTGCGAGTTGCAAAATGGTGAACGAGTTGTAACCCTGCCCCACTGCGACCGAAATGGTCTCACCGGCATACCAGCGCTGATTTTCACGGTCCTTGTAGTTGCGCCGCTTCCAATCGGTGGAAGGCAGCACGCCCACACGTTCGCCATCCAGATCGATGCCGGTCAATTGGCCGAAGCTGAAGGGCTTCATGAAATCGTGCAGAGCATTGACGCCGATCTCCGGGCCCAACGAATAAAAATAGGTGTCCGAAGAAACCACCAGCGCCTTGTGCATGTCGGTCATGCCATAGGCCACGCTACCCGCATTGCGAAAACGCTGCCCGCCGAACTCGTAGAAGCCCGGATCGGGAAAGCGCTGCGCCGCGTTACGCTTGCCCAATTCAAGGGCAGCCAGGGCGACGAACGGTTTGTAAGTCGAACCGATGGGGTAAGTCCCATACAGCGGACGATTGATCAACGGGTGATCAGGCGACTCGTTCAGTTGCCGCCAGTTTTCCACATCGATCCCATCCACGAAAAGATTGGGATCAAAAGACGGTTTGGAGACAAAGGCCAGCACCTCCCCTGTCTTGGGCTCCAGAGCCACCAGCGCGCCCCGGTTATCGCCAAAGGCGGCCTCGGCAACGCGCTGCAGGTTCAGGTCGATGGAGAGCTTCACATCCTCACCCGGGATCGGGTCGATCCGGCGCAGGGTACGCAGGGGACGCCCGCTGGCATTCACCTCGACCTCGTCCAGCCCGGTCTTGCCATGCAGGCGTGCTTCCCAGGTCTTCTCGATCCCTTTCTTGCCGATGACATCGGTGCCGCGATAGTTGCCCAGAGAGCCGCTGGCCTCCAGGGCTTCCAGGTCGTTTTCCGCAATGCGACCGATGTAGCCCACGACGTGAGCGGCAGTCTCGCCCTGCGGATACTCGCGCACCCAACGGGCGCGCAGATCCACGCCCGGGAACATGAAGGCATGGGCCGCAAACCACGCAGCCTCCGTGTCGTTCAGATTGTTTCTGAGCACCAGGCTCGCATAGCGGCTTTGCTCGCCCATGCGGCGCTTGAAACGGCGCTGATCGAACGGGCTGATGTATACGATCTGGCGCAGACGATCAAACATGTCGTCGATATTGCCTGCCTGCGCAGGCACGACATCCAGCGTATACGTCCGATAGTTGCGCGCCAGAATCTCGCCGTTGCGATCCATGATCTGCCCGCGTCGCGGCGGGATCGGAAGGACGGAAATACGATTTCGATCCGCACGCTCGGAAAAACCTTCGTAGCGGTCGACCTGCAAATACCAGAGCCGCATCCCCAGAACCACGAAGAACAGCAGTGCAAACGATGCGCCCACGATCGCACGCAGACGAAAGCGCTGCTTTTGATGCTGGCCCGTTTTCTTGAATTCGAACATGGATCAGGCCGACGCCGCGTCGCGGTCGTCGTCGCCGCGAAAGGGCTGTTGCAGCAACCAGCCCCAGACAGGAAACAGGGCCACGGACAACAGTGCACCCACCGCCCAGTTCCAGCCCGGCCAACTGCCCACCATCCAGGCGTGCAGGAGTACCGTCAAAAGCTTGGAGAACAGGATGACCGGCGCGAGATGGATGGCCTGGGCCATCAGATCGAAGTGTTGCAGCCGGCGATTCAATACCGTTGCGCCGTAGGCAACGATGACGTAATTGAGCGCGAGCTCGCCCATCAGGCCGGAATCGTGCACATCCATGAGGATTCCGAACACGAAGGCGGTTACCAGCCCGACACGGGAAGCCTGATTGACACACCAAAAAGCCAATGTAATCAAGAGGATATCGGGTGCGGCCTCCCAGAGCCGCCAGGGCAGCAGCGACACCAGCCACACGACGACCAGAGATGACCAGACAAATGCGCCATGCGTGGAAGGCGCCACCCGCTCGGGCGACACATTGCCGCGCAGGTCCAGATTCGAGATGCGGCGAGGATCATTGCGACTCACTGACAGGTGCCTCCTGTGGTGTAAGTGTCAACTCGGTCACATCCACACGCAATACGAGAAAATGCCGATAACGTTCGGGATGGGCCAGGGGCTCGACGATTGCACGTGCGAACCCGGAGGCCGTATCACGATCGACCGAACGTACTTGAGCGACTGGCAGACCTGCCGGGAAAAGGCCCCCTACGCCACTGGTGACAATGGTATCGCCTTCCCGGATATCCGCATCGGCCGCCAGGTAGCGTACCTCCATATTGCCCGCCTGGTCCCCGCCGAAGACGATCAGGCGCAGGCCATTGCGCAGGATCTGGACGGGTATGGACACTTCCTTGTCGGTCACCAGTGCGGCCTCGGCGGTCAGGGGAGTCACGCGAATGATCTGACCGACCACCCCGCCCTCGTCGATGACGGGCATGCCGGCTTCGATACCATCGCGACTGCCCTTGTTGAACACCAGACGTTGATGGAAGGAATTGGGCGGTTCATACAGCACCTCGACCACTACAGCCGGCTGAGCGGTCGTACCCGAGACGCCCAGCAGCCGTCGCAACTGACCGTTTTCGGCTGCCAATTGGGCAGCATGCGAGGCGACTTGCGAGAGTTCGATACGTTGGCGCTGCAACGCTTCGTTTTCACTGCGGATGAGGTTGGCGGCGTTGATCCATTCATAAACCGTCCGTACCCCGTCACGCGGGGCCATCACGACGCGCTGGAAAGGATAAAGCGCCGTCGCCAGCCCCTGGCGTACGGGATCGAGCACCCGGACATGCGAATCCGTGATGATCAGGGCCAGCGCGACCAGCCCCAGTACGAACAGGCGCACCTCTGCCGACGGACCTCGTCGGAACAAGCGGGGTGTGCCGTGCTGTCGAACCATAAAATGAGCGCCATGACTAGCTCAGGCCCGCCGGAACCGACAGAGCCTGGAGTGACAGACCAAAGCGGCAGGACTAATCGTTAATAAAAATTGCGCCGAGCTTTTCGAGATGCTCTAGCGCTTCACCGCAGCCCCGGACCACGCAGGTCAGAGGATCGTCGGCCACCACGACCGGCAGACCCGTTTCCTCCTGGAGGAGGCGATCGAGGTCGCGCAGCAATGCACCGCCGCCCGTCAGAGCTATGCCTTTGTCCGTGATGTCGGCGCCAAGTTCCGGCGGCGTCTGTTCTAGTGCTATTTTTACCGCTGAGACGATTTGATTCAACGGGTCGGTGAGCGACTCCAGGATTTCGTTGGACGATACCGTAAAAC
>JAEYZR010000096.1 GCA_023427945.1 Pseudomonadota bacterium | reverse complement strand
TCGCCGCACGGCGTTGGGCCCGGCCAGGGATAAGGGCGTGAAGTTTCATCAGAGTTCCGCTTTCCAGAAAACGATCTTGTGTTCGGCCCATGCGACCAGACCGTAGAACGATGTCCCCAACAGGCCGGACACCAGGATGGTGGCCCACAACGCAACCACGTTCTCGTTGTACATGGCCTGCAACAGCAAGACCCCCAACCCGACGGTGTCCCCAAACCATTCACCGGCAATCGCACCTAGCAGGCTCAAGGTGCAGGCCAGTCGAAGGGCCACGAATATCTGTGGCAAGGCAGCGGGCAACTGCAGTTGGAACAGCAGCTTCATGCGGCTGGCGCCAAAGCTGCGCAGCAGGTCGACCTGGCGTGAGTCCACGGATTCCAGGCCATTGAGCGTATTGACCGTGACGGGAAAGAAGGTCAGGTAGAAGGCGATCAGGGCCTTGGCCAGAATGGTGTTGCCGAACCACAGCACCACCACCGCTCCGAACGCGATGACAGGAATGGTCTGCGAGATGATGAAGATCGGAAAGATCAGTTCCTTCAGCAGACGCGAGCGATGGAAGATCACCCCATTGAACACACCTACGATCACCCCGAAGGTGAACCCCAGCAAGGTTTCACTCAGGGTGCGCACAAAGCCGGCGATGTAGGCATCGGGCACCGCTGCGATGGATTGCAGAATCGTGGACAGGCGCGGCAGGTAGTACGGATCGACACTGAAGAGCACCACGATGGCCTCCCAGGCCAGCCCCATCAGCACAACGGCGGCCGCGCCGCGCAGCACGGTCAGCACGCCCGGGCCGATCGATGCGACCGCGGCGTTCATGGCAGACGCTCCGCTACCGGGATGGAGGCCAGGAAGCTGCCGTCAAAGGCCGTGGCGACATCGACAGGCTTGGAGATCACCTTGTTCTGCAACAGGAAGTCCTGCGCTGCCTGGATGGCACTCGGGTCGACATGGAACAGGCCGTCGGTCTTGGCTTTGCCAGCGGTCATCAGACGATAGGCTTCGGTCAGCATGAATTCCTGGTGTGCACGGTCCAGTGTGGGTGCGACTTTCATGACGATATCCACGGCCTCCTTCGGATTCTTCATGGCCTCTTTCCAGCCACGGATCGAAGCGCGCAGGAATGCCTTCACAAGCTCCGGCTTGTCGCGAGCTGTCTGGGTGGAGACGATCAAGGTGTCGCGCGGGAAAGTGATGCCGTAATCCTCGGCCACGAAGGTGCGCAGGTTGTCTTCGCCCACCCGTTGCCTGATGGTGTAGAGCTCGTTGTACCAGGTGGCGGTGGCGACATCGACGTCACCGTTGACAAATGGCGTCACGCTGACTTGCTGGGGCTGCAGATCGACCTTGCTGCGGTCCACGCCATTGTTGGCCAGCATGCCCAGCAGCACATAGTTGGCGCCGGTGAACCATGCGGTCACTTTCTTGCCCTCGAAATCCTTCAGCGTGTTGACCGGTCCGTCCTTCTTGGTCACAAACACGAAGGGCGTGATCTGGTGGGCCACGCCCACCGATACGATGGGCATGCCCTTGTCGATGGCGGCCATGACGCTGTCGGTGCCACCGGACAGGCCGAAGGTGTCGGCACCCGTGGCCACCAGGTTCTCGGTCAGCAGGTTCGGACCGCCCGGATTGATCGTCAGGTCGATGCCTTCTTCTTTGTAGTAGCCCTTGGCCTGCGCATAGTAGAAGCCGGCGAACTGGGTCTGCGGCAGCCATTTGAGGCGCAGCGTGGCTTTCACGGTGTCCTGCGCAGCCATCGAGGTGAGTGGTGTCGCCAGGGCCGCGATGCCGAAAGTGGCGGCCCATCCCATCAAGGCAAGCAAACGTCTTTTTTGCATGATCATGTCCTGGAAGAGGTAATTACTGCGAGGTTGAACGAACGATGCTGCAGGACTGCTTCTTCAAAAGGGCCGGTCGCCCGCCACGGTCGTGCGGTGCATGACGCGGCGGTACCTGGTGTCTTCGTAAGGCGTGGCGCAATGCATGGTGGAGCGGTTATCCCAGATGATGAGGTCACCCTGCTGCCAAACGTGGCGATAGGTGAACGCGTCCTGGATCGCATGGGCGTTGAGTTCGGCCAGCAGCCCGGTCGATTCTTCAGCGGGCAGGTCGTTGATCTGCTTGACGATGTCCTGACCCACGTAAAGCGACAGGCGCCCGGTGGTGGGGTGGGTGCGTACCACGGGATGCACGACGTCGGGCGTACGGGCTTTCTGCTCGTCGGTCAGCGGCTCGCGGTCAGCGAACGCCTTGCCGTAGTAGCCCGCGTAGGAATGCGTGGCACTCATGCCGCGGATGCGGGCCTGGGTTTTCTCAGGCAGATTTTCGTAGGCCAGGTGCATGCTGGCGAACAGGGTGTCGGCCCCCACGGGCGGCACCTCCACTGCGTACAGAAGCGATCCCATGCTGGGCTCGGCCACATACGACAGATCCGAATGCCAGTTCCAGCCTTCCTTGTGATTGCCGATCGGCTTGCCGTTTTCCGAGACGTTGGAGAGCACGTAGATTTCGGGCAGGCCGGTGGTCAGAAACTGTTTGAGCACATGGGTGAGCAATGAACCGAAACGGCGGCTGATCTCGACGTGACGCTCGTGGGTCAACTTCTGGCCGCGCACGAGGATCAGCGAGTGTTTGTCGACGGCCTGGACCAGTTCGTCGACCGCGGCGTCGCTTGCGGGGCTGGAGAGATCCAGGTCCAGGACTTCGATGCCGAATCCGGGGTGCAGAGGGCGGGTGTCAAGCACGTTCAACTCCTTGTTCAATGAAGCAGATATTCAGAGGTTGTGTTCGATTGCCGTGTTCGGCAGTGGTGTGCATGGCGGTGTTGGCTCAGGTGCGGTATGACGGATCGAGCCGGTCGAGCCGGCGCAGAAAGCCGGGCCATTCGCGTTGGCCCGCAATCAGGATGTCGCCTTTGCTTTCCCAGAACTGGCGCGCGGCTTTCTCGCACACATCGGGGGATGGCGCCACGATGGGGCCGGCGCCGCCGGCTACGGCAGCCTGCATGTCCAGCTGGATGCGGGCGGCCCGCTCGAAGTAATAAAGCAGCATGAAGGCCTCGCCTGGCGTGCGGCCCAGGGTGAGCACGCCGTGGTTGCGCATCAACATGACTGGATGGGAACCCAGGTGATCGATCAGCCGCTCCTGCTCCTGCAGATCGATGGCCACGCCCTCGTAGTCGTGGAATGCCTGGCGCTGGTAAAAGCGCATCGCGAATTGCGACAACGGCAGCAGCCCTTCCTTCTGCGCCGATACCGCGATGCTGGCGTCCGAGTGCGTGTGCAGCACGCAGACCGCGTCGTGGCGCCCCTGATGGATGGCGCCGTGAATGACGAAGCCGGCCACGTTGACTTCATACGGGGAAGGCGTCACCTTGCGACCCTGCAGATCGATGCGTACCAGGCTGGATGCCGTGATCTCATCAAACAGCAGGCCGTAGGGGTTGATCAGGAACTGATCGTCGGTACCGGGCACGCGCATCGAGATGTGGTTGTAGATCAGGTCGTCCAGTCCCAGGCTGGCTACCAGGCGGTAGCACGCAGCCAGTGAAACGCGCGCCTCCCATTCTGAGGGATCCATGCCCTCTGGGACGTTGGCCGCACTCATTTCGCCGCTCCTTGTGTCAGGGTGAATGACTTCATGCTTTCTTCCTCGATCGCCTCCAGCAAGGTGCGCTTGAGCGCGATGAACGCTGGCGAGGTCACGATTTCGGCGCGCCGGGGGCGTTCGAGGTCGATCTTCTGCTCCAGTTTCACGTGGCCGGGGCGCGCGCTCATCACAAGCACGCGATCGCCCAGAAAGATCGCTTCGTCCACGTCGTGGGTGATGAACAGAATCGTGCGGCGGTGTTTCTGCCACACATCCAGCAGCCAGCGCTGCATCATGGTGCGCGTGAGCGCATCGAGCGCGCCGAACGGTTCGTCCAGCAGCATCAGGTCGCGCTTGAACATGAAGGTGCGCATCAGTGCGACGCGCTGACGCATGCCACCGGACAATTGGTGCGGGTACTGCGATTCAAATCCGGCGAGCCCGAACTCGGGCAGCATCTCCAGCGCCTGGCGGCGGGCGTCGCTGCGGCGCATGCCTTCCATCTCCACGGCCAGAATGGCGTTGTCGATGACTGTTCGCCAGGGCAGCAGCAAGTCGCGTTGAGGCATGAAGGAGACCTGCCCCAACAGATTGCTGGCCTTGCAGGCTTTGCCCAGGAACTCGATCTGGCCGCCAGCGTCGGGCTCTTCCAGGCCGGCAACGATGTTGAATAACGTGCTCTTGCCGCAGCCGCTGGGGCCCACGACGGTCACGAACTCGCCGGGCGCAATCGAAACGCCCAGGCCGTCGAGCGCCTTGACTGCGCCAAAGGTCTTGGAGATGTTGTTCAGCGTCAGCAAGGGCGCGCGCGGGGCGGCGGGCGTGTCCAATGCATGCGATCTGCCGGGTGCGACCGACCCGCCGGCGGCGCTCGCAGTGGCGTGCGTGTCGGGTCCGACGCGGGTGTCGTTCGGAATTGCTGCGTTCATGGCGCTTCCTCGTTCAGGCAAAGCTCGGCCAGCACTTGGGCCAGCACACGGGTGCCTGCCGTCAGATCCTGGGGCGAGGCGTATTCCGTTTCGTTGTGGGTGATTCCCTCGCGGCAAGGCACAAAAATCATGGCCGAAGGGCATAGTGGATGCAGATAGCGGGCGTCGTGTCCGGCTGCCGAGAGCAGCCAGGGGAAGAAGCGGGCCCGGTCGGCGATCGCACCGGAGATCAGGGCGACGGTGATGATGGCGAAGGAGGCAC
>JAEYZR010000029.1 GCA_023427945.1 Pseudomonadota bacterium | reverse complement strand
GCCTTGTAGTAGCGATAAATGCGCGTGACGGATTCCACGCCGGGGTCGTTGGCGCCCGCACGGTCGGCCTCGACCCACGATGCGCCCGCTCGGGCCTTGTGCCAGTCGTAGATGCGTCCCACGAACGGTGAGATCAGTTTCACTCGTGCATCGGCGCACGCTACCGCCTGGGGCAAGGCGAACAGCAAGGTCAGGTTGCAGTTGATGCCTTCCGCCTGCAAGGCACGCGCAGCCTGTATGCCTTCCCAGGTTGAAGCGATCTTGATGAGGACACGTTCGCGTGAGATGCCTGCCTTTTCGTACAGTGCGATGAGCCGGCGCGCGCGATCGATATTGCCTTGAGTGTCGAAGGACAGACGCGCATCGACTTCGGTCGACACGCGACCCGGCACGATCTCGAGGATCTTGGTGCCGAAGGCCACCAGAAGTCGATCCAGCAGCTCGATCACGTCCGCCTGCGGATGCTCGCGCACGACCTGGTCGAGCAGGGGGCTGTAGGCGTCCTTCTGCACCGCTTTCAGGATCAGGGACGGGTTGGTGGTGGCATCGGTGGGGCGATGCAGGCGCATCGTTTCGAAGTCGCCGGTGTCGGCTACTACAGTCGTGTGGTTGCGCAGGGCGTCGAGTTGGCTGGTCATATGCAATACAGTCCTGGTGGGGCAGTGTGATCGGGTGTGCAGTTCAAGGGCATGAGCTTATCATTTGGGCGGAAAACGGCCTCGCACGGCCCCTGGAACGGGCGTGCTGCAACCCCCGGAAAAAACGGCCGGCGATGACGGAAAAGAACAGCGCCCGATGCTCGATCCTAGGGGTTTCTTGACCTCCCAAGGGCTAGATACTGCGCTTCGCGCTATAATCCGAAGGTTTGATCGTCGATTCATAAATACTCCGGGGTGTGACTTTGCTGCCGCAACTTTTTCCCGAGGACGCCAACCGGTTTCCTCCTGCAATTCTGGCTTTGGCGGACGGCACCATCTTTCGAGGCATTTCGATCGGTGCGCCCGGCCATACCGTTGCCGAAGTGGTGTTCAACACCGCCATGACCGGCTATCAGGAAATTCTGACCGACCCCAGCTACTCGGGGCAGACCGTCACGCTGACCTACCCACATATCGGTAACACGGGCGTCAACGAAGAAGACGTCGAAGCGCGCCGTGTATTTGCCGCAGGCCTGGTGGTGCGCGATTGTCCTGCCCGCGTGTCCAACTTCCGCGCCACGCAGTCCTTGCCCGATTACCTGAAGGCGCAAGGCGTGGTCGCCATTTCCGGTGTCGATACCCGCAAGCTCACGCGCATCCTGCGCGAGAAGGGCGCGCAGGGCAGCTGCATCCTGGTGGGCGATGATGCCGACCGCGCTGTCGCACTGGCCAAGGGCTTTCCCGGCATGTCCGGTCAGGATCTCGCCAGGACTGTTTCCATCGAAGCACCGGCCGAATGGCGGGACGGCACCTGGAAACTCGGCCAGGGTTTCTCCCGGCCTGCCGAAACGCCCCATCATGTGGTCGCCTACGACTTCGGCGTGAAGCACAACATCCTGCGCCTGTTGGCCGACCGCGGCTGTCGCATCACGCTGGTGCCCGCACAGACTCCGGCCGCCGACGTGCTGGCCCTGTCTCCCGATGGGGTGTTCCTGGCCAACGGCCCGGGCGATCCCGAGCCTTGCGACTACGCCATCGAGGCCACCCGCGTGTTCCTCGACAAGAAGATCCCCACTTTCGGCATCTGCCTGGGCCACCAGCTGATGGGCCTTGCAGTCGGTGCCAGCACCATCAAGATGAAAACCGGTCATCACGGGGCCAACCATCCGGTGCACGACCTGCAGACCAGGCGCGTGTTCATCACCAGCCAGAACCACGGTTTTGCGGTCGATGCCGCTACCTTGCCTGCACACGCTCGTGTCACCCACGTGTCGTTGTTCGACGGTTCGCTGCAAGGCTTCGAGCTCACCGATCGCCCTGCGTTCTGCTTCCAGGGCCACCCTGAAGCCAGCCCGGGCCCGCACGACATCATCGAACTGTTCGACAAGTTCATCGCCCTGATGGCCGACAAAAAGTAAAGACCATGCCCAAGCGTACAGACCTAAAAAGCATTCTCATCATTGGCGCCGGCCCCATCATCATCGGGCAGGCCTGCGAATTCGACTACTCCGGCGCACAGGCCTGCAAGGCGCTGAAAGCCGAAGGCTATCGCGTCATTCTGGTGAACAGCAATCCGGCCACCATCATGACCGACCCGGAGACCGCCGATGTCACCTACATCGAGCCCATCACCTGGCAGGCCGTCGAAAAAATCATCGAGCGCGAAAAACCCGATGCACTGCTGCCCACGATGGGCGGGCAGACCGCGTTGAACTGCGCGCTGGACCTGGCACGTCACGGTGTGCTGGAAAAGCATGGCGTGGAAATGATCGGCGCCAACGAGCATGCCATCGAGAAGGCCGAAGACCGCCAGAAGTTCAAGGTGGCCATGAGCGCCATCGGCCTTGAATCGGCGAAATCGGGCGTGGCCCACACGCTGGACGAAGCCTGGGAAGTGCAGCGTCGCATTGCGCGCGAAGCCAATTCGGCCGGTTTTCCGACGGTCATCCGCCCCAGCTTCACGATGGGTGGTTCCGGCGGCGGCATCGCCTATAACGCCGAAGAATTCGAAACAATCTGCCGCCGTGGCCTGGAAGCCTCGCCCACCAGCGAGTTGCTGATCGAAGAGTCCCTGCTGGGCTGGAAAGAATTCGAGATGGAAGTCGTGCGCGACCGCGCCGCCAACTGCATCATCGTCTGCTCGATCGAAAACCTCGATCCCATGGGCGTGCATACCGGCGACTCGATCACGGTCGCTCCGGCGCAAACGCTGACGGACAAGGAATACCAGATCATGCGCAACGCGTCGATCGCCGTCCTGCGCGAAATCGGCGTGGACACCGGTGGATCGAACGTGCAGTTTGCCGTCAATCCCGTTGACGGCCGCATGATCGTCATCGAGATGAATCCGCGCGTTTCGCGTTCGTCCGCCCTGGCGTCCAAGGCCACGGGCTTTCCGATCGCCAAGGTCGCTGCGCGCCTGGCCGTCGGCTATACGCTGGACGAACTGAAGAACGAAATCACCGGCGGCGCCACGCCTGCATCGTTCGAGCCTTCGATCGACTACGTGGTCACCATGGTGCCGCGTTTCGCATTCGACAAATTCCCGACCGCAGACTCGCGCCTGACCACGCAGATGAAATCCGTGGGCGAAGTGATGGCCATTGGCCGCACGTTCCAGGAGTCTTTCCAGAAAGCCCTGCGCGGCCTGGAAGTCGGCGTCGATGGCCTGAACCAGAAAACCACGGACCGCGAGAAGCTCCAGGTCGAACTGGGCGAACCCGGTCCCGAGCGCATCTGGTACGTGGGTGATGCTTTCGCCCAGGGCATGTCGCTGGATGAAGTCTTCAACATCACCAAGATCGATCCGTGGTTCCTGTCGCAGATCAAGGAAATCGTGGATATCGAGCTGGCGCTCGAACAGAAGACCCTTGCCGATCTCGATGGTGGTCTGCTGTGGGAACTGAAGCGTCGTGGTTTCTCCGACCGCCGCCTCGCCTTCCTGCTCGACACGTCCGAAAGCGAAGTGCGCAAGCTGCGCCATCAGTTGAACGTGCGTCCGGTCTATAAGCGCGTGGATACGTGCGCAGCCGAGTTCTCCACTCGCACCGCCTACATGTACTCGACCTACGAAGAGGAATGTGAGTCGGCACCAACCGATCGCAAGAAGATCATCGTGCTCGGTGGCGGTCCCAACCGCATCGGCCAGGGCATCGAGTTCGACTACTGCTGCGTACACGCCTCACTCGCGTTGCGCGAAGATGGCTATGAAACCATCATGGTCAACTGCAACCCCGAGACCGTCTCCACCGACTACGACACGTCCGATCGCCTGTACTTCGAGCCGCTGACGCTGGAAGACGTGCTGGAAATCGTCCACAAGGAAAACCCTGTGGGCATGATCGTTCAGTATGGTGGCCAGACACCTTTGAAGCTTGCGCGTGCGCTTGAAGCCAACGGTGTGCCCATCATCGGCACCAGCCCCGAGTCCATCGACGTGGCCGAAGACCGCGAGCGTTTCCAGAAACTGCTGAACAAGCTCGGCCTGCGCCAGCCGCCCAACCGTACCGCACGCACCGAAGCCGAAGCGCTCGCGCATGCCGCCGACATCGGCTATCCGCTGGTGGTGCGCCCCAGCTATGTGCTGGGTGGCCGGGCGATGGAAATCGTGCACGAGCAGACCGACCTGGAGCGCTACATGCGCGAAGCGGTCAAGGTCAGCAACGATTCTCCCGTGCTGCTGGACCGCTTCCTGAACAATGCGACCGAAGTCGATGTGGATTGCCTGGCCGACGGCACGCAGGTGTTCATCGGCGGGGTGATGGAGCACATCGAGCAGGCGGGTGTGCACTCCGGCGATTCGGCGTGCAGCCTGCCGCCTTATTCGCTGTCCGAAGACGTCATTGTCGAAATCAAGCGCCAGACCGAAATGATGGCGCGTGCGCTCAATGTGAAGGGCCTGATGAACGTGCAGTTCGCCATCCAGGATGGTGATGTGTATGTGCTCGAGGTCAATCCGCGTGCCTCGCGCACGGTACCTTATGTTTCCAAGGCCACTGGTTTGCAGCTGGCCAAGGTTGCCGCCCGCGCGATGGCTGGCCGCAGCTTCAAGGATCAAGGCATCACGCATGAGGTCGTGCCGCCGTACTTCTCCGTCAAGGAAGCGGTGTTCCCCTTCAACAAGTTCCCCGGTGTGGACACCATCCTCGGCCCCGAGATGAAATCCACCGGTGAAGTGATGGGTGTGGGTGAGAGCTTTGGCGAAGCGTTTGTGAAGTCTCAAATGGCTGCCAGCGTGCGCCTGCCCGAGTCCGGCACGGCTTTCATCAGCGTGAAGGATCAGGACAAGACACGCGCCGTGGACGTGGCGCGTGGCCTGCACGCATTGGGCTTCCAGTTGGTGGCTACGCGTGGCACTGCCAATTTCATCGAAAAGGCGGGCATTCCGGTTCAGGTCGTGAACAAGGTGACTGAGGGCCGTCCACACATCGTCGATCTGATCAAGAATGGCGAAGTCTCCTTCGTGATCAACACGGTCGAAGAACGCCGCAACGCAATCACCGACTCGCGGGCCATCCGCACGCAGTCGCTGGCTGCGGCGGTCACGTTCTACACCACCATCGCCGGTGCACGTGCCGCAGTCGAAGGCATGCAGTATCTGCGCAGTGGTGCAGGGCTGAAGGTCTACCCGCTGCAGGAACTGCATGCGTCGTTGACGCCTCAGTAAGCCGCTCCGGCTCACCGTACCGGCATGTCGCCCCACGCCCGTCCCGCCGTCTTCATCACCGGGGCCAGCAGTGGGCTGGGGGCGGCGCTGGCGCGTCACTACGCGTCGCAGGGCGCGGTGCTGGGACTGGTCGGGCGGCGCGGCGATGTGCTCGCCGAACTGGCTCGCTCACTCGGCTCCCATCACCAGTGCTACACGCTGGACGTGCGTGACCGCCAGGCACTGCACGATGCTGCACGCGCTTTTCTCGCGTACACCGGCCAGCGTATCGACATCGTCATTGCCAGCGCCGGCATCAGTGCCGGCACGTCCACTGAACACGGCGAAGATTTCGACGTGTTCAAGGCCATCATCGATACCAACGTTCTGGCCACAGTTTCCACATTCGAACCGTTCGTGGCCGCCATGCGTGCCGCCGGTCGTGGGCGGCTGGTGGGCATCGGCAGCGTGGCCGGCGTGCGCGGGTTGCCCGGCGCCGGCGCGTACAGCGCCTCCAAGGCAGCCGTGGCCACCTATTGCGAGAGCCTGAGGCTGGAGTTGAACGGCGAGGGCATCCGGGTGGTGACGATCGCGCCGGGCTACGTTCGCACGGCCATGACGGCGGCCAACCCCTACGGCATGCCGTTCCTGATGGATGCCGACGTGTTTGCGCAACGCGCTGCACGAGCCATCGAACGTGGGGTGTCCTATAAGGTCATCCCGTGGCAGATGGGGATAGTGGCTCGTCTGATGAAGTGGCTGCCCGACTGGCTATATGACCTGGCCGCGCGCAATGCGCCGCGCAAGCCACGCAGCAAGTCGATCCGTTAGCCGTTTACAGCCTGGGGGGGCGAGGTGTACGCACCCGCGCCCGCCAGCCAGTCATGTCAGGCGACGACGTCGTTGCCCACCGGTGCCGGCATGTGGCTGACATCGCCCCAGCCAAGGATCTCCCAGCCCTGGTCGCTGATTTTCACGCGATTGATGCTGACGTTGAACATGGGCGTGCGACGCTTGTCCGCCAGAGGCATCGCCTGTGCGTGGCGCCAGATGATGTCCAGCACGCCGCCGTGTGTCATGACCAGTACTCGCTGGCCCGCATGGCGTGCAGCAATGTCCGATACCGTGCCGACGATGCGGTCATGGAACTGACGCAGCGTTTCGCCGTCGTCACCCACCGAACCGTGTTCCTCGCGATTGGACCAGGCCGCATAAGCCGCAGGGGGCGCCTTGTCGGCCAGCTCGCCCACGGCCAGGCCTTCCAGCACACCGTAATGGCGCTCGCGCAGCCCGGGCTCGGAGATCGGGGTCATGCCCAGCAGTTTCGCGGCTGGCGCCAGCGTGTTGACCGTGCGCACCAGGTCACTGGTGTAGGCCACGTCAAAGGGGGCTGCCCTGGCGAGCTTCGCCAGATGTTCGCCCAGATACTGCGCCTGATTGCGTCCCGTCTCGTTCAAGGGAATGTCGCGCCAGCCTTGCAGCCGCCTGACGACGTTCCAGTCGGTCTCGCCGTGCCGCATGAACCACATTTCCGTCATTTGAAATCTTCCTGTCCGCTAATTCAGTAGTGTAACTATGTCGCTGGCCTAGGTACACTTGCGCAGCGCCGTTGCCAACGGTGCCTAATCTTTTCGAACCCATACCATGTCTTATTTCCCTCGCTGGCGCCGTATCGACGGCGCAACGTCCGGCACGCTCATCGCGCCTGATGAGTGCCTGTCCTGGCCCAAGAACGTTGCAATGGGCGCGCAGCACGTGGTCGCCATGTTCGGCTCGACCGTCCTGGCGCCGTTGCTCATGGGCTTTGATCCCAACGTCGCGATTCTCATGTCTGGCGTGGGCACCCTGATTTTTTTCCTGTTCGTGGGTGGACGGGTCCCCAGCTATCTGGGCTCCAGCTTTGCCTTCATCGGTGGCGTGGTGGCCGTGACGGGTTATGCCGGCAGTGGCCCCAATGCCAACATCGGGGTGGCGCTGGGTGCGATCATCGCCTGCGGCGTCGCCTATACCCTCATCGGCCTGATCATGTGGATGGCCAATGCCCGCTCGGGCGCGGGTTCGCGCTGGATCGAAACACTCATGCCGCCCGTGGTGACCGGTGCCGTGGTGGCGGTGATTGGCCTGAACCTGGCGCCGATCGCCGTCAGGGGCGCGATGGGGCAATCGACATTCGATGCCATGATGGCGCTGATGACCATCGTGGCGGTCGGTGGGGTGGCCGTGTTCACCCGGGGCATGGTGCAGCGCCTGCTCATCCTGGTGGGATTGATCGCTGCCTGCGTGGTGTATGGGCTGTTCACCAATGTGCTGGGGTGGGGCAAGCCCATCGATTTCTCCGGAGTCGCCAGCGCGGCCTGGCTGGGCCTGCCCAGCTTCTCGGCGCCAGTGTTCCAGGTCCAGGCCATGACGCTCATCGTGCCGGTGGCCGTCATTCTGGTGGCCGAGAACCTGGGCCACGTGAAAGCGGTCGCCGCCATGACCGGGCGGCCGATGGATGCCTACATGGGACGCGCTTTTGTCGGCGACGGCGTGGCGACGATGGTGTCGGGCGCCGTGGGCGGTACGGGCGTGACCACGTACGCCGAAAACATCGGTGTCATGGCGGTCACACGGATCTACTCCTCGCTGGTATTTGTGCTGGCCGCGCTGATTGCCATCGTTCTGGGTTTTTCGCCCAAATTCGGTGCGCTCATACAGACCATACCCGGCCCTGTGCTGGGCGGCATGTCCATCGTCGTGTTCGGTCTGATCGCGATTGCCGGGGCGCGCATATGGGTGGTGAACCGGGTGGATTTCTCCGACAACCGCAACCTGATCACCGCCGCCGTGACCCTGGTGCTGGGAGCGGGCGATTTCACGCTGAAACTGGGCGATTTCCATCTGGGCGGCATTGGTACGGCAACGTTTGGTGCGATCGCCCTGTACGCGCTGCTGCGTGTCGGTGCGCCCGCGCCGGTGGGGGCGACTCCGCCTGCGCAGGCAGAGGACGCCAGGGATCACTGACCGGCTTGCTTTTCCTCGCTACTTTGACCACAATAGACCCACAAACCCCGGTTCAAGATCCGAGCCGGGGTTTTGCTTTGGTTCGCGGCCAAACTCGAAAACGGCCGTAACCTTTACCTTTATCACATGCGCATCGTGCGCGCCGCCAAGACGCTCCATTGCGAGCGTCTTTTAACTTTTTGGGAAATAATAATGTCTGCCATTCCAATTACTGTGCGCGGGGCAGAGCGTTTGCAAGCCGAGTTGCACCGCCTCAAAACCGTCGAGCGTCCTTCTGTGATCAACGCAATCGCGGAGGCGCGTGCACAAGGCGATCTGTCCGAGAATGCCGAATATGAGGCCGCCCGCGAGCGCCAGGCCTTCATCGAAGGTCGTATCGCCGAGCTGGATGGCACATTGTCCAATTCGCAGGTCATCGATCCTGCCGCTCTGGATGCCGAAGGCCGCGTCGTATTTGGCGCCACAGTCGAGATCGAAGACCTGGAGTCCGGCGATCGTGTGGTGTATCAGATCGTGGGCGATGCCGAGTCCGACATCCGTGAAAGCCGTATTTCGGTGTCCAGCCCGGTTGCCCGTGCGCTCATTGGTAAAAGCGAAGGCGAAGTCGTGACCGTGCGTGCGCCTTCGGGCGAACGTGAGTTCGAAGTCATCAGTGTGCGTTACCTCTGAGCCTTGCCGCTTGTGCAATTCAGGCGGACGTTTGGTCGCCTGAACGCACATATACGGGCCATCGCATGATCGATAGCCCGATGTCCTGGCATCAAAACTCGAAGCTGGCGGTCAGAGAATAGGTGCGCGGCGCTCCCAGCGTCAGATAGCCCGACCCAGGATAGCCGCCCACGGACGACCAGTGATTGCGATCAAACACATTGTCCACACGAGCGCGCCAGGTCACCAGATGACCATTGACGTCCATGTTGTAGCGCAGGCCAGCATCGAAGCGCGTCCAGCTGGGTACGCGCAACGTGTTTCCAGCGTCGGCGTAGCTCGATCCCGTGTAGACCATGCGGCCATCGATCGACAACCCTGAAACGCCGGGAATATCCCACTCAGCCCCCATGGTCGCCTGGAATCTGGGCACGCCGATCACGCGTTTGCCGTCAGTCGTGTTCGAACCGGTATGGCGTTGTTCTGTATCGAGCCAGGTCAATCCTCCTAATACCCTGAGGCTGCGGGTGGCTTCTCCGTATACCGTCAGCTCCGCGCCCTGGTGTCTGTCTTTACCTGATTCGCTAAAGACCTCGTCGCTACCCAATACGCCGCGTGGTTTCGATATCGAGAACAGGGCCAGCCCACCGCCGATCCGGCCACCATCGAATTTCACGCCGATTTCTTTTTGCTTTGACACGTAGGGAGCCAGGCTTTCGCCCCGGTTCACTGCGGTACTGGGGGCCGAGTCGCCTTTGGTGAGCGCCTCGATGTAGTTGGCGTATATCGAGAAGCGAGGATCGAGCTTGAAAACGATACCCGCCGCCGGCGTGTTGCGGCTGCGCTCATAGGCTGGCCGACCTATGCCGGTGTTGTAGTCGAAGTCGCGGGTGTAGAGGCGCTGGTGGCGCAATCCCAGCGTGAGCAGCAGGCGATCATCAAAAGCAGACAAGGTATCGCCAATGGCGTAGCTCGCCAGGCGGGTGCGTCCGTTCAGTGCGGGGTTGTCGAGATCGTTGCCATAGCCTGCCGTGCTGCTGAACGGCGGGCGCGAATAGGTCACGGGATCGTAAATATTGGTTGGCCGTGTATTGCTGGCGTCGAATGCGTAGGCGTTTTTCTTCTCCAGTTCGAAATAGCTGGCCGAAATCACGATCTCGTGGCCAATCGCGCCCGTGCGCGTTTTGGCCCGCGCGCCTATCTCACCGGTATTCACGCGGTCTTCGCGGGTATTGTCGAAGCGGTAGAAACTGCCTGCGCCGGTCTGCCCATTGGAGAGCGTCACGTTGGCCAGCGAGTTGGCCTCTTTGCTGCGGCGCATGCCATAAGCCGCCCAGGCAGTCACTTTCTCGCTGATGTCGTATTCGCCGCGAAGGCTGCCAAACGTGTCGCGCTCGTTGGAGTAAGACCAGGGCTGGGCGAAGTTCGAACTCGCGTCTGGCGCGGTGGGTACGGTCGTGACCCCGGTGCCCAGCGTGACGTTCGGCCGCGTTCGGCGCAGCTTGTTATCCTGCCAACCGATATCCCCGGACAGACGGAAGTTGTCGCCACGCCAGTCCAGCCCTATCGAGCCCAGGGTGAGCTTGCTGTTCTCGTCGTCGACGCCGGAATCGCCGCTGCGGTGCGCTGCGTTCACGCGAATGCCCAAGCGGTCCTCGGGACCGAAACGGCGTGCAATGTCGGCAGCCCCGGTGACGCTGGAGTCGCTCGAGAAACCTGCCGTCAGGCGGGTGAGTGCTTCATTTGGGGCGCGTTTGGGTACGAGATTGATGACTCCGCCGATGCCCCCGCCGGAGGGCGTCGCTCCGGTCAGGAAGGCCGACGCGCCTCGCAGAACTTCGACCCGTTCGAACAGTTCAGTTGCAATGTACTGGCGCGGCAGCAAACCATACAGGCCGTTGTAGGCCACGTCGTCCGAACCCAGCACGAAGCCGCGCATGAAATAGGATTCCTGGAAGTTGCCAAACCCTCGTGCAACGCGCACGCCGGGATCGTTTTGCAGCACTTCTCCCACGCTGCGGGCCTGTCGGTCGCGTATGAGCTCATTGGTATAGCTGGTGACGCTGAATGGGGAATCCATGTTGTCACGGGTGCCCAGTATCCCGACCCGCCCGCCTTTGGCAACCTGCCCGCCGGGGTAGGCCGGCGACAGGCCTTCGGCTGAAGCGTCTGCGCTGGCTTGCACGGTGATGGTTTCAAGGGCGACAGGTTCTGGCGCGCTCTGGGCCTGGGGAGTCGTTCCCAGCGAAATCAGCGTGGCCGCTGCGCCCAGACGGGCGAAAATCTTTTGATGGGTCATAGCTCAGTGCCACCGCACAGTCGTCATTGACTCAGAATCTTATCGCGAATGAAAATGATTGCTATTAATTAATCGTAATGGTGTTGCGCTCAAGCAACCTGAAAAAAACAGGGCAGCGGCCTGGCCGGCACGCTACCCTTGTACAATGCGGGCGCTGATGTCGTCGGTGGCGACGGGCAACGCCTAGTGTGGATCGTGGTCCGTTACGACCGTGAAGACCGCTTACTTTTTCACGGTTCCGATACTTTTGCGCAAACCGCCCGTCAGGCCACCCTTGCGGGCACCTGCGCGCAGACTCATGGCGCTGCCGACCCGCTTGGCTACCGTGCGTCCCGCCGTCTTGGCAGGGCGCGTGGCAGGGCGTACCGGTTTGCCGTTCTTGTTCAACTGCATGTAGCGTTCGCGTGGTGTGGCGCGTGCGTTCTCGGCTTCGGCATCCACGGCACGGCGTTCGGCACGCACATCCTTGCGCGTGAGCACCTTGCCGGTAGCGGCCAGTTTCTTGGGTGTGTGGGGGTCGGAAGGGCGGCGCTTGGGGGCTTCCTTCGACACCTCAGCAGGCACGGCGGGCTTGATGCTGCCTGGTCGATACAGGATCAGCATCTTGCCAAGGTGGTGCACCGTCGCGCACGACAGGGTGTCGCAGATGGTGGCCAGCATGGCTTCGCGCTCGTCGCGTTCCTGGCCGCCCGCACGAACCTTTATCAGGCCGTGGGCATTCAGGTTAAGCTCGATCTCTTTGAGCACGGCGTCGGTCAAGCCGGCGTCCCCGATCAGCACGACGGGGCGCAGCGGGTGGGCAGCGGCGCGCAGGGTACTGCGCTCGCGCGGGGTAATTTCTAATTTAGGCATGGCGGAATTGTACGGGAATGGCCAAAAATAGATTTTCAAAAGAATGGCTTGCACAGCATATTAATGATCCATATGTGAAGCTGGCGCAACAAAAAGGCTACCGGGCGCGTGGTGCGTTCAAGCTGATCGAGATCCTGGAGACCGAAAAACTGCTGAAAAAAGGCGACGTCGTGGTCGATCTGGGCTGCTCGCCCGGCAGTTGGTGCCAGGTGGTACGCGAAAAACTGGTGGGCCCTGGCGGGGTGATCGACGGTCGCATCATCGGCCTGGACATGTTGCCAATGGAACCTATTGCCGGAGTCGAGTTCATACAGGGCGACTTTCGGGAAGACACCGTGGGCGAGCAGCTCCATGCACTGGTGGGCGAACAGGCCGTAGACCTTGTTATTTCCGACATGGCCCCCAATTTGTCCGGAGTAGGGGTGGCCGATGCGGCGCGTATCCAGCATGTGTGTGATCTGGCAATGGAATTTGCCCTGGAACACATGAAGCCGGATGGCGCCCTGATCGTCAAAGCCTTTCATGGCAGCGGTTATTCCCAGATCGTCGAATCTCTGAAGCAGCATTTCAGGCGCGTGGTCGAGCGCAAACCAAAGGCATCGCGGGCGAAGTCGTCCGAGACGTTTCTGGTCGCGCGCGGTATGAAACAAGGCGGTAGAAGTACCTGACGCGAACCCGCTGTGGCTTTATTTCGGGCCGACAGCGGTAAAAATGTCCTGTATTCCATCCTATCGTTGCATTGCCCAACGCATTCTTCCTGTCCAAGGTAGAATGAAATCATTGACTTAATTGTGGACGCGATCCTTTCCCGCCCCGGGGTGCCATCCAAGGGCTGGAAGCGAGAGAGCAGGAGATCGACCTTGAACAATTCATTTTCCAAAGTTGCGGTGTGGATGGTGATCGCACTTGTACTGTTTACGGTGTTTAAGCAGTTCGACGGCCGTACGCAGACGCAAGACGGCGTGAGCTACACCCAATTCATGGAGGACGCGAAGGCGGGCCGGGTGCGCAAGGTGGACGTGCAGGGCGATGTGCTCTATGTCACACCCGATGCCGGGCGCCAGTATTCGTTGACCTCCCCCGGCGATATCTGGATGGTTTCCGACCTGTTGAAGGCCGGCGTGCAGGTGTCGGGCAAAGCCCGCGAAGAGCCCTCGTTCCTGATGAGCATCTTCGTGTCCTGGTTCCCCATGCTGCTCCTGATCGGCGTGTGGGTGTTTTTCATGCGCCAGATGCAGGGCGGTGGCAAGGGCGGAGCGTTCAGCTTCGGCAAGTCGCGCGCTCGTATGATGGATGAAAACACCAACAACATCACGTTCGTGGACGTTGCCGGTTGCGACGAAGCTAAAGAAGACGTGCAGGAACTGGTTGACTTCCTGCGGGACCCGACCAAGTTCCAGAAGCTGGGCGGTCGTATTCCCCGTGGCGTGCTGATGGTGGGTTCGCCCGGTACTGGCAAGACCTTGCTGGCCAAGGCCATCGCCGGGGAAGCAAAAGTCCCGTTTTTCAGTATTTCGGGTTCCGATTTCGTTGAAATGTTCGTCGGCGTGGGTGCCGCCCGCGTGCGCGACATGTTCGAAAACGCCAAGAAGCACTCTCCTTGCATCATCTTCATCGACGAAATCGATGCCGTGGGTCGTCAGCGTGGCGCAGGTCTGGGCGGTGGCAACGACGAGCGCGAGCAGACCCTGAACCAGATGCTGGTCGAGATGGATGGTTTCGAATCTGGCGTGGGTGTGCTGGTGATTGCCGCCACCAACCGTCCTGACGTGCTGGATCCCGCACTGCTGCGCCCGGGGCGTTTTGACCGCCAGGTGGTCGTGCCCCTGCCCGATATCCGTGGCCGCGAGCAGATCCTGAAAGTTCACATGCGCAAGGTGCCGGTGGCGCAGAACGTCGATGCCCACGTGCTGGCACGTGGCTGCCCCGGTTTTTCGGGCGCCGATCTGGCCAACCTGGTGAACGAGGCGGCACTGTTTGCTGCGCGCCGCAATGGCCGTACCGTGGACATGTCGGATTTCGAGAAGGCCAAGGACAAGTTGATCATGGGCGCCGAGCGCCGCTCGATCGTCATGCCCGAAGAGGAACGCAAGAACACGGCTTATCACGAGTCGGGTCACGCTGTCGTGGCGCGCATGCTGCCCAAGACCGATCCGGTCCACAAGGTCACCATCATCCCGCGCGGCCGTGCCCTGGGCGTGACCATGCAACTGCCGGAGAACGATCGCTACAGCATGGACAAATCGCGCCTGCTGGACACCATCGCCGTGTTGTTCGGTGGTCGCATTGCCGAAGAACTGTTCATGAATCAGATGACCACGGGGGCGTCCAACGACTTCGAACGCGCTACGGCCATTGCCCGCGATATCGTCACACGCTATGGCATGACCGACGAACTGGGTCCGATGGTCTACGCAGAAAACGAAGGCGAAGTGTTCCTGGGCCGCAGTGTGACCAAGACCACGCACATGTCTGAAGCCACGATGCAGAAGGTCGATTCGGAAATTCGCCGGATCATCGACGAGCAGTATGGCGTGGCACGTCGCATTCTCGAAGAGAACCGTGACAAGGTCGAAGTGATGACCGCCGCGCTGCTCGAATGGGAAACCATTGATTCGGACCAGATCGACGACATCATAAACGGTCGTCCTCCCCGTGCACCCAAGGTGCCTGACGTGCCCTCGGATACGCCGAACGTGCCGCCCACGGGACTGGCGCCCGGCGGCGACAACGCGCCAGCAGCGGTCTGATTTCCGGACCGCGATTGACGCAGTTACGTATTGATGGCAAATAAATTTACTTGCGGGCGCTTCGAGTTCGAACTCAAGCGCCCGCTTGTCATGGGTATCGTCAATGCCACGCCGGACTCCTTTTCCGACGGTGGTGCATTTCTTGCCACCGAGGCTGCGGTGCGCCATGCGCATGAATTGATCGAGGCCGGTGCGGACATCCTGGATATCGGTGGCGAGTCCACCCGGCCCGGAGCGGCTGCCGTGCCTCTGGCAGAAGAGTTGGCGCGTGTGATCCCGGTGGTGCGCAGCTTGCGCGACAGTGGCGTCGCCATCTCGGTCGATACCTTCAAGCCCGAAGTAATGCGCGCGGCCCTGGATGCGGGAGCGGACCTGATCAACGACATCTACGGCTTTCGCCAGCCACAGGCCGTCGAAGCCGTGCGCGACTCGAACTGCGGGCTTTGTGTGATGCACATGCAGGGCGAGCCGCGCAGCATGCAGAACGCGCCAGCCTATCGCGATGTCGTGGGTGAAGTCGGCGCATTTCTGACCGAGCGTGCCCAGGTGCTCGGGGCAGCGGGGGTGGCGGCAGGCCGTATTGTGCTGGACCCCGGTTTCGGATTTGGCAAGACCACAGAACAGAATTACGAGTTACTGCGTCACCTGGATCGTCTGGATGTGCCTGGCCTGCCTGTCTTGATTGGACTGTCTCGCAAGAGCATGATCGGGCAGGTGACAGGACGCGACGTGAGTGAACGCGTGGCAGGTAGCGTAGCGGCCATGCTGGCATGCGTGGTGCGCGGTGCGGCTATCGTCCGGGTCCACGACGTGCGGGAGAGCGTAGATGCCCTGAAGGTCTGGCGGGCGACAGAAACAGGAGTAGAGGGTGAGTGAACGTAAATATTTTGGTACCGACGGTGTGCGCGGTGAGGTCGGTGGCGCCGTCATCAATGCCGAATTCGCCATGCGTCTGGGTTACGCCGCGGGGCGAGTGCTGGCACGCGAGGGGGCCAGTGCCGGACGTCATAAACGTCCTCGTGTCCTGATTGGCAAGGACACGCGTATTTCGGGCTACATGCTGGAATCGGCGATGGAGGCGGGCCTGTCGGCGGCCGGTATCGACGTGATGCTTGCCGGGCCGCTGCCCACGCCTGCAGTGGCATACCTGACGCGTACATTGCGCATGGCGGCTGGCATCGTGATCAGCGCCTCCCACAATCCGTTTCAGGATAACGGCATCAAGTTCTTCTCCGCCCAGGGGATGAAACTGCCTGACGCCATCGAGGAGGCCATTGAACGCGCGCTCGAAGAGCCGCTGGGCTGCGTGGGGTCCGAGTCCCTGGGCCGGGCGCGCCGGCTGGACGATGCTGCCGGGCGTTACATCGAATTCTGCAAGAGTACGTTTCCCAACGATCTCGATCTGAACGGCCTGAAGATCGTCGTGGATGCCGCGCATGGCGCCGCCTACAACGTGGCACCCCACGTGTTTCGCGAACTGGGCGCCGAAGTGCACGCCATTGGTTGTCAGCCGGATGGCTTCAACATCAACGAGGGCGTGGGGGCCATGCACCCGGAGAATCTCGCCGCGGAGGTGCGTCGCCAGGGCGCGCATCTTGGCATCGCCCTGGATGGCGATGCAGACCGCCTGCAGATGGTGGATGTGGATGGGCGGATTTACAACGGCGATGAACTGCTCTATGCCATCATCCGCGAGCGCATGACGCGCCAGACGGTGGCCGGTGTGGTGGGAACGCTCATGACCAACTACGGTCTGGAGCGCAAGCTGCGCGATCTGGATGTGCCCTTCGAGCGTGCCAATGTGGGCGATCGCTACGTGCTGGAGCAGTTGCAGGCCAGGGGCTGGCTCTATGGTGGAGAGGGTTCGGGGCACCTGCTGTGTCTGGATCTGCACACCACGGGCGATGGCATCATTGCGGCCTTGCAGGTGCTGACTGCGCTGTCGCGCAGCGGACAGAGCCTGGCGCAGTGGTTGGGCGACCTGAAAATGTATCCGCAGAACATGATCAACGTGGCCTTGCCGGCAGATGTGGACTGGAAGACACACAAGGGCTTGCAGGCTGCGCGTGAAGCGGTGGAAAGCCGTCTGGCCGGCCGTGGCCGGGTGCTCATCCGGGCTTCGGGCACCGAGCCCAAGCTGCGCCTGATGGTCGAGGCCGAGGACGAGGCGCTCGCGCAGTCGTGCGCGCAGGAGCTTGCCAAGGTCGCCAAGGACGGCTGGAAATAGCCCGCGCGCCAGGCGTCATACAAGGTACACATTAGCGTCAAGAACCTGACATACATCTTCCCTATTCTTGCCTGATTGATCTCGCAAGGAGGGATGTATGCTCGAACTGGCTCGCACGGGATCGTCGTATCCCGCTCAGACGCCTGCGACTGCACGGCCGGGCAGTGGCCCGGCGCTCGTTCTCGGGCTGGCTCGCAGCCCTGCTGAAATCGAGGCCGTGCAGCGCCTGCGCTACGACGTATTCTCGGAGGACCTCGGGGCCGTCTTCCCCGCAAACGCCCGGGGTCTGGATCAGGACCGCTACGACCGTTGGTGCGAACACGTCATCGTGCGCGAATCGGCCGACGGGCGCATCGTCGGAACCTACCGGATCCTGACGCCGGAGCGCGCCCGTCTGGCCGGAGGCTATTACACCGAATCCGAATTCGACATCAGTGCCCTGGCGCCCCTGCGCACGGGGTTGATCGAAGTCGGGCGCTCGTGCGTGCATGCCGACTTCCGGCAGGGTGCGGCCATCATGCTGTTGTGGAACGGCGTGGCTGAAATCATGCGGCGCGGGGGATATCGCTACGTGCTGGGGTGTGCCAGTGTCAGCCTGCGCGATGACGGCGTGTGCGCTGCAGAGGTGTGGCGCCAGATGTCTCCGCACCTTGACGACCCGAGCGTGCCCCGGGTGCGGCCCATTCACCGTTACCCCGTGGAGCGCCTGGCGCATACCTTGCCGGCCAAGGTGCCGCCTTTGATCAAAGGCTACCTGAAACTGGGCGCCCGGGTGTGTGGCGAGCCGGCATGGGATCCGGACTTCAACACGGCAGACATGCCCGTGCTGCTGGACGTCTGCAAGATGGATGCACGCTACCAGCGACACCTGAAGCTGGACTACACGCCGTGCCTGCCCGTACAGGTGGGCGCATGATACGGGCAGAGGCCAGCCCTGCGGTTTCGGCCCCCAATTTCGGGGTGTGGCTGGCGGCCAGGCTGCGTCGAACAGCCTTGCGCCTGCTGTGCCGCCGTACCCGCAGCCTGCGGCGATCCTTGCGCCAGTTCACGCGCGAGATCTACATCTGCCCCTGAGCAGCGCCTGGGGCAGGGCAGGCCTCAACGTTCGAGCAGCTCGAACGCGAAGCCGATACGGGTCCACTCGGCTTCTTCGGCACGCAGGTTGAAGTCGCTCAGCGGGTGATCGGCCAGCCATTTGCCATCGACGGTCACCACGATGGATTCCCCTTTCACCGACGCAGCCAGGGGCAGAGGGTCTATGGACTCGCGCCGCCGGGCCAGTTGCACCGCCAGCCGCAAGCAGAGAATGGCCAGCCACTGGTCACGCGAGCGCACCATGTCTTCCACTTTGCTCAGTTTGCTCTGGTGTGCCAGCACCAGGACCGACATGAGTTGCTGGTCGGCACGGGAAAATCCCGGCATGTCGGCATTGTCCAGAATGTAGGCGGAATGGCGGTGATAGGCGCTATGGGCGATGGAGATGCCAATCTCGTGCAGGTCGGCGGCCCAGCCCAGGGCCGTGCGCAAGTGCGCACGGTCGGGCATGTTTTCGGAAATGGGGTCAAAAAGCGCCAGGGCTGTTTTTTTGACTCGGGCGGCCTGCGATGCGTCGACATGGTAGCGTTTGCCGAACTGCCGGACGGTCTCGAAGCGCTTGTCGTGCTCGTCGTCGCGGCCCAGCAGGTCATACAGCACGCCCAGCCGCAAGGCGCCGTCGCCCGTTTCCATGCGGGCGATGCCCAGCTCGTCGAAAATGGCGGACATGATGGCCAGGCCACCGGGCAAGACGTCGGCTCGCTCCAGCTTGATGCCCGGCAGGTCCTCAGGCACGACGCGGCCGGCACGCACGATCCGGTCCTTCAGCTTGGCCAGCCCTGCGCGTGTGATGCCTTCTTGCGAGAAACCGCATTGGGTGAGTATGGCGTGCAAGGCCTTGGCGGTGCCGGAAGAGCCGTAGGCTTCTTTCCAGCCCATCTTGCGATATTGCTTGGCGATGCCTTCCACTTCGCGCCGGGCGGCGATCTCGGCCAGTCGCATCTGGTAGGCATCGACGATGCCGTCGGCAAAGAATTGGCGGCTGTAGCTCACGCACCCCATGTAAAGCGAGGACATAGGACCGGGCTCAAAACCCTTGCCGATGATGATTTCGGTGGAGCCACCCCCAATATCCACCACCAGCCGTTTGTCGGGAGAGGGGGGCAGGGTGTGGGCCACGCCGGTGAAGATCAGCCGGGCTTCCTCGCGTCCTGCGATGACCTCGATGGGAAAGCCCAGCGCCTTCTGCGCGGCGGGCAGGAAGTCGGCGGTGTTGCGGGCGACGCGAAAAGTGTTGGTGGCGACTGCTCGCACCCGGTCGGGGTGGAAACTGCGCAGCCTTTCACCAAAACGTTCGAGCACTTGTACCGCCCGTATCACTGCCTCTTCGCTGAGCTGTTTGTTGTTGTCCAGGCCAGCCGCCAGTCTGACCGTCTCTTTCAACC
>JAEYZR010000008.1 GCA_023427945.1 Pseudomonadota bacterium | reverse complement strand
CGGCCAGACCGTGCACGTGCACGACGCCAGCCGCGCCGTGAACGTCGTTTCGTCCCTGCTCTCCCCCGAGCAGCGGCCACCCTCCGATGTCGCCGGCAGTCCGGCGTATCGCAGGTCGGGGGGGATGTCGAGTTTAGCGTCCGGCAGCCAGCAATTGGTCCAGTATTCCGCCCGAGGCAAAATGTTTTTTCTGGATCTCGTCCCATGAGCCCAGTTCGGTCTGCGGGTTGATCAGCTTGATCTCGGGCAGGCGATCGGCATATTTCTTCACGGCATCCTTGTCGTGCACGCGGTAGTAATAAGAGCCGAGCAGGTCCTGCGTCTTGGGTTCATACAGGTAGTTCAGGTAGCCCTCGGCCACTTTGCGGGTGCCTTTCTCGTCCACTACCTTGTCGACCACGGCAACCGGAAATTCCGCCAGCACGCTCACCGGGGGAACCACCACTTCGAAGGCGTGCGACTTGAATTCTTCGCTGCGCGAGATGTTGTTCACCTCGGATTCGAAAGTCAGCACGGCATCGCCCTGGTTGTTCTGCGCGAAGGCAACCGTCGCACCGCGTCCGCCAGTGGGGAAGCTTTCGACGTTCTTCAGCAGTTTGCCTACGAATGCCTTGACCTGGGCTTCGTCGCCCTTGAATTTCTCGGATGCATACAGCCAGGCACCCAGGTAGGTGTAGCGGGCGTTGCCGGATGTCTTGGGATTGGGGAAGACGACTTTCACGTCGTCACGCACCAGATCATCCCAGGTCTTGATGTTCTTGGGATTGCCTTTTCGCACTAGAAACGCAATGGTGCTGAAATAGGGAGAGCTGTTGTTGCCGAACTTGGACTGCCAGTCGCGGCTCAACAGTCCGCGCTGCGCAATCGCGTCGACATCGGTCACCTGGTTGAACGTGACGATGTCGGCCTTCAGGCCCTGGATGATCGACTGGGCCTGGCGCGACGTGCCAGCAAAGGATTGTTCGATGTTGACGTCTTCTCCTGTCTTGGCTTTCCAGTCAGCCTTGAAGCGTGGGTTGATGTCGGTGAACAGTTCTCGCGCGATATCGTAGGAGGTGTTCAGAATTGTCTGCTGCGCAGAAGCGGGTGCCGCGACGACCGATGACATGGCCAGTGCAGAATAGGCCAACAAACGCTTGATCAAGAGAGACTCCGTACTCGATGGTAGAAACAGGATGCGTACCATCATGCCTGCAGCCCGCCTGGCAACCAACAAACCATTTCCTGTTTGAATATAACTTCAGGAAATATAGAATGATATTGATGAGTCTTGGGTGAATATAGAATTGTTCCGCGCCTGCAGGCACAGCTGCTTTTTTGGATGCGCTTTCGCAGTTCTTGCCACAGAGGTTGAAACTCATGCTATATTCTTGCTCCTTCAGCGCCCGTAGCTCAGTTGGATAGAGTACTTGGCTACGAACCAAGGGGTCGTGGGTTCGAATCCTGCCGGGCGCACCAATTCTCAGAATCACTACGCCAGTTGCCGCCGATTTCAAGGCGCGGCAACCAGCGTGCGTAGTGGTTCCAGATTCCTTTCTCATACCAATCTGCCGCGTCGCCAGTTCGACCATTGCGACAGGCTACGCCTGCGTCCTGCGCCTATTCGGTCACACCGGGCCGGCGCGCTGATGTGCTGCTCTGGCCACGATCGATCTGTGAAACAGCAGGGCGCTCGTCTCGCCTTGACAGGGCAGGGCTTTCCTTGTTTTGGCTTAACATTAGGTCTTTAACGATCAGAGCGCCCCGGCTGGCAGGTCGGTGATGCGCGAGGGAATCCCCCATGAATGCACGCATCCCCGAGGACGCGCTCGCGTCCCGTCTGGACCCTGACGCCTTGCAGGGCTTCGTCAACGACATGTGGGATCGGGAGATCATCCCGGCGCTCACGCACTACATTGCCATCCCCGCCAAGAGTCCCGCCTTCGATCCCGACTGGGAGAAAAATGCCTATATCGAGCGTGTCGTGCGCGACGCCGCGCAGTGGGTTCAGGCGCAGAAAGTGGCCGGGCTGAAGCTCGAAGTCATCCGTTTGCCGGGCCGCACGCCGGTCATCTTCTTCGACGTGCCTGCCACCCGGTCGGACAATGGCGACACCATCCTGCTGTACGGCCACCTGGACAAGCAGCCCGAATTCTCGGGATGGCGCGCCGGCCTGGGGCCGTGGACGCCCAAGTATCAGGACGACAAGCTGTATGGCCGCGGCGGGGCCGATGACGGTTACGCCATATACGCCTCGCTCACGGCCATCATGGCGCTGGACAAACAAGGGGTGCCGCGCCCGCGCTGCGTGGGTATCGTGGAAACGTGCGAGGAATCCGGCAGCTACGATCTGCTGCCCTACGTCGATGCCTTGCGCGATCAACTGGGCAATGTGGCCTTGGTCGTCTGCCTGGATTCGGGTGCAGGCAACTATGATCAGTTGTGGATGACCACTTCGCTGCGCGGCATGGTGTCGGGCACGCTGGAAGTCCAGGTGCTGGACGAGGGCGTGCATTCAGGCGACTCCAGCGGTGTCGTTCCTTCCAGCTTCCGCATCCTGCGCCATCTGCTCGACCGTCTGGAAGACAGTGGCACGGGCAGGCTGTTGCCTGAGAGTTTCCATTGCGAAATCCCGACCGATCGCCAGGAGCAGGTGCGCAAGACTGCCGAAATCCTGGGTGAAGAAGTCTGGCGCCGCTTTCCCTGGAGCTGTGGTCAGGAGGGTGGCTTCGTGCTGCCCATGACGACCGAACCAGAGCAGGCGCTGTTGAACCGCACCTGGCGCCCCACCTTGTCGGTCACCGGCGCCGAGGGCTTGCCGCCGTTGGGCAGTGCGGGCAATGTCCTGCGTCCGCGCACTGCGTTCAAGCTGTCGCTGCGTCTGCCGCCCTTGATTGATGCGGGCGCGGCAGCGATGGAGCTGAAATCGCTTCTGGAGGCGGATGCGCCCTACAACGCCCGCGTGTTCTTCAACGCAGGCGAGGGGGCCGCCACGGGCTGGAATGCCCCGCAGTCTGCGCCCTGGTTGTCCCAAGCCCTGGATGCTGCCTCGCGCCAGTATTACGGTGGCCCTTGCGGCTACATAGGCCAGGGCGGCACCATCCCGCTGATGAGCATGCTGCAGGATGGTTTTCCGACCGCCCAATTCATGGTTTGCGGGGTGTTGGGGCCACAGTCCAATGCCCACGGTCCCAACGAGTTCCTGCATGTGCCCTATGGCAAGAAGCTCACGGCAGCGGTGGCCCAGACA
>JAEYZR010000367.1 GCA_023427945.1 Pseudomonadota bacterium | reverse complement strand
ACAGCGGGCCCAGCAAGCGCGCCAGCCGGTCGACCAGCCCGGCGGCCTCGGCAATGCGCAGAAAGCCCATCCAGAGCGTGAGCGTGCCGAACAGCAGCACCATGACCTCGACCGACAGCCTGGCCATGTCGAACAGGCTGGCCACCATGTTGGCGAATACCTGAACGTCGCCCGCAAACAGCCAGCGGATGAGGCCCGAGGCAGCAGCAATCAGAAAAAAGGCGAGCCAGAGAATATTCAGCATAAAGGGAAAAAGAACCGCTTGGACCACAGGCGCAGAGCACAGGCATTGTCGCAGACTTGCCCGTTCGGGCAAGGCTAGTGTTTGCCACACTGGTGCATGTGACTGATAATTCCACACCGACTGGCGCCGCGCCAAGCCCGCAGCGTCCCATAAAACAAGATTCCTGATCCTGGAGAAGACATATGTTGAAGCAGTTATTCGCCTGCGTGCTCGCGATCGGCACGATGGGGGCAGCCTCAGCCCAGACCTATCCACAACAACCCATCACCGTGGTCGTTCCTTTCACGCCAGGCGGGGGAACCGATTTCCTGGCACGTACCGTGTCCAACAAGCTGGGCGAGGCCAACAAGTGGACCGTGGTGGTCGAGAACAAGGCAGGCGCAGGGGGAGCGATCGGCATCGCCGATGCCATACGTGCCGAGCCCAATGGCTATCGTATCGTCATGGGGCAACTGGATAACCTGATCGCCGCGCCCATTCTTTACGACCGCATCACCTACGACGCCACCCGCGATCTCACGCCCGTGGCCTTCGTGGGCAGCTCGCCCGTCATTTTCGTCACGTCGGTAGATTCACCGTTTCAGAACCTGGGTGACGTGATCAAGGCAGCCAAGGCCGAGCCAGGCCGGATCACCTACGGGTCGGCCGGCACGGGCACCACGCCTCACCTCATCGGGGAGTTTTTCGCCGGTGTCGCCAATATCGACCTGCAGCACGTTCCCTACAAGGGTTCGGCGCCTGCCTTGGCCGACGTGCTGGGCGGGCAGATTGCCTTGCTGTCCAGCTCGATTCCCTCGGCCCTGGGCCAGATCAAGGCCGGCAAACTGCGTGCGCTGGCCGTCACCTCGGCCAAGCGCAGTGCCAGCCTGCCCGATGTGCCCACGGTAGCCGAGCTGGGCTATCCGGGGTTTGACTACGCCACCTGGTATGGCCTGTTCGCCCCGAAGGGCACCCCCGAGGCCGCCGTGTCGGTGTTGAATGCCAAGACCAACGAAATCCTGGCGCTGCCTGACGTGCAGGCCACGATGGTCGCTCAAGGCGTCGAAGTCGCTCCCGCCAGCCCGAAGGAACTGGGGCAGCGCCTGAACGACGACATGAAAAAATGGCGCAAGGTGATTGCCGATACGGGTGTGAAAGCCGAGTGAAGGCTCACCAGGGCAGATTGCTTCCCGACAGGGGGGCAGTCTGCCTGCATGAGGCCCAAGAAGGCGCCAGGCAGGACCTGCCGGCATGAGATGGCCACCCGCAACGGGTGGCCATCTTCGTTCAGGGGGCGACCGACTCAGTCGTCGCTCTCGGGGTCCATGTCCGGAAACATCACGGACACGAACCCGAAGGTCGCAAAGTCCTCGATGCGCGAGGGGTAGAGCCGGCCGATCAGGTGATCGCACTCGTGCTGCACCACGCGTGCATGAAAGTCTTCGGCTTCGCGCACGACCGGATTGCCCTGCGGGTCGTAGCCGCTGTAACGAATGCGTGTGGCGCGTGGCACCTGGCCGCGCAGCCCGGGCACCGACAGGCAACCCTCCCAGCCGGGTTCGGTGTCGTCGGTCAGCACCTCGATGACCGGGTTGCACAGTACCGTTTGCGGCACCGACTCGGCGTGCGGGTAGCGGGGGTTGCGCTCGAACCCGAAGATCACGACCTGCAGGTCCACGCCGATCTGCGGGGCAGCGATACCCACCCCCTTGGCGTGATGCATGGTGTCGAACAAATCCTGCACCAGGGTATCGAGCTCTGGCGTGTCGAACTGTGTCACGGGTTGCGCAATGCGCAGCAGGCGCGGATCGCCCATTTTCAGAATGTCGTGGATCATGATTTCAAGGTCGGCAGGGAGATCTGAATATTAGCGCCCGGACTCTTTATACTGGGGGATAACCGCAAGCACTCCAGGACTTTCCATGCCCGATTCCAGCCCGCAGGCGCTCGATCTCGTGATTTTCGGCGGTAATGGCGACTTGACCATGCGCAAGTTGCTCCCCGCCCTCTATATCTGCCATCGCGACAACAATCTGCCGCCCGATACCCGGATTCTCTGTGTGGGGCGGCACGACTTCGGCGAACACGGCTTTGTCGATCAACACGTCCAGGCCCATGCCCGTCCGTTCGTGGACGAGACGGTGTTCGAGGAGGACGTGTGGCAAGCATTCATGTCCCGCCTGCAGTGGGTACAGGTGGACGCCCAGAAATCCGACACCTTCGGGCGCCTGGCGCAAGTGCTGGCGCCCGATGCGCTGCGCATCTTTTTCCTGGCCACGGCGTCGAATCTGTTCGTTCCGATCTGCGAAAACCTGAAACAGGCCGGCTGTGTACTGGAAGACAGCCGAGTACTGATCGAAAAACCGCTGGGCAAGGACCTGGCCTCCGCCCAGGCGATCAACGAGGCGGTGGGCCAGATCTTCGACGAATCGCGTATCTATCGCATCGATCATTACCTGGGCAAGGAAACGGTCCAGAACCTGATGGCGCTGCGTTTCGGCAATTCGGTGTTCGAGCCGCTGTGGCGGGCGCCCACGATCAAGAATGTGCAGATCACCGTAGCCGAGACCGTGGGCGTAGGCTCGCGTGCGGGCTTCTACGACCAGACGGGCGCATTGCGCGACATGGTCCAGAATCACCTGCTGCAGTTGCTGTGCATCGTGGCCATGGAGCCGCCTGCACGCCTGGATTCCGACGCCGTGCGCGACGAAAAAATAAAGATCCTGCGCTCGCTCAGCCCCATGAACCTGGCCGACGTCGCACGCTATACCGTGCGCGGTCAGTACGTGGGAGGCATGGTGGCAGGGGAGAACATGGCGGGCTACCTGCAGTCCGATGGCGTGGCACGCGACAGCATGACGGAAACGTTCGTGGCCCTGCGCACTCAGGTCAACACCTGGCGCTGGGCAAACGTGCCTTTCTTTCTGCGTACCGGTAAAGCCATGCAGCAGCGTGTGTCGGAAATCGTCATCAATTTCGCCGACGTGCCGCATTCGATATTTTCCAGCCAGGCGGTATTGCAGCCCAATCGCCTGGTGATCAGTCTGCAGCGCAACGAAGCGGTGAAACTGCAGATGATGGCGAAAGTGCCGGGCGACGGGATGCGGTTGCGGCCCGTCAACCTCGATTTCGATTTCAACGACGAGTTCTCGGCGCGTCGGGCCGATGCCTATGAACGCCTGCTGCTCGATCTCATCAGAGGTCGGCAGACGCTGTTCATGCGCCGCGACGAGTCCGAAGCGGCCTGGTCCTGGGTCGAGCCTATTCTCAAGGGCTGGGAGCAACTGGGCGAGCGCCCGCGCCCCTATAACGCCGGAACCTGGGGCCCTGCGGCGTCGTCCTCGTTGCTGGCGGGCGAAGGCACTCAATGGGCAGAGGAGTTATGAGCATGATCAACGAATGGCTGTGCGCCGACGAAAGCGACTGGCATGAAGGTGTGGCGCGGCGTGTGGCGCAATGCCTGCGCAGCGCCATCGAGGCTCGTGGCGTGGCGTTGCTGGCGGTTTCAGGCGGGCGCTCGCCGATCAACATGTTTGCGCGGCTGCGCACGATGGAGCTGGACTGGGCCAGCGTGGTAATCACCCTGGCCGACGAACGCTGGGTGCCCGAGAGCCATGGCGACAGCAACGCCGCGCTGGTGCGCCGTCATCTGCTGCAAGGCCGGGCTGGCCAGGCGCAGTTCGTTCCCCTGTTCAATGACGCTGGCGATCCTTCGGCGGGTCGCCAGGCGTGCGAAGAAGCCCTGGCTGCGCTGCCGCTGCCGTTTGACTGCGTGGTGCTGGGCATGGGCGAGGACGGTCATACGGCATCGCTGTTCCCCGAGGCGCCCGAACTTGCCGAGGCGATCGCGCTGCCCCCGTCTTCGGGTGCCGACAACGGTGCGCCGCTGTGCTGTCCGGTTACGCCTGGGCAGGCGCCGCACCCGCGCATGACTCTCACCCTGCATGCCTTGCTGCAACGAAACCGCCAGATCATTCTTGCCATATCGGGAAGCAGCAAGCGTCAGGTCTATGAACAGGCCCGGGCGCTGGAGTCGCTGGCGTTGCCGGTATCGCTTTTGCTGCATCAGGACGAATGTCCGATAGATGTCTGGATTGAAGGGTGAAGAAATGGCTTTGAATACTGTTGTCGACCAGGTCACTGCACGCATCATCGCTCGCAGCAGCGCGACACGCAGCGCCTATCTGGCGCAGATCGCCCGCGACCAGGCCAGCCCGCCCACGCGTGCGGGCATGTCCTGTACCAACCTGGCGCACTCGTTTGCCGCTGCGCCCACGCACGACAAGATCATTCTGCGCGCCGAGCATCAACCGAACATCGGCATCGTGTCGGCGTACAACGACATGCTGTCGGCGCATCAGCCGCTGGAAGCCTATCCCGCCATCATCAAGCGGGCCGCCCGCGAGGCCGGTGGCGTGGCCCAGTTCGCCGGCGGCGTGCCCGCCATGTGCGACGGCGTGACGCAAGGCGCGGCAGGCATGGAGCTGTCGCTGTTCTCACGCGATGTGATTGCCATGGCCACTGCGGTGGCGCTGTCCCACAACGTCTTCGATGCCGTGCTCTGTCTGGGCATATGCGACAAGATCGTGCCGGGGCTGGTGATCGGTGCGCTCAAATTCGGGCACCTGCCCACCATTCTCGTGCCGGGCGGTCCCATGACCTCGGGGCTGGCCAACGATGAAAAAGCCAAGATCCGCCAACTCTATGCGCAAGGCAAGGTGGACCGTGCCGGCCTGCTCGAAGCCGAGTCGCGCGCCTACCACGGCGCGGGCACCTGCACTTTTTATGGCACGGCCAACTCCAACCAGATGCTGATGGAAGTGATGGGACTGCATCTCCCGGGGTCGGCATTTGTCAACCCGGGCACGCCCTTGCGAGAAGCCCTGACGGCACAGGCGGCGCGCCAGGTGCTTGCGCTCACGCGCGGCGGCCAGCACTACACGCCCATCGGGCACGTGGTGGACGAACGCGCCATCGTCAACGGCATCGTCGGGCTGCACGCCACAGGTGGTTCGACCAATCACACGATCCACCTGGTGGCGATGGCCCGTGCCGCCGGCATCATCATCAACTGGGACGATTTTCACGATCTGTCGGCGGTCGTGCCGCTGCTCACGCGCATCTACCCCAATGGCAGCGCCGATGTGAACCATTTCCACGCGGCGGGCGGCATGGGGTATCTGATCCGCGAACTGCTGGGCGCAGGACTGTTGCATGAAGACGTGCAGACCGTGGCCGGCCGGGGACTGTCGCGTTATACCCAGGAGCCGGGCATGGCCGATGGCCAGTTGGGCTGGAAGCCAGCGCCTGAAAGCAGCGGCGACGATTCCGTATTGCGTCCGGCGTCCCACCCATTCAGTGCCGACGGTGGCCTGAAGGTCATGAGCGGCAACATCGGGCGCGCTGTGCTGAAGGTATCGGCCGTCAAGCCCGAGCATCGGGTGATCCAGGCGCCGGCCCTGGTTTTCGACAGTCAGGAAGAGATGCTCGACGCATTCAAGCGTGGCGAACTGGCGCGCGACTTCGTGGCGGTCGTGCGTTTCCAGGGGCCGCGTGCCAACGGCATGCCCGAACTGCACAAACTCACGCCGAGTCTGGGCATCCTGCAGGATCAAGGGTTCAAGGTGGCGCTGGTCACTGACGGCCGCATGTCGGGCGCCTCGGGCAAGGTGCCGGCCGCCATCCACGTCTCGCCCGAGGCACTTGCCGGTGGCGACATCGGCCGCGTGCGCACCGGTGACATGGTGCTGGTGGACGGTGTGGCAGGCGTGTTGCAGGTCATGGTCGACCCCGACGTTCTGGCCGCCCGCGAGATACCCACGCCCGACCTGTCGGCACATCATGTCGGCATGGGCCGGGATCTTTTTTCGGCGTTTCGCCAGCAGGTTTGCACGGCAGAGGAGGGGGCGACCCCGCTGCTGTGACAGCAGTAAACTGCGATCAAGGGGCGCGAGTTTGGGGCGCCCGATTTCATTACCGAGGATATGATGCGCTTTCTTCACACCATGCTCCGAGTGGGCAATCTCGAAAAGTCTCTGGCGTTCTATACCGACGTGCTGGGCATGCGCCTGTTGCGCCGCAACGACTACCCGGAGGGCAAGTTCACCCTGGCTTTCGTGGGCTATCAGGATGAGTCCGAAGGCGCGGTTCTTGAGCTGACGAACAACTGGGACCAGGACAGCTACGAACTGGGCGACGCCTACGGGCACATTGCGCTGGAAGTGGACGACGCTTATAAAGCCTGTGAGGACGTCAAGAAAAAGGGCGGTACCGTGGTTCGCGAAGCTGGTCCGATGAAACACGGCACCACTGTGATCGCCTTCGTGACCGATCCTGACGGCTACAAGATCGAGTTCATTCAACGTAAATCAGCTTAACGATCACGCGCGGCCCGGTCGCGCTCAAGGCATAAAGGCTCTCGCATGAAGATTACGATTCTGGACGACTACCAGGGTGTGGCGCTCACGACCGCCGACTGGTCGGTGCTCGCGGGTGACGTGGTGTCTTTGCGCCATCATGTCGAGGGTGATGCGTTGATCGATGCCCTGGCCGATAGCGACGTGGTGGTGGCCATGCGCGAGCGCACCCGCTTTCCTGCCGAGGTGCTGAACCGACTGCCGAAACTGAAGCTGCTGGTGACCACCGGTGCGCGCAATGCCGCCATCGACCTGCAGGCCTGCCAACAGCGAGGCATCGTCGTCAGTGGCACGGGCAGCCAGCCCTATGCGGCTGCCGAGCAGACCTGGGCGCTCATCCTCGCTGCGGTCAAGCAACTGCCGCAATCGCAGGACGACCTGCGTGCAGGCCGCTGGCAGACCGTGGTGCCCGGCGATCTTGCCGGCAGGACGCTGGGTGTGGTGGGGCTGGGCAAGCTGGGGGCGCGTGTGGCGCGTGTCGCTCTGGCCTTCGACATGAACGTGCTGGCCTGGAGCCAGAACCTGACCCGCGAAAAGGCGGCCGAACACGGCGTGACGTGGGTGGACAAGCAGGCCCTGTTCGAGCAGTCCGATATCGTGTCGCTGCACCTGGTGCTCAGCGATCGCAGCCGGGGCGTGGTGGGGGCGGGCGAGCTCGCAGCCATGCGTCGCGACGCCATCCTGGTGAACACCTCGCGTGCCGGCCTGGTCGACGAATCGGCACTGTTGCAGGCACTGCATGCCGGCCGCATTGCAGGCGCTGCGCTGGATGTCTTCTCCCAGGAGCCCCTGCCGCCGGATGCGCCTATTCTCTCGGCACCGCGCACGGTTCTCTCCCCCCACCTGGGTTATGTCACGACCGGCACCTATGAGATTTATTTCCGCAACGCAATCGAGAATATCCAGTCCTGGCAAAGCGGCACAGTGCTGCGCCAGCTCGTCGCCTGAACGAACCGCACCGCAGGACCTCACTCACCCACCATGCCCTCGCCCATAGATCGTCCCCACGCGGCTTTGCGCCGCCGTGGCTTGTTCGCGCGTTTCGAACACCTGATCGATCCGTTTCATCCCTCGCCTGATGTCATGCCGCCTGACCGGGTGGTGGCGTTCTACGTGTTCTATCTGCGCCAGGTGTGGCCGATGCTGCTGGCGCTGATGGTCGTCGGGCTGGCGGGCGCGCTGGTGGAGGTCGCGCTCTTCGAGTTCGTCGGACGCATCGTGGATCTGGCGCAGAACACCACGCGCGAAACGTTTTTCGCCGTGCACGGCACGACCTTGCTGATCATGGCCGGCGTGGCGCTCATCGTGCGTCCGCTGTTGATGGGGCTGCACGATCTGTTGGTGCACCAGACCATCAATCCGGCACTCAATACGCTGGTGCGCTGGCAGAACCATCGGTATGTGCTGAAGCAGGGGCTGGACTTTTTCCACAATGATTTTGCCGGCCGGATCGCCCAGCGCATTCTGCAGACCGGAAACGCCTTGCGCGAATCGGCCGTCCAGGCCGCCGATGCCCTGTGGCATGTCTTCATCTACGCGGGCAGTGCCCTGATCCTGTTCGCGCAAGCCGACTGGCGCCTCACGCTGCCTCTGGTTGCCTGGATCGTGGGCTACGTGCTGATACTCGTGCGTTTCATTCCGCAGGTGCGCCAGCGCTCCGTCATTGCGTCTCAGGCGCGCTCCAAACTGATGGGACGCATTGTCGATGGCTACACCAACATCACCACGCTGAAGTTGTTCGGCCACTCCCAGGCCGAAGAAAGCTACGCCAGGGAAGCGCTGTCCGAGGAAATGGGACGAGCCCAGTATGCGGCGCGTGTGGTCACGGCGATGGGCGTGGCCATCACGGTGCTCAACGGTGTGTTGATCGTGGGCACTGCCGCCCTGGCGCTGTGGCTGTGGTCGGTGAGCCTGATCTCGCTTGGGGCCATCACCCTGGCTGTCGGTCTGGTCATCCGCATCAACAATATGTCGGGTTGGATCATGTGGGTCGTGGGCGGGATTTTCGAGAACGTGGGCAATGTGCAGGACGGCATAGGCACGATCTCCCGGCCGCGTTCGGTCCCTGACGCGCCTGCGGCGCAACCCCTGGTGGTGACGCAGGGCGCCCTGGATTTCGAGAACGTGTCGTTTCACTATGGCAAAGGCTCGGGGGTGATAGAGCACCTTGATCTGCACATTGCCCCTGGCGAGAAGATCGGACTGATCGGGCCATCGGGGGCAGGCAAGTCCACGCTGGTGAACCTGTTGCTGCGCCTGTACGACCTGGAGCATGGCCGCATCCTGGTCGACGGCCAGGATATCTCCCAGGTGACGCAGGAAAGCCTGCGTGCACAGATCGGCGTCGTGTCCCAGGACACGTCGCTGCTGCATCGTTCGATCCGGGACAACCTGCGCTACGGCCGCGCGCAGTCCAGTGAACAGGAGATCCTGCAGGCGCTTGAGCAGGCGCGTGCCTCCGGTTTCATTCATGACCTGGGCGATCAGGACGGCCGCTCGGGGCTGGATGCGCACGTGGGCGAGCGCGGCGTGAAGTTGTCGGGAGGGCAGCGACAGCGCGTGGCCATCGCCCGCATGTTGCTGAAAGATGCGCCCATCCTGGTGCTGGATGAAGCCACTTCAGCGCTGGACTCCGAGGTGGAAGCGGCCATTCAGGACAGTCTGGACGTGTTGATGCAAGGCAAGACGGTCATCGCCATCGCGCATCGTCTGTCCACCATCGCCCGGATGGATCGGCTGGTGGTCATGGATCGTGGCCGGATCGTGGAGTCGGGCAGCCATGCCGAGCTGCTGGCTCAGTCAGGGCTGTACGCCAGACTGTGGCAGCACCAGACAGGCGGCTTCATGGGCACCGACTAATCGGGCAGGGTGGATGGGTCGTGCTGACGCAGCATGGCACGCGCCTGTTCGAAGTTCGGCAGGATCTGGCCGACTTCGGCCCAGAAGTCGCTGCTGTGATTCATTTCGCGCAGATGCGCCAGCTCGTGGGCGATCACGTAGTCGATGATGCTGGGGGCGAAATGGATGAGTCGCCAGTTCAGCATGATGCGGCCGTCGCTGGTGCACGATCCCCACCGGGTCGCGGCGCCGGACAGGCGCCAGCGCGCAATGCGCAGGCCGGTTTCCTTCAGGAAGAACGCGAGCCGCTCGCCGAACACCGTGCGGGCACGGCCCTGCAACCAGGATTGCGCGGCGTCACGCACACGGGAGGTGTCGGCATTGCCGGGTAGCGCCAGGCGCAATACATCGCCATCCATAGGTGCGTTGGCATCGCCCTCCAGACTGGACGCACGATTGTCTGCGCTGAGCGCGAGAACGATGCGCCGTCCCAGATAGGGCAGTTCTCCGCCCGCCTGCCAGCGGGTCTGCGACAGGGCAAGTTTCTCCTGGCGCGTGTGCCAGTCGCGCAGCTTGGCCAGGATCCATCGGGATTTTTCGCGCACAGCCTCGTCGATCTGTGCGAGCGTCACCCAGTTCGGCGCTGTCACCCTCAGCCCATCGTCGGTGATCACAAAACCGATCGTGCGTCTTCGCGAGCGCAGCAGGACGAAGCCGATGACCTGCTGCTCACATGTCACCTCGCGCCAGCGTGCGCCCATCGGCAGATTCTGTGGCTGCGGAATACGCACCACTGCGCTGTCGACCGGATCGAGCCCGATCTTGCGGTCTGCCTGGGGGGGCGAGGGTTCGTCCGCCAATCCCGCTACCGGGGCCGGCGCATCGTCCGGGGCGTCGAACAGCAGGTCGAGTTGTTTAGCCGGCAGCATAACGTTCAGGGTTCAATCGGCGCATCTCGGCCTCGATCCAGTCGCGCACCTGGGTGTTCATTTCCTCAGGCGTCTGGCCGGTGTAGGGTATGACAGGACCGATCGATACCGTGATCAGCCCCGGGCGCTTGACGAAAGCGTTACGCCGCCAGCATTCGCCCGCATTGTGCGCGATCGGAATGACATCGGCACCGGCACCGGTTGCCAGTCGGGCGCCGCCCAGCTTGTAGCGAACCTGCGCACCTGGAGGCACCCGGGTGCCCTCGGGAAACAGCAGCGGCCAGCGGCCCTCGGCCAGGCGTTGCCGACCGAGGGCCAACACCTGTTCGAAAGCGTCGCGTCCGTTGCTGCGGTCGATGGGAATCATCTTCAGGAATTTAAGGCCCCAGCCGAAAAACGGCAGCATATGCAGTTCGCGCTTGTAGACGAAGCAGATTTCGCGGGGGAGGTAGCCGCAGAGAAACAGGGTCTCCCAGGCCGACTGATGTTTGGAGAGCACGACGGCCGGGCCATCTGGAAAGTTCTCGGCGCCCTTGATCTCCCAGCGAATGCCGCAGATGACGCGCGCACCCCACACAGCCAGGCGTGGCCAGCCTATGGTGAGGCGGTAGCGCCAGTGCTGCGGCAAAGGCATCCAGAGCAGGCAGAGAAACGCGTAGGGAATGACCGTCACGATCAAAAACAGCATGTAAAGCGTGGAGCGCAATCTCAACATTGCAGGGTTCTCAATCTTTTGTCAGAAGGGCATCGGCCACGGCGGCCAGATCGGTGGCCACGCGTGTGCCCTCGGGTAGTGTCTGGCCACTGGCCAGAAGCCGGGCGCCATTGCCCGTGTGTACCAGCCACGGCGCGCAGCCGCTGGCAGCGGCCGCCTGAAGATCGCGCAGCGAGTCGCCCACGGCCGGTACGCCGCGCAGCGTGGTGTCGTAGCGGTGCGCAATGTCGGTGAACATGCCGGGCAGCGGCTTGCGGCAGGTGCAGCCATCGTCCGGCCCGTGCGGGCAGATGAAAATGGCATCGACCTGCCCGCCGACCTCGGCCAGCTCGCGCTTGAACTTGGCGTGGATCTCGTTCAAGGCATACATATCGAACAGGCCACGCGCCAGGCCAGACTGATTCGACGCCACGATCACCCGCCACTTCTGCTGGTTGAAGCGCGCAATGGCCTCGAGGCTGCCGGGCAGGGCGATCCACTCATCGGGTGTCTTGATGAAATCGGCGCTGTCCTGATTGATCACGCCGTCGCGATCGAGAACGATGAGTTTCACTTGGCCAGCCTTGAAATATCGGCGACCTGATTCATCATGACGTGCAGTTGCGCCAGCAGCGCCAGGCGGTTGGCGCGGATCGCCGGGTCGTCGGCCATCACCATGACATCGGCAAAGAATGCGTCGACCGCCTCGCGTGCCGCCGAAAGTGTGGTCAGGCAGCCCGTGAAGTCACCCTGTGCACGCTGGTGTTGCACACGCGGGCGCAAGGTTTCGATGATGCCGGCCAGCGCCTGTTCGGCGGGTTCGCTCAGGCGGGCAGCGTCGATGGTGCCGATCTCGCCTTCGTTCTTTTTCAGCAGGTTGCCGATGCGCTTGTTGGCCGCCGCGAGGCTGGCCGCAGCCGGCATGTCTTCGAAGCTCACCACGGCGCGCACGCGCGCATCGATCTGGTGCACAGGGGGCATCAGTGCGATGACGGCATCGACGGCGCTGCGCTCATAGCTTGCGCCGAGCTGGTTGCGGTAACGCTCGTAGATGAAATTCCTGACCTCGTCGACCACTGCAGGCGCGATCTGGCCGGCACCGAAGGCGTCGGCGGCTTCGTCCAGCAGCACGTTCAGGCTCAGGGGGCCGTCGTTGCTGACCGACAGCAGGCCGCCGGCCGTGAGTTGTTCGAATGCACTGATGATGCCCAGCGCCGCACGCCGCAGACCGTAGGGATCGCGCTCGCCGGTAGGCGCGCCGCCCACGCTCCAGATGCCCACCAGCGTCTCCAGGCGTTCGGCAATGAACAGGGCGACCGAGGTGATCTCACCGGGCGCCACGGGCGCATCCAGGCGATTGCGGTACTGCCCGCGCAAGGCATCGATCACCTCGACGGGTTCGCCGTCGTGAGCGGCGTAGTAGCTGCCCATCACTCCCTGCAATTCCGGAAATTCACCGACCATGTTGCTGCCCAGGTCAGCCTTGGCCAGCAAGGCGGCACGGTCCGCGTGGGCGGCATTGCCGCCCAGGCT
>JAEYZR010000333.1 GCA_023427945.1 Pseudomonadota bacterium | reverse complement strand
CGCACGGCGTATGCCACCGCCCCTGAAGATCAGTTGATCTTGATATTGGCCTGCTTGGCGAGCGCTTTCCACATCGGGATTTCAGTCTTCACGATCTGATCGAGTTCGGCCGGCGTGCCACCGACGGCGACTGCGCCTTGTGCCAGGAACGCCTCTTGAATCTTGGGATCCCTGGCCGCCGTGGCAATGGCAGACTGGATCTTGTCGATGATGGCCGGTGGTGTGTTGGCCGGGGCGAACATGGCGTACCAGGAGTCGACGTTGAAGTCCTTGATCGTTTCGGCCACCGCGGGCACGTCGGGCAGGACTGGCGTGCGTTCTTTGGTCGAGACGGCGAGCGCCTTGAGGCGACCGCTCTTCACGTGCTGTGTCACCGAGGGCAGCGACACCCACAACAAAGGTATCGTGCCGCCGAGCACGTCGATCGTGGCCGGCCCGCCGCCTCGATAAGGGACATGGCTCAGCTTCAATCCCGTCCTCAATTTGAAAAGCTCTCCGGCAATGTGGCTGGGCGATCCCGTCCCGGCTGTTCCATACGGCACATCCTCTTTCTGCTTCTGGGTGTAGTCGATCAGTTCCTGCAGTGTCGATGGCGGAAATGCCGGATTGGCCACCAGGATCTGCGGTGCCGAGGCCACCAGTGAAATAGGGGCGAAGTCGCGTTCGGTGTCGAACGACAGGCTGTCGTAGATGGCCGGATTGATGGTGTGCGAGGACAGGGTGATCAACAGGGTGTGCCCGTCTGGCTTGGCCTTGCCCACCAGCGCCGTGGCGATGGTGCCGCCTGCCCCTCCTTTGTTCTCCACGACCACTTGTTGTCCCAGGGCGTTGGTCAAGGGCGCCTGCAACAGGCGGGCCGCCACGTCCACGCTGCCCCCTGCAGGGTAGGACACGATAAGATTGATCGGTCTGTTCGGATAGTTCTCTGCACCCGCGGCCACGGCTGCGTTCACCGAGAGCCACCCGCCCATGATGACGGTAAGCAGCTTCCCCAGGGCGCGGCGCTTGAGCCCCTGGGGACATGAGCGGCGAGAATGACAGCGAGCGGTAATCATGTGACGTCTCCTTATAGTTTTAGCGGACAGGCAGGTATCCGCTTTTGTGAAGCTAGTCTAACGATTCCGAAGCCAAGGGCAATGATTCTGAAATACAGAACAATGATAAGAAAATACGCATTATGAATAACACCCTTCAGGATGGTCTGAGAATCATGGACTACCTCGCCTACGCCGAGCGTCCCATGTCGCTGACCGAAATCTCGACGGCACTGGATCTGGGAAAAAGCAAAACCCATCGTTTGCTGCAAACCCTGATCCAGGCCAATTTTGCGTTCCAAAGCGATGGGTCGAAGTACATCGCGTCCATCAAGCTCTGGAAGCTCGGGTCGGCCATGCTGCGCCATACCGCACTGCGCTGCGTGGCGGAATCGGAGATGCAGAATCTGATGGAACGCACAGGCGAGAGCGTGCATCTGTCCGTGCTCGAAGATATGGAAATCGTCTACCTGCACAAGATCGACAGCGATCATCCTGTGCGCGCCTACAGCCAGATCGGCGGCAGAATGCCCGCGTTTCAGGTCGCCACCGGCAAGGCGATGCTGGCTTACCAGAATGACGAAGCGCTGAGGACGATCTATCGGCAGTCGCGGGCCAAAGGGTTGACGACAAACAGGACCGAAAGTGAGTTCCTGACGGAAATGAAGCAAGTGCGCGAATCGAGATTCGCCGTCAATCGGGGGGAATACAGGGCGGACGTGTATGGGGTGGCCGTTCCCATTTTCGACAGGTTGGGCGCAGTGGCTGCGGCGCTGGGTGTTTCCGGGCCTGCCGATCGGTTCGGTGAGCACCGCCTGGATTGTCTGGCACAGGAACTGGATCAGAGCGCAGGCCTGATCACGGAACAACTGTTTGGCTCGTCAACCAGAGTGCCCTGGCACCGTTTCGAGTGATCCCGGCGCCGCGCTGGCAGCGGTGAACGGTTCTGTCGGCACGGCAATCAGTCCGGGTTGCAGGCCCAGGGCTCCTTGATGAACCGGTCGGCCAGATACTCGATGAGCGCCTGCACGCGCGCCGGGCGGCTTCGTCCCGGTGGTGTCACGATGTGCAGTGCGATGGGCTCGACCTCCCATTCGCACATCACGGTTTCCAGCGCACCCGATGCCAGGTCTGGCCAGACCAGAAATTCGGGCTGTAGCGCCAGCCCATGTCCGGCAAACAGGGACGGAGCCAGCGCTTCTGCATTGTTCACCTGCAGGTTCGCCGGCATGGGCTGGGTGACTTCGCCGTGTTCCGGATGACGAAAGCGCCATGTCGGTCCGTTGCGCGAGTACGCATATTGCAACGCATTGTGGTGGGCCAGATCGCTGGGGTGTTGAGGGCGACCCTTGCGCTCGAAGTAGGCGGGCGAGCCCACCAGCAGCAGGCGTACGCGGCACAGGCGGCGGGCCAGCAAGGTGGAGTCCACGAGGTTGGCGATGCGCACCGCCATGTCGAAACGCTCGGCAACCAGGTCGACTAGTTTGTCGTCGAACTGAATGTCCAGCGTGATGTCCGGGTGCGCCTGCATGAAGTCCGGCAGGATGGGCGCAAGACGCGCAATGCCGAAGGACATGGGCGCGGAGATACGGATGATGCCGTGCAGGCTGTTGGACTGCTCCATGACCTCGGATTCCAGAGCCTCGCCTTCCTCAAGAATGCGGGAGGCGCGTTCGCGTGCCGAGTAGCCACTTTCGGTCAAGGTCATGTTGCGTGAGGTGCGATGAAAAAGCATGGTTTTCATGCGCGTCTCCAGGCGGGAGATCGCCTTGGATACGGTTGCCTGTGACAACGAAAGTTCGGCTGCGGCACGAGCGAACGAGCCAGCGTCGGCAACTTTGGCAAAGATGGCCCACGCTTCCAGATCTGGCAGTTTTTTCATCACGATTTCCGAAATGGTTGGGTTGGGAGGGCAGTCTGGGAGGGTGCCCAACGCTGTGGCGCTGATGATGAGATGCGTCGAAAGGCTGATATTTATTCTTGTTTTGACGTTGCCGATCTTAGCAGCCAGTGATGGACTTTTGCCATGCGCAAAAACCCGCTGCGACATCGCGAAACGATCATCGCAAAAACAGAAAGTATGCAATTCGATTTGTTGGATTCTTAAGAAAGAGTACGCGTCTTAGACTTCGATTTCCGCATTCGCGAAAGGGGATTGTGCGCATTCCCTGTCGCTGCGCGTGCCGGCTTCTTACCCGGGCCAGGCTTGGGCTCCCCTACTGTTATCAACCGAAGGAGATAGATCAATGTCCAACAGATTCCTAGAGCTTTTGACCCCTCACAACAGTCAGGTCATTTTCATCGATCAGCAGCCACAGATGGCATTCGGCGTGCAGTCGATCGATCGCCAGGTGTTGAAGAGCAACGTCGTGGGTCTGGCAAAGGCAGCCAGAATATTCAACATCCCGACCACCATCACCACTGTTGAAACGGACAGCTTTTCTGGCAATACCTTTCCCGAGTTGCTGGCTGTGTTTCCCAAGAACAAGATTCTGGAACGTACCTCGATGAATTCCTGGGACGATCAGAACGTGCGCGATGCGCTGGCTGCTGCCGGTCGCAAGAAAATTGTCGTGTCGGGCCTGTGGACTGAAGTATGCAACCTGTCGTTTTCGCTGGATGCCATCCGGGACAGCGACTATGAGATCTACATGGTGGCCGATGCATCGGGAGGCACTTCGATGGACGCGCACAAGTATGCAATGGATCGAATGATCCAGGCAGGTGTCATCCCTGTCACCTGGCTGCAGGTGTTGCTGGAGTGGCAGCGCGACTGGGCACACAAGGAAACCTACGACGCGGTGACCGGCCTGGCCCGCGAGCACGCGGGCGCCTATGGCATTGGCATCGACTACGCCGTCACCCACGTGCACAAAGGTCCCGAGCGCGCTGAACATGGTGAGCGCGTGGGCCCCAATCCCGCCAGGTAGTTCTTGATCGATGCAGGGCGTACCGTGACCACGGCGCGTCCTGCATGGTCGTCTGTGCGTCGTACCTCTGTATGCCTTGCATCCCACCCTTTTGCTCGAGGTGTGTATGAAGCTCTATCTATTGTCCCTGGGCGCTGGCCTGCTTGTGGGCGTCATCTACAGTCTGTTGAGCGTGCGCTCGCCGGCCCCTCCGCTGGTCGACTTGGTCGGCCTGCTCGGCATCCTCATCGGTGAACAGATTCTGCCGGTGGGCAAGCAGTTGCGCAGCGGCATTGCGTTCAACGCGGCATGCGAAAAAACGCAGGCCGTCCATCATGTATTGGGTCAGCTACCCGGTCGACACATGGTGGAGAAGGCACACAAGAAAGACCAGGCGTAAGCATCAGGGCGGCAATCCATCGGCCACGCATGACCAGGCACGTCCGCGCGGGCAGCAGGCCCAATGTCGCTGAACACACTCAGAAATAACGAGGCTCCTATGTCCGCACGCTTCCCAGACATCATTTTCCACAACGGTCAGGTCACCACGCTCGATCCCGCCAATCCGGTCGTCAGCGCGGTAGCGATCAAGGACGGCCGTTTTTTGGCCACCGGCACGGATGCCGAGGTGCTGGCGCTTGCCGGGTCGCGCACCCGTATCGTCGATCTCAAGCGCCGCAGCGCGCTGCCCGGGCTGTTCGACAACCACACGCATGTGGTGCGCGGTGGCCTGAACTACAACCTCGAACTGCGCTGGGATGGTGTGCGCTCGCTGGCTGACGCCATGGACATGCTCAGGCGCCAGGTCGCCATTACGCCGGCGCCGCAGTGGGTGCGCGTCGTGGGTGGCTTCACTGAACATCAGTTCGTGGAAAAGCGTCTGCCCACCATAGACGAAATCAATGCGATAGCGCCGGACACGCCCGTGTTTCTCCTGCATCTTTACGACCGTGCGCTGCTCAACGGCGCAGCCTTGCGGGCCGTGGGTTATACCAGGGATACGCCGCAGCCGCCGGGCGGCGAGATCACGCGCGATGGCAGCGGCAACCCTACCGGACTGCTGCTGGCCAAACCCAATGCGACGATTCTTTATTCCACGCTGGCCTTGGGCCCCAAGCTGCCACTGGACTATCAGATCAATTCCACGCGCCATTTCATGCGCGAACTCAATCGCCTGGGGGTGACGGGTGTGATCGATGCGGGCGGCGGGTTCCAGAACTACCCGGAGGACTACGAAGTCATCCAGAAGCTGGCCGATGAGGGCCAGATCACGGTGCGTCTGGCCTACAACCTGTTCACGCAGAAACCCAAGGAGGAAAAGGAAGATTTCCTCAGATGGACGTCCAGCGTGAAGTACAAGCAGGGCGATGATTATTTCCGCCATAACGGTGCGGGTGAAATGCTGGTGTATTCGGCCGCCGATTTCGAGGACTTCCGGATCGAGCGTCCGGACATGCCGCCTGAAATGGAAGGCGAGCTGGAAGAGGTGGTGCGCGTGCTGGCCGAGAACAGGTGGCCGTGGCGCCTGCATGCCACCTACGACGAAACCATCACGCGTGCGCTCGATGTATTCGAGAAGGTCAACCGGGACATCCCCCTGGAAGGCATCAACTGGTTCTTCGACCACGCAGAGACGATCTCGGAGAAGTCCATTGATCGCATCGCAGCCCTGGGCGGGGGCATTGCCGTGCAGCACCGCATGGCCTATCAGGGCGAGTACTTCATCGAGCGCTATGGCGCCCGTGCTGCCGAGGCTACGCCGCCAGTCAAGCGCATACTGGAAAAAGGAGTCAAGGTCTCGGCAGGCACCGACGCCACGCGGGTCGCCTCCTACAACCCCTGGGTGTCCCTGTCCTGGATGATCACAGGCAAGACAATAGGCGGCACGCAGATGTACCCGCAGCGCAACCTGCTCGACCGCGAAACAGCGTTGCGGATGTGGACCGAAAACGTGGCCTGGTTCTCCAACGAGGTGGGCAAGCGTGGCCGGATCGCAGTCGGCCAGCTCGCCGATTTCATCGTACCCAGCAAGGACTTTTTCGCCGTGTCCGAGGATGAGATCTCGTTTTTGACCTCGCACCTGACGGTGGTTGGTGGTCGCGTGGTGTATGGCGAAGGTGAATTCTCAGCGTACGACGACAACCCGCTGCCGCCCGCCATGCCCGACTGGGCGCCCACCCGGCTGTTCGGCGGCTATGCGGGCTGGGGGGAGCCTGAGGGCGCAGGCAAGAACTCGCTGTCCGCCTCGTCCTACCGGCGCTACCAGCGCGTGGCGGCATGCGGCTGCGCCGCGAGTTGCGGCCTGCATGGACACGATCATGCGCGTGCCTGGGCATCGCAGGCCCCGGCCTCCGATCTCAAGGGGTTCTTCGGTGCCCTGGGCTGCTCGTGCTGGATGGCCTGACCTTCGTCCAAACCCTCTGCGTGTGCGCTGCGTCGCATGCCTCCATACAGGACCGTTATGCCTATCCGTCCTTTTTCCCATGACAGCAGACTGGCCGCGCGCGTGCGGCCGGTGATCTCCAGCCGCGCCCTGCGCTATATCGCCTATCTGGGGCTATGCGCTGCCTTCCTGCAGGGCGGCCTGGTCAAGCTCACCGATTTTCCAGGGGCGATCCGGGAGATGGCCCATTTTGGCCTGTCGCCTGCGCCGGTGTTTGCCGTCGGGGTGATCGTGCTGCAACTGGGCGCATCGGCAATGGTGCTGACCGGGCGGCTGCGATGGGTGGGGGCGCTGGCTCTGGCTGGCTTCACATTGCTGGCAACGGGTCTGGCCTTGCGGTTCTGGGAATTGCCGCAGGGGCCGCAACGGTTCGCAGCGGCCAATGCCTTTTTCGAACACCTCGGCATGGTCGGCGGTCTGTTGCTGATCGCGGGTCTGGATCTCCAGGAGAAGCGGGCATGACGGCCGCAACTGAACCGAAGGCGAGTGGATTTGGCCCGTTACGCCAACCGCTGTTCGTGGTGCTCTGGGTGGCCACCATCATCGGCAACACGGGCAGTTTCGTTCGCGATGTCGCCAGCGCATGGCTGATGACCGATCTGTCCACATCGCCTGCAGCTGTGGCGATGGTGCAGGCGGCGGCCACGTTGCCGGTGTTCCTGCTGGCCATTCCCGCTGGCGTCCTTTCCGACATTCTCGATCGCAGAAAATTTCTGATCGGCATTCAGTTCCTGCTGGCCGGCACCAGTATCTGTCTGCTGGTGCTCTCGGCGTCAGAGCTGCAGACGGTGGCCTCGCTGGTCGCACTGACATTTCTGGGCGGTATCGGCGCGGCACTGATGGGGCCTACCTGGCAGGCCATCGTGCCCGAACTGGTCGAAAAAAAGGATCTGAAAGACGCGGTCGCCCTGAACTCGCTGGGCATCAATATCGCTCGCGCCATTGGTCCCGCACTGGGTGGGCTGGTTCTGGCCAGCCTGGGCGCGGCGTTCACTTATGGTGTGGATGTCATCAGCTATGTCTTCGTGGTGGCGGCACTGCTGTGGTGGCCACGTCCAAAAGCGAAGCAGGATGTGTTGTCCGAGCGCTTTGTCGGCGCGTTCAGGGCAGGCTTGCGCTATGCGCGTGCCAGTCGTGAGCTTCATATCGTATTGCTGCGGGCGTTCCTGTTCTTTGCACTGGCCAGTTCGGTATGGGCATTGTTGCCCCTGGTTGCGCGCCAGATGCTGGGCGGGGGCGCAGGCTTCTATGGCATCTTGCTGGGCGCAGTCGGCTTAGGCGCCATCGGCGGGGCTGTTGTGATGCCGCGCCTGCGTGCCAGCCTGAGCGCCGATGGCCTGCTGCTGGCCGCCGCGCTGGTGAGCGCAACGGTCATGGCGTTCCTGTCGATGGCGCCACCGCAATGGGCTGCAGTGGCGGCCCTGGTGGTATTGGGCATGGCCTGGATCACTGCGCTGACGACCATGAACGGCGTGGCCCAGTCCATACTGCCGAACTGGGTTCGCGGGCGTTCGCTGGCGGTGTATCTGACCGTCTTCAACGGCGCCATGACCGTGGGCAGCCTGAGCTGGGGAATGGTCGCGAAATGGACCTCGGTGCCGGCCGCGTTGCTGACGGGCGCGACCGGGCTGGTGCTGGTCGCCCTGGTGGCGCACCGGATCAAGCTGCCCACGGGCGACGCCGATCTGGTGCCGTCGAACCACTGGCTCGAACCGCTCACCGCCACACCGGTAGACAACGATCGGGGTCCGGTCATGATTCAGATCGAATACCGCGTGGCACTGGAGAATCGCGCCGCCTTTCTCAAGGCGATTGCCCATCTGTCCTACGAGCGGCGACGTGACGGTGCCTATGCCTGGGGCATCGTAGAGGATTCCGCCAATCCCACGCTGATGCTCGAATGGTTCCAGGTTGAATCCTGGGCGGAGCATCTGCGGCAGCACCAGCGGGTATCGAAGGCCGATGCCGACATACAGGAGGAGGTGATGCGCTTCCATGAAGGTGGGCAACGCCCGGTCGTGCGCCATTTCCTGGCTTTCAATCATCCCCACGAAGGCCGTGCCTGACAGCGTGCAAACCGGCAACAAAAGCGACACGGGCGAGCGGATGCATTGATGCACACCCGCCTGCGCATCAATGCGCCTTCGGACGGGTGTAATAGTTGTCGAACTCGCTTTCTTCGATGAGCCGGAAACCATGACGTATGTAGAAGCGATTGGAGTCGCTTTGCTTGAGGGCGCCGACCTTGACCTGGAGCTTCTCGTCATCGGCCTCCTTGAAGATCACCCCTAGAACGTAGGCACCTATGCCCATGCCTTGTGAGGCGGGTTGCAGGTACAGGTGATCGAGCGACAAGCTGTCCTCGCTTCGGGTGACGACAAGAAAGCCGACACGCTTGCCATTCAATTCGATGTGTCGCGTGTGTGCAGGATTGAACGCCTTGGTGAAGCGTGCCCGAGCGCGAGCGGGATCGAAGCGTCCGATTCTTTGCAGGCTCTCTCGCATGGCTTCTATGCGAAGGTTGGCCAACGCATCCATGTCTTCGAGCTTTGCGGGAACGAGTGTGATCGAGGGTGTGGACATGAAATCCTTGATGCGCCCAAAGGGCGGTATGGAGGCGGTGCCGCTGCATCGCTGGCTTGCGGTCGGTACGGTTCTGCGCCAGAACGTCGGACCGACCGAAGTGCCCGGCACCATCTTTTCTTCTGGCGTATTACTTGATCTTCACTGGCGTGAGAATCGCCTTGCCTTGCTGGTTCTTGATCTCGAACACCATGACCGAGCACTGGCTACCGTTCTTGTAGGAACCTACTTCGTAGTCTTTACCCGCCTCAGGGACAAAGCTCAGTGTCTGGCTCGAACAACTGCCTTCCTTGTAGAGGGTGGTCATGCCGTTGCCAGGGTTGTGGGTCACACTGGACAGCCCGATGTATGCATTGCGCACGTGTACTTCCCGACCTGCAGGGATCACAAATTCGCGATAGAAGACCTTGGACAGTATTCCGCTGCCTTGCTGGAGGTTTTGCGTGTTCTCGGTTTCGATGATGCCGATGCTGTTGCTTTTCACCGTGCCCAACAACGAGCCGAAAGCATCGGCAGCCCCGCCGCCCACGTTCACTTCGACGGTCTTGCCCTGTGCCGTTTCGACCTTCATGATCGACGGCTTGCCATTCTGGCCGAACAGACGGATGCGGGCCGAATCGGAAGGGTCGTACTGCTGGCTGGTGGCGGGCATCTCCGTGCTCGCGCATGCAGAAAGTATCAATGCCGTGGCGGCGGAAATCAGAAGTCTTTGAGTCATCACTGTTATCGAGGGCCGTTAAGAAAGGGCTTCTTGCGGGAAGCACTGGAAAGGCAGAGCGCGCAATGGCGGCCTGCGAACTGTATTCGAATTCGGCCATCCTGATTGGAAGCGGGGTGCGTCAATCAGCCCTTGGACCATGTTCGGGATCCGCGTTGTAAGAATTGCAATACTGGCGTGCGCGGAACAAGCATACGGCACCTGGTGCAGCGGCCCCCGCTGCACGGGGGCCTTGGGCATCCAGGTTGCTTTGCCCTGGTGAGAAATCTTTTCAGACATTTTGGGGGTGTGGCCGTGGCGCGATCAGTTGTCATTACGGGTGGAACAGCAGGCATTGGCCTGGCGACGGCGGAGATCTTCGCCAGGAATGGCTACAACGTCGCCGTCATGGGACGGCATGGCGAACGCGTGGATGAGGCCGTCGTTCAACTCCGTGCGCACGGCACGGATGTGCTGGGTCTGCCGGTCGACGTGACCGATAGTGATGCGCTCATCGAAGCCGCGCATACTGTGGCGCGCCGTTTCGGCGCGATCGATGTGTGGATCAACAATGCAATGGCCACGGTGCTTGCCCCCGTGGATCGCCTGGACGCCGACGAGTACCGGCGCGTCACCGAGGTGACCTACCTTGGCCAGGTTTTCGGCACGCTGGCCGCCTTGCGTGTGATGAAAAAACAGAATTTTGGCGCGATCATCCAGATCAATTCCGGGTTGGGATTCCGGCCTATTCCGTTGCAGGTGGCCTACGCTGGCGCGAAGGCCGCCTGCATAGGTTTTACCGACGGGCTGAGAAGTGAGCTGGCCTATGAAGGCAAGCGGATTTCGCTGACCACTGTCTATCTTCCTGCCGTGAATACTACCCAGTTCCTGGACTGGTCGCGCAACAAGATGGGCTATCGGCAGACCGCCCCTGCCACGTTCCACAACCCGCGCCGCTGCGGCAAAGCGATTTTCAATGCGGCCCGACGCCCGACTCGCGAGGTGTGGGTGGGCGGCTCCACCTTGATGATGGCGCTCTTGCAGACGCTCTGGCCTGCTGCGGCGGATCGCAAGGCGGCGTCAGCGTGGGACGGGCAGTTGGCAGACGAGCCCCTGGCACGCCACGATGGCAACCTGTTCGAGCCTTGCGATGGCCCTGCGCGCATCGACGGTCCAAAAGATGACCGTGACGTGCGCCAGCACACGCTGGTGGTGACGACCCGTTCGCGAAATACCCTGGTGCTGGGTGCGATCGCCGCGGGCATTGGACTGCTGGCCCATTGCGTACGCAGTGAAGTGACGCGCCGTCGCACGCTCTGAGGGGCACCACGCGATGCGCCTGCTGCAGGCCACCGTGATGACGTGTGGCCCGCTGACAGAAATGGCGTCTAACGGCTGACCAGCAGGTTCAGCAGATCGCCGGTCGGCATGACGTCGGCATATTTGCTGGCCATGTCGAACAGGTTCACCGCGTGCGAGACCTGGGACCGGTCATACACGGCGTCCTGGGGAACAACCACCTTGTAGTTCAGCGCGCAGGCGTCCACGACAGTGGCGCGCACGCATCCGCTGGTGGTGCAGCCTGTGACCACCACGGTGTCCACACCCAGGCCAATCAGATAGCTGGCCAACGCCGTTCCGTGAAATGCACTCGCCTGATGCTTGGGGATCTGGATGTCGCCCTCTTGCGGCTCGACCTCCTTCACGAACTCATAGTCGGGCGCAGCGACCTGCATGACGCCCGGAACCTTGACCGCAAACTGGCCGCGGTCATGCGACTGCTTCGGCGCGACATAAGGATAGAGCACGGGTGCGCCGATTTCGCGGAATGCGGCAAGCAGCCGGGCGATGTGCGGGACCGCGCGCCAGCCATACTCGCTGCAACTGGTGGGCATGGTCTTGATGGCCTGCTCGATGGGCTCGGCCGTGTAGCCCATCGACCGGTATTGCACGTCGATGACCAGCAGCGCCGGACGACGGCCGATACCGGAGGGGGCGCCCCAGCCGGCGCGACGGTAGATTTCGAGTTCCTGTTCAGGAATGATGCCATCCCAGGGGCGGGCGACTCGGTCGACAACTTCGGTCATGTCAGATCTCCACCGCTGTTGCGTCGTACTGGAGCAGCCAGTTGTAGCGTTTGCCAACCGCTTCGGTGGACCAGTACTCGTTGATGTAGGGCCAGGCGGTATCGGGGTTTGCAAGATCCGGGCTGTGGAAAATGCCGAACATGTTCAGGGACTCCTGTTTGGTGCGATTGGCACGTTCGATACGTGCACGGTCGTAACGTTGAAGGGCTTCGGGAACGTTGGCCAGGCCGTCGTCCAGGCATCGCGCGAGCACGAAGGCGTCTTCCATCGTCATGTTCACACCCATGCCCAGATACGGTGTCATGGAGTGGCAGGCATCGCCCACCAGCGTGACGTGTTCCTTCGACCAGGCTTGCAGCGGATCGCGCACGAACAGCCCCCAGCGAAAGAGGTTCTCCGACCCGACGAACAGGTCGATGATGTCCTGATGCCAGCCTTCGAAGTCCTTGAGTGCATCGGCCAGGTCGCCTTTTTCGGACCATGACTCGGTATGCCATGCATCGCTGTCGACCTGTGCGGAAAAACTGACGAACATCTCGCCGTTCTTCTGTACGGGGTAGGTGGTCACGTGCGCCGTCGGGCCCACCCACGTCGACGCCAGCGCCTCTCTGTGCTGGGGCTTGAGCCGGCTCATGGGCGTGAGCCCGCGCCAGGCCAGTGCGCCGGTGTAGCGGGCGGGTGCAGGGCCGAACATGGATTGCCGCACACGGGAGTGTGCGCCGTCGCATCCTACGACCACATCGCCTTCAATATGGCTGCCATCGGCCAGCATGAGTCGGGCACGCCCGTCGACCGTCTGCGCGCCTGTCGAACGAACGCCGAAGTGGACGGCGTCGGGTTTGAGCGCCACGACGGCCTCGTACAACACGCGTTGCAGTTCGGACCTGAGTACCTGGATCAGTGTGTGGTCTGCCTTCGACGCGTCGCCGCCCCGGTTGTAGACGGACTTGCCTTCACCCGTTTTCCAGTAACGGATGAGGCGGTCCTGCGGTGGCAGATTGATTTTTTCCAGCGTCTCTTTCAGGCCGAGTGCCGCCATGACTCTGGCGCCGTTGGCCGAAATCCACAGGCCCGCGCCGACCTCGCGCAGCTCCGGCGACTGTTCATAGATATCGACGTCGATCCCTTTTTTGAGAAGTGCCAGGGCGAGGGTCAACCCTCCCATCCCGGCACCCGCGATGATCACGCGTGCCCGATAGCGCGCATTGGTGGAGTCAGACATGGGAGTCTCCTATTGGTAATCCGATGGGTTATGAATGAGGTCCATGATGGCCTCGAGAATCTTGACGTAGCCCGTGCAGCGGCAGATGTTTCCGCGCAGATAGTGGCGCACCGTTTCTTCTGACGGCTGGTCGTGACGTGCGAGCATTGCCTTGACGGCCAGGATCATGCCGGGGGTGCAGAAGCCGCACTGCAAGGCGCCGTGTGCGATGAAGGCGCGCTGGACAGGATCGAGGCGTTTGCCCTGGGCCAGGCCCTCGATGGTTGTCACGTCGCGCTCATGCGCATCGGCGCACAGCGTCGTGCAGCTGGAGGTCGGGTTGCCGTCCACCAGCACCGTGCAGGCGCCGCACACCTGTACGTCGCAGGAACGTTTGGTGCCGGTGAGATGCAGCCGGTCGCGCAGCACGTCGATCAGCATCTCACAGGGTTCGATGTCCAGCGAGGTGTCCTGCCCATTGACCTTCAGGTCGACGCGCATCATGGGAAATTCGTGATCGATGTGGCTCATGGCAGGCACGCTCTAATGGCTCGTTCGGCAAGGACGGCGACGAGATGACGCTTGTAGTCTGCGCCGCCATGAAGATCGTCGTGGGCATCGATCTCGAGGGCATCGGCCACGACGGCAGGCATGAGACGATCCCATATGGCGTCTGCGCCAAGATCGTTGGCCAGTTCGGCCGCGGCCTGCTCGGCCCGCGCGAGGCGGCAGGGCCGATCCGATATGGCGCCGGCCCAAAGGCTCAGGCGCTGCGGGTTGTCGGTGGACCACACGGCGCCCACGCCTACGGCAGGCCGCTCCGTATGGCCGAAGGCGCGATAGGCTGATCGGGTGCCGGCCGACTGCGGCGCGATCCGGATGGCGGTCAGCAGTTCGTCGTCGGCGCGCGCCGTGACGAACTCGCCCAGATGGAACTCGCGCGAAGGCAGCTCACGCTCGCCGTCGGGCCCGGCCAGCACCACCCAGGCGTCCAGGGCGCACAGCAGGGTGGGCGCATCGGCATGCGGTTCGGCAAAGCACAGCACGCCGCCCAGCGTTCCTGCCATCCGCACACGTATGTTGGCGACATGTTCGCTGAGCTCGGCATAGCCGGGCAGGCACTCGCGTATGACGGGATCGCGGGCGATGCTGTCGTGAGTCGTGAGTGCGCCTATGGAGATCGTTCCATCGGGCAGCACCTCGATTCCCTTGAGCCCCGGGATCTGCTTGATATCGATCACGTGTTCGTAGCGCAGGACGTGAGCCTTCAAAGCGATCAGCAGTTCGGTGCCGCCTGCGTGATAGGCTGCGGCGTCGCCATGCTCGGCTTTGAGCGCAAGGGCTTGTGCCAGCTCGCTCGGCCGGTGCAGAAAGAATTTTTTCGCACGCATCAGTCTGCTCGCTTGCCCAGGCTGGCCGCCACGCCCAGCAGGGGGGCGGCCAGCCACCACCAGGGCGATTGGCCCAAGGCGACCGCGCCGTGCGCCACGCCCACCGCCACTGCCACGTTGATGCCCAGCCTTGGCCACTGGAACACCAGCTCGGTGACTTTGCCGCGTGATGACGGTGCCGCCGGGGCCGCATGCTGCGGTGGCCGGCTTGCCGCCGACACTGCAGCGGGGACGTGGCCCGGGTGGGCGGCTGGGGTGGTCGGTACCGTGGTTGCGCAAACGGATCGGGGCGCGACTGGAGCGCCCGACACTGAACTCGGCGCAGGGGCCTGCACCAGCGCGGGCGCGGGCTCGTGCGAACCATCGAAGCCCGCAAGTTCTTTGCGCAGGCGCGCCTCGAATTCGGCAAACAACTGCTCCGAACGCTTGCGAACGATGGGATAGCCCAGCGAAGCCAGGCGTCCGGCGACCTGCATGCTGGCGCTGACATCGAGTTTGCACAGCACCTGGTCGCCCGTGCGCTGTTCTTCGAGGTTGACGGTCATGCCCACGTCGATGGTCGTGCCCGTGGCCTTGTCGCTGCCCACGGCCGCAAGGCACACCTGACGCTCGAGCTCGTATGACTCGATGTCGATGCGGGTGGGCACGTCCAGCTTGAACGGTCCGATCTTCTGCCGCATGACTGCGGAAAAGACCTTGAGTTTCTCGACTTCCTCGACATTCTCACAGCCAGGGATGAGTCCGGCCACACGCTTCACGTCGAAGAAGATCTCCCACAGTTGCGCGGCTGTCGCGGGCAGTAGTGCATCAATTCTGAAGTCCATGTCGTCCCTATTTCTCAGTATTTTTTTCGGTTTGTCTGGCGTCTCTCAGCGCACGCCAGACGCGCTCTGGCGTGAGCGGCAACGCCTTGATCCGGATGCCCCATCCCTGGAACAGGGCGTTGGCGACCGCGGGCGCCACGGGCAGGATCGCGCCTTCGCCGCCACCTCGTGCGCCGAAGGGGCCGGGGCCGTCGCCGCTTTCGATCAGGGCCGT
>JAEYZR010000210.1 GCA_023427945.1 Pseudomonadota bacterium | reverse complement strand
GGATCGCTCACCCGGGTGCCTCGCCGGGCTCCCGTTTCGACCAGCTTCGCTCGCACCGCCTCTCCAAATGCACGCGACACCGTCCCTACCGTCACACCGAGCAACGCAGAGAGCTCCCGATTAGGAGGCAGCTGATCGCCTGGCTTGAGTTTGCCGCTGCGGATATCCCGCGCAAGCGCTTCAGCAATCTGTTTGTACATAGGCCCGCTCGTGGCGGACAAATCGGGAACCCAGCCGTTCGACTCTTGCATCAAGTGCCTTTTCCTATCTCGAACCTTTGACAAAAGGCTTGACAGGTACAAATGCACCCGTCAATATTGGAACAATATCTTTTGTAGCGATACAAAAAGATCAAAACCGTATTTTACAGGAAAGAACATGCTCAAGATGATCGAAACATCGCGGGATTCAGGACGAGGAGGCCATTATTCACAAGCCACGAGAGCCGGCGACTTCGTCTTTGTATCGGGCCAGACTCCGCGAAACGCTGATCGACTGATCATCGGCGAGACTATCGAAGAACAAACCGATGCGACGTTAGCCAACGTAAAAGTGATACTCGAAGCCGCAGGCGGCTCGCTGGAAAATGTGGTCACGGTTGGCGTTTTCCTGAAAGACCTTGCCGACGCGGCACGATTCGACAAAGTTTACGCCAGGCACTTTCCTGACTTCCGGCCTGCGCGCACAACGGTCGGTTGCGCCTTGAACGGCGTTCTGATCGAGATCAGCGTGACTGCCTACATTCCCGAGATCTCGCACATGCAGAAGGTGGGCGCATGAACCAGACACTTCGTGGCGTGATCCCGGCCGTCCCGACGCCGCTATCGGCGAACGGCAAGCCCGATACCGCCAAGCTGGTCAAATTCGTAGGCGAGCTGTTCGACTCAGGCTGTCATGGCGTAAACCTGTTGGGCACGACCGGCGAGGCCACATCCTTCGACCGCGCGACGCGCATTCAAATAATGGAGGCTATAGCCGCGTCCGGGCTGGCGCCGCGCATGATGGTGGGCACCGGCGCAGCAGCGCTGGATGACGCGGTCGAACTGACCAAGGCGGCTGACGCCATGCAATTCGCCGGGGCACTTTTGTTGCCTCCGTTTTATTACACCGACGTCAGCGACACGGCATTGGCCCAGTACGTCGAACAACTCGCTACGCTGGCTGCGCCCAAGACGTCCAGGCTCTACCTCTACAACATCCCCCAACTCACGGGGTTGCGGTATTCGCTTGATGGCATCGATCGCCTGACACGCAATCTCGGAGGGTTGCTTGCTGGCATCAAAGACAGCTCGGGAGACCTGCACTATGCGCAGGCTGTAGCCAAGGAGTTCAGTCAGCTCGCTGTCTTTCCAAGCGATGAAGCCACGCTGCGGGACGCCAGTGCGAACAGATTTGCCGGGTGCATATCGGCATCGGTGAATGTGTTTCCTCATCTGGCCTGCTCAACCTACCAGTCGGGCTCTGGCACCGCTGCGCCCATTTACACCGCCATGGTCGACGTTCGTAAAACATTGACCAGCGTGCCACTGGTGCCCGCAATCAAAGCCGCCCTGGCCTGGAGACTCAAGGATGAAAGCTGGGCGGCCATGAAGCATCCGCTGGTGAAGCTAAGTCCGGCACAAACCACCCAACTGCACAACGGCCTGTCGGCAGCACAGCCTAAATAACATCATTCCGGCAGCGGCAAAGATCGTCTGACGCAATAACGAGAAAACCCATGAACTATCACTGGAATTGGAAGATTTTTGGAGACCCCGCACCTGATGGAACCGGAACGTTCATGGACAGTCTTCTGTCTGGACTGGGATGGACGCTCACCACTGCGCTGTTGGCATGGACGATAGCGATGATCCTGGGCGTGACCGTCGGTATTCTGAAAACAACTGAATCAAAGGCAGCCAGACGACTCGCATTTTCCTACATCGAGCTTTTTCGCAATATCCCACTTATCGTTCAGATGTTCGTGTGGTATTTCGTCGTCCCGGAGTTACTACCAAGTGCCGTGGGATACTGGCTCAAAACACTGTCGAATGGCCCCTTTGTAGCAGCGGTTGTCTGCCTGGGTTTTTTCACCTCGGCAAGAGTCGCCGTTCAGGTTTCTGCAGGGATTGATTCGCTTGCCAAAGGTCAACGCTCTGCGGCCAAGGCGCTCGGGCTGAGGGGCTGGCAGGTCTACCGATATGTTCTCTTGCCAGTTGCCGGCCGACGCATGCTGGCGCCACTCACCAACGAATTCTTGAACAACATCAAGAACACCTCCGTTGGGTTGACCATTGGCTTGGTCGAACTCACCGCAAGTGCTCGATCGATGCAGGAGTTTTCCTTTCAGGTATTCGAGGCTTTCACCGCAGCGACCTTGATCTACATGGGTGTAAATCTGTCAGCGGTAGGCATCATGCGGCTGGTCGACTGGGCACTCGTGCCCGGCCGTTCCTTGCCCGCCTTTTTTTCCCGCGACCGCAAGGTGAATGGTCATGCTTGATTCATTCGACTTCCGCGTCATATGGGATGCCTTGCCGTTCCTGCTGGGAGTGGGCCTGGTCTTCACCATCAAGCTCACCCTCATGGCCGTCACCGGCGGCTTGATCCTCGGAACGCTGCTGGCGCTCATGAGGGTGTCGCGCTCCGCCCCGCTTCGCCTGATCGCCGGTGCCTACGTCAACATCATCAGATCCATTCCCCTGGTACTCGTGATTTTCTGGTTCTTCTTCCTTGTGCCTTACATCGGCGGTTGGCTCATCGGCTCGGACACACCCATCGAGGTTGGTGCGTTCAATTCCGCGCTCATCACCTTCATCATGTTCGAGGCCAGCTATTTCTGCGAAATCATACGCGCAGGCATCCAGGGGGTTCCTCGCGGTCAGGTACATGCGGCCCAGGCGCTGGGGATGAATTACAGAAAGGCGATGACATACGTCATCTTGCCTCAGGCCATCAAGAACATGCTGCCTTTGCTGCTCACGCAGTCCATCATTCTTTTCCAGGAGGTATCGCTCGTCTATGTCGTGTCGATCACCGACTTTGTGGGTGCTGCCGCCGCCATTGCTCAACGGGATGGACGACTCCTTGAGATGTACCTGTTCGTCGCAGTCGTCTACTTCTGCATCTGCTTCACACTCTCAACCTTTGTCAGACGCATGCGTCGATTTCAGAACGGATAACTCATGATCGAGATCAATGATATTTCCAAGTGGTACGGGAACTTCCAGGTTTTGACCCAATGCAGCGCGACGATTCGCAAAGGCGAAGTGGTCGTGGTCTGCGGGCCCTCGGGTTCGGGCAAGTCGACGTTGATCAAAACCGTCAACGGGCTGGAGCCCATCGACCGCGGCAGCATACTGATCGAAGGCATTTCCGTTGCCGCAAAGGACATGAACCTGCCCAAGCTGCGAGCTCGCATAGGAATGGTTTTTCAGGGCTTCGAGTTGTTTCCGCATCTCAGCGTTCTGGACAACATGCTGCTAGGACAAATGAAAGTGCTAGGACGCGATCGTTCGTCCTCCACGAAAAAGGCGCATGTCTATCTCGATCGTGTTGGCCTGGCCAGCCACGCAGCGAAGTTTCCTGCTCAACTGTCTGGCGGGCAGCAGCAACGCGTTGCGATCGCAAGGGCACTCGCCATGGATCCCATCGCGATGCTGTTTGACGAACCCACATCAGCGCTCGATCCAGAGATGATCAATGAGGTGCTGGACGTGATGGTCGGGCTGGCACGCGAAGGCATGACGATGATGGTTGTGACCCACGAGATGGGCTTCGCCAGGAAGGTTGCCGATCGGGTCATTTTTATGGATGGAGGGCTGATCGTCGAGGACTGTGAGACAAAAGCCTTTTTTAATCAGCCGCAATCAGTACGCGCTCAGGAATTTCTCGGGAAGATTCTCCATTAAGCATGGGGCCGTCCAGGCACGGCGCGCACCAGCGTGAAGGAGCGTGCAATTGCCTCAGGCGCCCGCCCGTACGTCCCTCGCCGGGTTCCCTCACCGAACCCGGCGTGCCCTATGCGCCCTGTTCTTTGAACACTGCGCGCGCCGCCTTGAAACTGCCCAGCCCTGCCGGCATGCCGCAGTAGATGGCCACTTGCAGAAAGACTTCCTTGATCTCGTCTTTCGTCACGCCATTGTTGATCGCACCACGAACATGAGCCTGCAACTCGTCATTGCGATTGAGTGCAGCAATCATCGACAGGTTGATGAGGCTGCGCGTGCGCCTGTCCAACCCCTCCCTGTCCCAGACGTCGCCCCAACAATATTGCGTCACCAGTTCCTGCATCGCTGCGCTGAACTCGTCCGTATTTTTCAGGGTGGCGTCGACATAAGCGTCACCCACCACCTCGCGACGTATTTTCATGCCACGATCGTAAAGGTCTTTATTGAAAGCCATACTGGAAATCACTCCTGAAAGATGAAAGAAAGCACACCCGTCGGTCACAGCCCGGCTTGGCGCGCTCTGGTTCCTCACAAAGGACAAACGCCCTGATCTGCGCAGCCCCGTCTGGGGTCAAACAAGGCTGTCAGGCCCTGGACTCGACCTGACTTCCAGACCAGCCTTCCACGACTTTGCAGATCGCCGTGAAATCCGAGCCCGCTCCTTGCGTAGCCTGGCTCACGTGATACAGCTCCTGCACCGCGGCCCCCACGAACATGGGCACGCCCAGTTTCTCGGCCTCCTGCACGCACAGCTTGACGTCTTTGTAGGCAAGACCCGTGGTGAACCCGAAATCGAACGTACGCGGCAAAATCGCGCGAGGGAATTTGTCCTGCGTGGCACTGTTTCGACCCGACCCGGCGTTGATGGCATCGAGCATGATCTGCGGATCGATGCCCAGTGCAGCCCCCATCACCATCGCCTCGGAAGAAATGGCCAGAGCCGTCATCGACAGCAGGTTGTTCGCCAGCTTGACCGCCTGCGCCTGGCCCGCCTTCGGCCCCACATGAAACACCTTGCCCATCAACCCCAGAATCGGGCGCAACACCTCCAGGTCGCTGGCCTCGCACGCCACCATGACCGCAAGCGTGCCGTTCTCGGCGCCAGCAACACCCCCGCTGACCGGCGCATCCACGTAAATCTTGTCGCGGGCGCTCAAACCGGCAGCCATCCCGGCTGCGGCTTGCGGCCCTACGGTCGAGAAATCGATGACGTACTTCGCTCGCGCCCCGAATCCAATGCCCCCCTCGCCCAGCACGCTCTGCTGGGCGATCAGCGGCGTAGGCAGGCTGATGCACACAGCATCGGCAACCTCGCCCACCTCCTGGCCAGACGTGCACACGCGGGCACCCAGCGTGCCCAGACGTGCGCACGCCTGGGCATCGATGTCATAGACGGCGACCTCGTACCCCTGCCGCAAAAGCCGGGCAGTCATCCGGGCACCCATTGTTCCAATACCGACGAATCCGATAATCATTTTTTATTCCGTGATTAATCTGCTTTCAGACCATTCTCTGTGACGACGGTCTGCCACTTCTGCACTTCGTCTTTCACGAAACGCGCAGCCTCCTGAGGCGAGTTGGCAATAGGCGCAATGCCATTGCGCTCCATCACTTGCCGCATCGCAGGCGCCTGGATCGCCTTGGCGACTGCAGTCTGCAACGTCTGCACGACCGGATCGGGTGTTTTTGCGGGTGCGGAAAGAATGAACCAGTTCGCCGCGTCAAAACCTTTGACCGTCTCCGATATGGTCGGCGTGTCCGGTGTCACGGGACTGCGTGACAAGCCCGTCGTTGCGATCAATTTCAGCCGATCGCTCTGCACCTGAGGCAAAGAGGAGCCGGGGTTGTCGAACATGACATCGACCTGCCCACCGATCAGGTCCGGAAACGCGGCGCCCGCGCCTTTGTACGGAATGTTGTGCCATTTCACGCCAGCGCTTCCGGCCAGCAGTTGCGCCGCCAGATAATGCACGCCACTGACGCCAGGTCCGGCAAAGTTCACGCCCCGACTCCCTTTTGCCAAGGCGATCATTTCTTCCAGGTTATTGGCCGGAAAACTCTTGGACGCAACAAGCATCAAGGGGTTGGAAGCAACGATGGTGATCGGTTTGAAATCGGCCACGGTGTTGTAGGGAAGGCCAGGATAAAACGCCGGCGTGATGGCGTAGGCAGCCGACGACACGACGATCGTGTAGCCGTCCGGCGTTGCCCGCGCCACATCGTTCATGCCGACCTGGCCGTTTGCGCTCGGGCGGGCATCGATGATCACCGACTGCCCCAATATGTCGGACATTTCCTTGGCCAGGGGTCGCACCAATGCATCAACACCACCGCCTACGGCAAAGGGCAAGACGATACGAATCGCCCGATCCGGAAAATCAGCTTTGGCAGCGAACGACATTCCCAACAACGGCAAACCGAACAGGACCACGCCTAATCTCTTAAGTGTGGTGCGTACTTTTGGCTCCATTTTTTTGTCTCCCAAGATTTTTCGTCTTTGATTTTTCGTCTTTTATAATCAGCCACTACAGGGGATACCCGCAGCCTGGCTGTCAACGACGATCATGCTGGGGCCACAACAAGGGCGTCAACAACAATGGCGACAAAAGAATTTCCCATCTGGCGCAACAATCGATGACTCAAGTCTTTCAAATCGAATTGTTCATCCGGGTAGCCGAACTTGGCAGCATCACGCAAGCGGCCCAGGAGTTGCGCCTGTCGACCTCGGCGGCCAGCCGCAATCTCCAGGGGCTCGAAGAGCGTCTGGGTGTTCGATTGATCGAGCGCACCACGCGCCGCCTGTGGTTGACTGAAGCCGGGCAGACTTATCTCACGAGCTGCAAGGCACTGTTGAACGATTTCTACGAGGCCGAGGCCCTGGTGAAATCCCGCGCCGCCGAGCCCACCGGCACGCTGACCGTGACCAGTTCCCTGTCATTCGCCGCCCGATACATCGCCCCCGATATTCCGGAACTGGCGCGCCGATATCCCAATCTGCGATTGCGCCTGATCACTGCCAATCGATACCATGACTTCATCGATGAAGGTATTGATGTCGCCGTCAGAACGCGCGATAGCGAACCCGATTCCAGTATCGCGGTACGCAAGATCGGTGAAACCCGTCGAATCGTGGCCGCCTCTCCGCATTATCTGGCGACGCACGGCGTGCCCTCCCATCCGTCGGATCTGGCGCACCACAAGGTGATGACCTATTCGCTCTACCGGGATGCCTATGAACCGGTATTCAAAAAAGACAACCAGAGCATCCAGGTCCACATCGACAGTGTGTTCGACAGCAATGACGGGCAGGTGCTGCGTATCGCCGCTCTAGGCCATTGCGGCATCATCATTCAAAGCACCATCACGCTGACCGACGACTTGAACAGCGGCCAACTGATCGAAATACTGCCTGACTGGGAACTGCCGCGCATGACCATCAATCTGGCGTTCCAAAGCCGGCGCCACATGCCCGCGAAGGTTCGTGCATTTGTGGATTTCATGGTCGAAAAATTCCAGGGCTTGAGCTTCAAATAACCGCCCCCCTCGCCCGGCCAGATTAGCCTGCGGCTGACCGCGTAGCGGCGTAATTGTGGCGTGCTTGACCCTACCCCAGTTTTTAGTACTGATCTAAATTAGAGAAATCCGGCATGATTTCACCATATGGAACAGGAGCCATGCCGTGAAGAGATCGAAGTACACCGAAGAGCAAATCGCCTTTGCGCTGAAGCAGGCTGAACTGGGAACACCCGTG
>JAEYZR010000207.1 GCA_023427945.1 Pseudomonadota bacterium | reverse complement strand
ATATAGCGGTAGACACGCGACAGATTGGTGCGCATGCCACTGGCACGCTGTCCCGTCCTGGCCAGTGGCGGCACCGCTTGGTCAGCGGCCTGGGGCCTGTAGTCCGGGTGACGGGCGACCCATGCGTCGATCCGGGCGTAGCCGCGGCTGGCAATGGCGCGCAACAGGGCGTAGGCGAGCAAGGTGGCGGCCACCACGATGGCCATGCTGGTCAGTGCGGCAACCCACTGCGCCATGCTGACGCCTCTGATGCCTTCGCCTCTGCCCAGCGATCTGAAGGCATCGATGGCGTGGGCGAAATCGGCGGCAATGCTTTGCACCACGTTCTGCGTGCCTTCGGCAATGCGGTGGGACAAGGTCTGATTGGCGGGATCCATCTGGCCAGGCACTGAACCCGTGGTGTCCGAAGCCGGCGGGTTGGCCGCGTTCGCCGGGCTGTCCGCGGCTGCACGCGCATTCTCAGGCGAGGCCGCCAGGGCACGTAGCTGTTCGATCAGCGCATGACGCGACGAATCATTTTCCAGCAGGTCGGCCAATGCGCCGTAAGAGGGCGCGGCAGCCGATTGGGGGGGGGACGCTAAGGCCGGGTCGGCGGCTTGCGACGCTGCCGTGGCGCCTTGTGCGTGAACCGATGGCAGTGAGAACAGCGCCGTCAGCAAAAACAGGATGGGAAGAAAAGCTTTCCAGAGGACGCGTCGGTAGAAGAATGGAAAGGTCGATCTCATTGTCTGTTCTTGGCGTGTTTGCACCACTGGTCCTGCCTCCCTGTTTGAGAGTGGCGGGGGCGCCCGACACGGCATTGCCGCTTCCGCCGACTCAGCCGCCATGATAGATCACGTGGCGGTCCGAGAATTCCGGCATATGGAACGTTATGTTACGAGCCAGGGGAACCCTGCGGCCCACAAAGGCTCCCATCTAGATGGCTTCCAGCGAAAACATGGCTTCACCCACCCCTTTGCGTCGACCCAACCCCTGGCTGCGCCTGTTGCGCCGCCTGGTCTTCTGGAGCGTGATCGCAGGGGCGGGCTGGTGGGGCTGGCCGTATATTCCCGATGCGGTGAAGATGCCGTTCTACGCGGCCCGGCTGTCGATGATGGACGCGCCCACGTCGCTGGCCATGCCGGTGCAGGGCGTCAGTGCAGCCCGCGTGGCCGACACCTGGGGGGCCGCACGCAGCGGCGGGCGCCGTCACGAAGGGCTAGACATCTTTGCGCCACGCGGCACGCCGGTGCTTTCCGCGACCGAGGGTGTGGTCACCCGCGTCGGCACCAACAACCTGGGCGGGCAGGTCGTCTGGGTGCTCGGACCCGCCGGGCAGCGTCACTATTACGCGCATCTGGACAGCTATGCCGATATTTCCACGGGCGACCGGGTGCAGCCGGGCACGGTGCTGGGCACCGTGGGCAACACGGGCAACGCCCGTGGCACGCCGCCGCATCTTCACTATGGTGTGTATGGTCGCTCGGGCGCGTTCAACCCCTATCCGTTGTTGCGCGCCAGCCCCTGACTTTCGAGCGTGCTGTCCTTGAGCTCGGTGCTGCCCAGCACGCGTGCCAGCAGCCACGCCCCCGCCGCGCCCAGGGCCCGTTCGCCGTGCCAGATCGCGTCGATGCGCAACGAGGTGGGCCAGCCGGGCACGGGCAGCGCGTGCAGTTTGCCGGCGGCATAGCGGTGAACCATCCAGCTGGGCAGCGCGGCCCAGCCGAAGCCCAGCACGGCCATCTCCAGCAACATCAGATAGTTCGGAGCAGACCAGCGCGAACTCTGGCCGGATACCGCCAGGGCAGCATCCTGCAAGGCATCGTGGCCGAGCGCGCCGCCGGGCCGCTCGTGCATATCATGCAGGGTGAAGGTGTCCAGCCTGAGTTCGCGCACCGCCGCCAGATCGGCCTGCGAGACCGACGGCAGGGTGGCTAGTGGGTGCGAGTGGGCGACGTACAGCCCCATCTGCGAAGACTCGGGCACGCGCTGGCACGCCAGGTCGGCGGGATAGTGGGCCTGTGCCGCCAACAGTCCGATGTGTGCCCGCCCGTTGCGCACCTGGCTCACGATGTCGTGCGATTCGGCCACCATGCACTCGAACTCGATGTCCGGGAAGCGCCCGTTCATGGTGTGCAGCACGGTCTCGAACCCTTCCCATTCGTAGACATCGGACAGCGCCAGGATGAGGCGGGGTTCCAGGCCTGCCGAGAATTCCCGCGCCAGCCGGTCCAGTCGGGCATGGGCGGCGAGGACCTGGCGCGCATGCGCCAGGAGCGCCGTGCCTGCCGGTGTGATGCGTGGCAGGCGCAGCGAGCGGTCGAACAGTTGGACATTCAGGTCGATCTCCAGATTGGCAATGGCTTCGCTCACGCTGGACTGGCCTTTTTTCATCTGCCTGGCCGCGGCCGAAAACGATCCGGAATCGGCCACTTGAGCAAAGGCGGCCAGGGCATCGATGGAGTGGCGCATGACGGTTCCTGGAACACTGAGGGAGCGCAACGGTGCGCTCGGGGTGGGGAGGCAGTCGCCTGATGGTTCATTCTATCGGTAAATCCGATGGAATCCACCTTTTTCGATCCGATTTATCGGTTGATAATCGGTTTTCCTATTCAGAAAGCCTGCGTCTTTTATGGGCTTGACCCGGCCACCTCGGTCAAACGAGCTATTCTCGCGATCCGGCGGCCTTACTTTTCTTATCGAGTTTTTTATGTCTGCAACATCGCGCGGTGCCTACGAACGAAGCTGGATGGAGCGTATTTTCCACGCCTTTACCTTCGAGGTGCTGGCGATCGGTATTTCCGCGCCTCTGGCCGCTTGGCTGACGGGCAAGTCGATTCTGGACATGGGGGTGCTGACCGCCGTGATCGCCGCCATGGCCCTGGCCTGGAACGTCGTCTACAACCTGGGTTTCGATCGTATCCAGCGACGCTACGGTTTTGACCGGACCATGATGGTGCGCATCGCACACGCCAGCGGTTTCGAGATCGGCCTGATCTTCATGGCCGTGCCGTTCGTGGCCTGGTGGTTGAATGTCACGCTGTGGCATGCCCTGGTGGTGGACATCGGCCTGGTGCTGTTCTATTTGCCCTACACCTTCTTCTACAACCTGGCCTATGACAGCATTCGTGCCCGGATCATGGCGCGTCGCGCGTCACGGCAACCCGCCTCGGGCCTCACGCATCCTGTAGAGCCGGCGGCGGCCAATCGGGTCTGAGCCCGGTTGCAGGCTTATCGCCGCAACCTTCTGCTCCTCAGCCTGCCTCTTTCTTCGCTCCCTCAGCCTGCCGCTTTCGAACGCGCCCTGTCATCGGCTTCTGACTTCCTGGTGCGCAGGCCCTGGACAGGCAGGTCCTGGCGTACCGGTTGCCCGAATGCGTCTGCCGCGTCGCGCATGAATTCGGCCACGGCACGCTCGTAGACGTCGCCACTGCGCACGGCGCCCGAATGCGAGGCGCCTTCGATCTTGACCAGCCGCTTCAGATTGGGCGCGACATTCAGTGCTGCGGCGTAAAGCTCATCGCTCATGGTGTGAGGTACCACGCGGTCGGCGGTGCCATGTATGAAGAGCATCGGCGTGTGCAGACTGGCCAGCTTTTCCAGGGAATTGAAGGGCTGGGTGACGAACAGGCTCAATCCCGGAATCCAGCCATAACGCAGCGTGGACAGCATCCCTACGACGCTGGTGAAACTGGACTCCACGATCATGCCGGCAAAGTCCGGCAGATCCTTGCGGGTGGCAAGTTCGATCGCGATGGCGCCGCCCAGGCTGTGACCATAGATGAAGCGCCGTGTGGGATCGGGCTGCCTGCGCGCCAGTTCGCGCAGCGCGGCCTCGGCATCTTCGACTGCCGTACGTTGCGAGGGCAACAGCTTGGATGACTCTCCGAAACCGCGGTAATCGATGGCCAGCACCGAGTAACCCATGTCCGTCCAGCTCTCCATCCGGAAGGCGCTGCCATTGAGGTTCCAGCGCGCCCCATGCAGGTACAGTACCGCCGGCGCATCCCGATTGGGGCTCTGCCAGTACCAGGCATGCACGTGTTCGCCCTCGCCTATAGGCATGTCGAAGGTTTCAGTGCCTGCGGGCGGCTCGCGCCACCAGCGCTGCGACTCAGTCTCCGGCGAAAAGATCGCCTGGCGCTGCCAGGCGTCCAGGTGCGAGCAGCCCACCACGCTGGACACAGCGAGCACGGCCACGGCAGCCAGGCGTTTGACGGGTGCGCGCCGGCGTTTGCGGGGAGGAGAGGAAGGGGAGGTCATCAGCCTTCTGACCGGGTTGGTGCAAGGGGGTTCCGCGCCACTATACTGTCAGGCATCCAGACTCTATATATCCCAGGAGCCCAACATGTCCGATTTCATTCGCCCGGTGACGCAAAATTTTGCCGTTGCGCCGCAGCTAGGCCCCGAGCACATGGAGGAAGTGGCCTTCGAAGGCTACCGCAGCGTGATCGTCAATCGCCCCGATTTCGAAGGCGGTCCGGATCAGCCTACCTACGAAGCGGTCGCGGCTGCTGCCAAGGCGGCCGGACTGTCGATCGAGTATCAGCCGGTCGCGGGCAACGCGCTCACGGTGGGCGATGCCATCCGCTTTGCCGAACTGCTCAAGACGCTTCCCAACCCCGTGCTGGCCTATTGCCGCACCGGCACCCGTTGCCAGAACCTGTTCGCGGCGTCCAAGCAGTTCATGCAGGACTGATTCACCGGTACGTAGGTGGTAAATAACCACTTTAATCGTGTAGGATTTCAATTACACCCTAGCGTGTAGGATTTCAGTCACATCCATGAAGGAGCCTGTCATGTTCAAAAAAATTCTTATACCTACAGACGGATCCCCGCTGTCGGCGCAGGCAGCCAACGCTGGCATCACGTTCGCTCGTTCCATTGGTGCAAGTGTCGTGGCGCTGAACGTCACGCAGCCGTTCGCAGCCACGATCGGTTTCGACGGCATGGCGGCAGCCTATGCCATCACCGATGAAGACTACGAAAAAGCGGCTAATGAGCAGGCCGACAAGTATCTGACCAGCATTGTCGATCGCGCCCAGACCGCTGGCGTGCCGGCTGAATTGCGGGCGGTGTCGAATTTCAACGTGGCCGACGGCATCGTGCAGGCCGCCGAGGAAAACGGTTGCGACCTGATCTTCATTGGCAGCCACGGGCGCAGTGGCTTGTCGCGCCTGCTGCTCGGTAGCGTGACGGCCAAGGTGCTGTCGCTGGCTACGGTCGGTGTGCTGGTCTACCGCGTCAAGGAAGACAAGAAAGACTGATCGACATTGCGGTCATCGGGCCTCCCGCCGTGCAGA
>JAEYZR010000178.1 GCA_023427945.1 Pseudomonadota bacterium | reverse complement strand
GAGTTGACGGTAGTCTTTCACCATCTGCTCGGCATCACCTTCGGCCAGCACGCCTTGTGCGACCAGCCTGTCGGCGTAGGTCTTGCGGGTGCCCGGATGGTGTCCGATGCGCTTGTACATGAGTGGCTGCGTGAGCGAAGGCGTATCTTGCTCGTTGTGGCCCAGCTTACGGAAACACACGATGTCGATCACGATGTCGTGATGGAACTTCATGCGGTAATCCAGAGCCAGTTGCGTCACGAAAACGACCGCTTCGGGATCGTCGCCGTTCACGTGGAATACGGGCGCCTCGATCATCTTGACGACGTCGGTGCAATACAGCGTGGAGCGCGAGTCGCGCGGATCCGAGGTGGTGAAGCCAATCTGGTTGTTGATCACCACGTGCAAGGTGCCGCCCGTGCCATAACCGCGCGTCTGCGCCAGGTTGAGCGTTTCCATGACCACGCCCTGGCCTGCGAAAGCCGCGTCGCCATGCACCAGCACCGGCAGAACCTGCACGCCTTCGGCGTCACCGCGTCGCTCCTGGCGAGCGCGAACGCTGCCTTCGACCACGGGATTGACGATTTCGAGGTGGGAAGGGTTGAAAGCCAGCGAGAGGTGAACCGGGCCGCCGCGGGTGGAAACATCACTGGAAAAACCGTTGTGATATTTCACGTCGCCGTCGGTCAGACCCTCGGCATGCTTGCCTTCGAATTCGGCAAACAGGTCGCCGGGCATCTTGCCCATGATGTTGACCAGCATGTTCAGACGGCCACGGTGAGCCATGCCCACGATGACTTCCTGCACGCCGCTCTCGCCCGCATGGTTGACGATCTCGTCCATGCAGGCGATGAAGCTTTCGCCGCCTTCCAGCGAAAAGCGCTTCTGGCCCACGTACTTCGTGTGCAGGAAGCGCTCCAGGCCTTCGGATTCGGTCAGCTGCTGCAGAATATGCCGCTTGCGCTCAGGCGAGGCCTGAGGTGCGCTCTGCACGGATTCCAGCCGCTCGGAGATCCAGCGCTTGGCGGCGGGATCGGAAATATGGGTGAACTCAGCACCGATCGAGCGACAGTAGGTGTCACGCAAGGCCTTGAGGATATCCCTCAGGGTCATGGTGCTGTCAGTCGTGAAATAGGTGTTGGTAGCCGAATAGGTCTGATCCAGGTCTGCTTCCGTCAAGCCATAGAAGGCCGGATCGAGTTCCTGGATGGAGGGACGCTCCTGGCGACGCAGTGGATCGAGGTCGGCGATGCGCGAGCCGAGCGAACGATAGGCGCCAATCAACTGCTGGACAGAAACCTGGCGTCGTGCCATGTCCATGTCCGGACCTGCCGAACGCGAAACGAAGGCGTTGGCCCGTGCGCGCTGGGCGAACGATTCGACAATCGGCGCGTGCGCCTGATCACGAGTGGATTCCTGACCATCCGGCGCAGCAACGTGCTGGAGCTGGTCAAAATAGGCACGCCAGTTATCTGGTACAGACGAAGGATTGTCGAGATAAGACTCGTACAACTCCTCGACGTAGGGTGCATTGCCCCCAAACAGATAAGACGTAGATAGAGATTCTTTTTCCGAAGACATAAATGTTGCTTCACCTTGCCGGGTGTCTCACCCGTTGCGATGCAGGAAAACCTTCCGCGACACGGCTTTACCGTTAAGCGGATAGCGGGGGCAGAAGGCGACGAACAAGCCTAGATAGCCATGGTGATGAGTATAGCGCTTCGTATGATGTCCGTCAGCGCAAGTGTTTGAAATTCAAGCAAAGCAGTGCGGCAAACAGGTGCCCGCAAGCCTGCGGGACAAGCCACCTATGCCCGGCAACGGCGCGCAATACGGTGGCATCGTGCCGCGATTACCAGATATTGCGTCGCACAATATAATTTTTTTGTGCGGTGTTTTTAGTTTATCGATACGTCAAAAGGTGAATATATGAATGGAAATTGAAAGGGAATTGATGAAAAAAAACATCATCGCGCTCGCATTCTCGCTGCCATCCAGACCATGACCACCCCGAACACCCCCCATCCAAGCAGGTCGGCCCAACTCTCGAAATTGCCTGCCACGATGCTCAGTGGAGCCGCCTGCCCCGACCAGCCGATCACGGCCGCAAGGAGCACGCCAACCAGACTTTCCCCCACGATCAAACCGGACGCCACCAGTACGCCGCGACGCTCGGCGTGCTCGCGCTGCATAAGCGTGACGCAAGGACGATTCCATTGACGCTTGACCACCCATGCCAGCAGCGCTCCGACCACGATGGGCAGACTGGCGGAGGGCGGCAAGTAGATACCCACGCCCACGGCAAGCACAGGCAGGCGAGACCCGCCATGGCGCCTCGCGATCGCGGCGTCGATCACGATGATGACGGCCCCCAGCAACAGGCCCAGCCCCAGCATGGTCCAGTTCAGGTCGTGCGCGAATATGCCGCGAGCGATGGCCAGCATGAGCGTGGCCTGCGGTGCGGAGAGCGCTTGCGCGGCATCCATGCCTGGTCGCGGTAGCGAGTCGGCGAACCCATAGGCCGAATACAGCAGATCGAGCACCGGAGAAATGACCGCGGCACCGACCACGCAGCCCACCAACAGCGCCACCTGTTGGCGCCAGGGCGTGGCCCCCACCAACCAGCCTGTCTTCAAGTCTTGCAGATTGTCGTTGGCGATGGCGGCCACCGCCAGAATGGCCGACGTCGCAAATACCGCAAGTGCAACGGCATAGCGGGCACCGTTTTCGATTTCAAGCAGCCCTGCCCCTTTGTCCACCATCAGCATCAAGACCGAGACGAGCACCATCGCGACGATACCGATACCGGAGAGCGGACTCGTGGACGAACCCACCAGCCCAGCCATGTAGCCACAGGCGGCCGCCACCAGAAACCCGAATACGACAGCAAAAAGCACGGCGGCGCTGGCAAGCAACCACATGCCAGTGCCCGCCAATGGGAAATCGGCGACGAACACCATGAACAGAACGAACAGGATTGCCGTGAGCACCAACGCCAGAGACAAGACCACCCGACCATCCAGATCGGTTTGCGTGCGGGACATGGCCTGATCAGTCGTCCTGCCCGAGAGCGCCCGAAACGACACCGCGATACCCCGCATCATGGGCATGAACAACGTGCCCAGTGTCCACACGGCGCCCACCGCAATCACGCCAGCACCGATAAAGCGGACATCGGCGGCCCAGATACGTTCTCCAAAGGTTGCCAGCGACTCGCCCGGCAGGCTGACCTGCGTGGCCGTCAGGATAGGCACGGCTACCCCCCATGCCAGCAGCACCCCGACCAGGGTCGCCATGCCGGCGACCATGCCCACCAGCCACCCGGCCCCCACCAACGCGAGAGAAAAGCCCATCGGGAAGCGCAAAACGGCGCCGGCTGCCTGGACCCAGTAGCTCGCACTGTCGCCCAGCACCCGCAGCCCGCCAGTCGCGAAGCTGACGCTACCCGATACGATTGCGCCTGCGGCAATATCGCGCCACCCTGGCGAGCCGGTGGCGGAAAGGTCAGGCACGCCTTGCTCAGGCTCGGCATCGACATGCCCGACCCGCAGGATTTCGGCGGCCGCCACGCCTTCCGGATAAGGCAGATCGCTTTGTACGACCATCAGGTTTCGCAAAGGGATGGTGAACAACACGCCCAGCATGCCTCCCGCGGCACACAGCACCATCGTCTGCCAGAAAGGGAAATACTGCCAATGCCCCATCATCACCAGCGCGGGCAGAACGAAAATGACCGACGAAAGCGTACCTGCAGCCGATGCCTGCGTCTGGACCATGTTGTTTTCCAGGATGTTGGCGCTGCCGAACATGCGCAACACCGCCATAGAGATCACGGCAGCAGGAATGGCTGATGAAAAAGTGAGCCCGACCTTGAGCCCCAGGTAAACATTGCTGGCGGTAAAAACCACCGTGATCAGCATGCCGATCACGATGCCGCGCACCGTCAATTCAGGTAGACGGGCCCCATCTGGAATTCTTAGGCTTTCAGCCATTGCGTTCGTCCCACGATACTAAATGGGCGCAGTTTAGGAACGCAGGAC
>JAEYZR010000122.1 GCA_023427945.1 Pseudomonadota bacterium | reverse complement strand
GGCCTATCCCCTGGCCTATGCCCTGGTGCGCTTGCGCAACCGCCTGCTGAAATCGTTCATCCTCATCGTGTCGATCACGCCGCTGTTCCTGGGCGAGATCGTTCGCACGTATTCGTGGATCATCGTGCTGGGCAACAATGGTTTCATCAACACGGTGCTGCGCAAGCTCGGCCTGATCGACTTGCCCTTGAACCTCATGTTCACGCGGCTTGGCGTGCTGATCGCACTGGTGCACGTAACCATTCCGGTGGTGGTGCTCATGCTGGCAACGGCCATCTCGCACATCGATCGTGCCTATGAAAAAGCGGCACAAAGCCTGGGTGCCGGCCCGATCCGCACCTTCCTCACCGTCACGCTTCCGCTTTCGATGCCAGGCATCATCGCCAGCATCACCACGTCCTTCGCATGGACATTCAGCGCGTTTGCCACGCCCCAGATGATCGGCGGCGGACGTGTGCCCACCATCTCCACGCTTGTCTACCAACTTGGATTCTCTTCGATGAACTTCCCTCTGGCCGCCAGCCTGAGCGTTGCGGGGCTGACGCTCACCGTCGTCTCGCTGATGCTGCTGAACCGGGGCACACGGCGCCTGAAAGCAATGGGAGGCCACTGACATGGCATTCAGACACTCCCTGCCCCTGCGCATCGCCTCACCGCTCGTCCTCACCCTCATATTGACGTTTGTCCTGCTGCCCGTATTCGTGGTGGTCATGGCGTCGTTCAACGACCGGGCCCTGCTCTCCTTCCCGCCCGAATCGTGGTCCCTGCGATGGTTCATCCGCGCATTTACCTACCCCGACTTCCAGCAAGGTCTGCGCGCCAGCCTGATCGTGATGGGCTGGGCATCGTTCATCGCCCTGTTCGTCGGAACCGCGCTGGCCATCGCCGTCAAACGCATGACGTTTCCCGGCAAGGACACCTTGCAGGCGATCCTGCTCTCGCCCCTGGTGATTCCTCACTTCACGCTGGGCCTGGGCCTGCTCATACTGGCGGCCCAGCTCGACGTGGATCGTGGCTATGCGCTGGTCATCGTGTGTCACGTGATGCTGGTGCTGCCCTTCGTCATGCGCAGCGTCTATGTCTCGATGGAAAACATCGACGAGCGCCTCGAACAGGCGGCCGCGAGTCTGGGCGCCTCGCCCTCGAACGTCATCTTCACCGTCACGCTTCCCCTGCTTGCGCCTGGTCTGTTCGGCGGCTGGTTGTTTGCCGCCATCATGTCGTTCAGCGAGTTCACGGCTTCGCTTTTCGTGACGACGCAGATGACCCAGACACTGCCTGTGGCCATGTACAACTATGTGCGGGAATACGCCGATCCGACACTGGCGGCGCTATCGGTGGTGTACATCGTGGTCACGGCAAGCCTGCTGGCCTTCGCCAACTACTTCCTCGGCCTGGGCAAGATCCTCAATATCGAAGATACGGACTGAGCATGTTGAAGCGGCCGCCCCCCGCGCGGGCGGCGGCGCGGCGTGCTCAATACCCGCGAGCGGGATCGACCTGGTTGGCAGGCGACGCTCCGTTGGCCACTCGCACGAGATTGTCGGCGATCTGCGCTGCCGCCGATTCTGGAATGGCGACTGAAGCAAGATGTGGCGTGATCAGCACGTTTTCCATGCGCCACAGTGGATCGTCGCCCGGCAGCGGTTCACGTTCGAATACATCGAGCGTGGCCGCGCCTATGTGGCCGCTTTGCAGCAGCTCCGTCATGGCAGCCTGATCCACGAGAGCGCCCCGGGCCACATTGATGAGTGCCGCCCCACGCGGCAGGCGCAGCAAGCGCTCGCGATCAAGCACGCCCCGCGTCTGCTGCGTGAGCGGCAACATGACCACCAGGATATCTGCCTGCGAGATCACCGTATCCAGCGCATCCATGCCTGCATGGCACTGCACGCCTTCGATCTGGCGCGGACTGCGCGACCAGCCCAGCACCGTGAACCCCTGGCGCTGGATCTCGTGTGCGGCGCACGCGCCCAGTTCGCCCAGACCCAGAATCGCGACCCGCGTCTGCTGTGGCGAGGTGGGGTGGCGATACGCCCACTCGCCGCGACGCTGCGCCTGTTCGAACCACGGAATGTCGCGCGCATGGCGCAGCGTGGCGAACAGGACGTAGCTGGCCATCATGCGCGACATCTCCGGATCGGCGATGCGCGTGATGGGGACATGCGCAGGAAGATCCGTGCGTCCCACCAGAGAATCCACACCGGCGCCCAGGTTGACGATCAGGCGCAGACTGGACATGCGATCAAAAAACCGCTCTGGAGGCTTCCATACCAGGGCATAGTCGATGTCGGCAGGGTCTTGCACCTCGTGGGCATCCAGCACACGCAGTCCGGGCAGCCGCGCCTGCAAGGCATTTTTCCAGGTCGTGAAATCGTCGAACTGGCTGTAGAACACCATCGTACCGAGAGGTGTCGTATCTCGACCGCTCATCGTCAACTCCTCAGTCGGTTCGCGCCAGCAGGCGCGTCATGGCCTCGATGGCCAGTTCATACCCTTCGCCGCCCAGACCGGCGATCACGCCATCGGCCGCCTTGGAGATATACGAATGGTGGCGAAAACTCTCGCGGCGCCAGATATTGCTCATGTGCACCTCGATGATCCGACCGGGAAAGGACAACAACGCATCCAGTATGGGCACCGAAGAATAGGTCAGGCCCGCCGCATTGATGATGATGCCACGCGCCTCGCCCCGGGCTTGCTGGATCCAGTCCACCAGTTGTCCTTCATGGTTGGACTGCACGAAGTGCAGCGTCAGGTTCAGGCTGGCTGCCTTCTTTTCGCAACGATCGCGCAACACCGGAAAACTGTCGGAGCCGTAGATATTGTTGGCGTCCAGGCCATAAAGATTGGCGTTGGGACCATTGAGGAACCAGATCGTGTCGCGCTGTGCCTGGTCAGGAGCGGGCGATGGATCGATGGAAACGGTCATGGGTGAGTCACCTCAGGGTTCGTGGGGAATCGTGGATTGCAGGGCGGGCAGCGCACGCACCTCGGCCTCCCAGCGCGCCGCATTCGGCCGGCCGGCACGCCAATCGAGTTCGGGGAAACGGAAATCCAGGTAACCCAGGGCGCACGCCAGAGTCAGTTCGCCAATGGTGGGCTCGCGCTGCGCCAGGGTGGCTGCCTGCTGCTCGATCACCTGCAGGCAGGCGTTCACCTTCACGAGTTGCGCATCACGCCAACCCTGCCATTGCGATTGCTCAGGCCGTGCCAGCACCTCGTAGCGCGCCAGCAGGGCCGCATCCAGCAAGCCATCGCCCAGCGCCTGTTGCCCCAGGGCCTGCCAGCGACGCGGCCCCGCAGCAGGAAAGAGATGGGTGTTCTGTCCCAGGTCCGCCAGATACTCGCAAATCACCCGACTGTCGAACAGCGACTGGCCATCGGGCAAGATCAGCGTCGGCACTTTGGCCAACGGGTTGTGAACGGCAATCCGGTCATCGCGCCGCACTGGATTGGCCGCACTGTCGAGCAGTTCGATCTGGTCGATCAGCCCCGAGAAGTGGGCGCAGGCAACCACTTTGCGCACATAGGGTGAGGTTGGAGCATAAAGAAGCTTGAGCATGTGAAGACGGATCCCTTCCTCGATAAAGAAGTCACGGGCCCGTGCGCGAGGATCAACACGTGCTCGCCGGTCGAGCATCCCGCGCCTGTTCAGACGGCCTCGGGATGCAGCACGACCTTGCCAAAAACATCGCCGCTCTCCAATATACGATGGGCGTGGCCTGCCTCGGCCAGCGGCAAGGCGGTAGAGATGCGCGGCGCGATGCGGCCATCGGCAACCAAGGGCAGGACATGACGCTCGATGGCCCGAGCCATGCGCGACTTCTCCGCCTGGCTTTGCGGGCGCATCGTCGACGAATGCAGGCTCAGCTGTTTTTGCATGAGCGTGAGCAGCTCGATTTCGACCGTGGCGCCTTGCAGGAACGACAGGCTGATGTGACGTCCGCCAAAACCCAGTGCCTGCAGATTGCGGCGCACGTAATCACCGCCCACCACATCCACCACGACATCGACACCTCGTCCTTGCGTGGCATCCAGGCAAGTCTGCACGAAATCCGTATCGCGATAGCAGATCGCCTGCGCCGCACCCATGTCACGCAGCGCTGCCAGCCGATCGGCCCGCCCGGCAGTGGCGATGACCCTGGCGCCCGCCGCATGGGCCATGCGTACAGCCAGTGTGCCGATGCCGCCCGCAGCGCCGTGGATCAGCACGGTTTCGCCCATGCGCAGCCGACCGAGTTCGAACAGGTTGTGCCAGACGGTGAACAGCCCTTCCGGCAACGCTGCCGCAGCATCGTCATCCAGGTTCTGCGGCACGACAAAAGAATGCTCGACACGTGCCACGCACCAGGGCGCATAGCCGCCGCCGGCAAGCAGGCTCATCATTCTCTGGCCGAGCAAGGCTTCGGACACACCGGGGCCGCAAGCCACGACTTCGCCGCAGGCCTCCAGGCCCAGCACATCGGTGACGCCTTCGGCCGGCCGGGCCAGCCCTTGTCGCTGCATGATGTCGGGCCGGTTCACGCCTGCCGAGCGCACGCGCAGCAGCACTTCGCCCGGAGCGGGTTCAGGCACAGGCCGCGTCGCCAGCGTCAACACACTCGCATCGCCAGGCTCGCGGGCGATGATGGCCTGCATGGTGGCAGGAATGACTGTCATGACGCCGCCACCTCGAACACGCTGATGCCGTTGCCCGAAAGCGCCAGACCGGTGACCGATCCGACCGGCCATTTCTCCATGGCATCCAGACCGGGGCTGCGCACCATCACGCGCTGATGCCCCGCCACAGGAAGATCCACATCGACATAGGAGTCGACGTGGTCGCCCTGAAACACATGATTGATCACCGTGCCGCTGAGCACCGAAGTGCCATTCAGGGTCTCCATGCTGATCTGCTCTGGACGCACGTAGACTTCCAGGCGGCGTCCCTCGTGCGAACCGCCCACCAGGCGTTCGCGCGTGACACGCATCAGTCCCACGCCCAGGCGCAGCAAAATACCCTCTGAATCGATGCCGTGGTAGTGCGCAGGAAGCACGTTCACATCCCCCAGGAACGACGCCACGAAGGGATCCTGCGGGTTGCGATAGAGTTCGTCGGGCGTTGCCACCTGCCGAATCTCGCCGCGTTCCATGACCGCGATCCGGTCTGACATGGCGAGTGCCTCGCTTTGATCGTGAGTGACAAAGACCGTGGTCACCCCCAGCTTGCGTTGAATCTCGCGAATCTCCACCTGCATGGCCGAGCGCAGGCCCTTGTCCAGTGCGGAAAAAGGTTCGTCCAGCAGCAGCACCTTGGGGCGGATCACCAGAGCGCGGGCCAGCGCCACGCGCTGCTGCTGGCCTCCGGAAAGCTCGCGCGGCTTGCGATCGCCCAGGCCGTCGAGCTTCACCATCGCCATCGCCTCCTGCACGCGCGCGGCGATCTCGGCAGGCGCCATCCGGCGCATGCGCAAGCCATAGCCGATATTGCGCTCCACGGTCATGTGCGGGAACAAGGCGTAGTTCTGGAAGACGATGCCGATCTCGCGCTGATGAGGCGGCAGATCGGTGACCGGTTGATCCTGGATGAATATCTCGCCGTTGTCCGCTTGCGCGAAGCCGGCAATCAGGTTGAGCAGGGTGGTCTTGCCGCAGCCCGAGGGCCCCAGCAAAGTCAGGAACTCCCCGGGCCGGATCTTCAGGGAGAGTTCGTGCAGCACGGTCTGCTGGCGGTATTTCTTGACGACGCCTTCCAGGCTGACCGCACTGGAGGCTGAGGATGACGCTAAGCGGTTCTGCATGGCGGCTCTGGGCTGGACTGAGTCAGTGGCCAGAATACGTGAACCCGGGCGCGTCAGCCGTTTGTGGATATTGATGCGGGCCATCGGAAAAAACGAGGTGCGCACCAGCCCGGCGTCAGACCCGCCACTCGGAGTGATTTGCTTTTTCCTAAGCCCCGCGTCCAAAAAACCAAGTTATCAAGTCTGTTTTTCTGGCCCACACTGCGCCGCATCGATGAGCAAACGCGCTCATGCCTTCGGTCACACAGCCGCAGCTCGATCATCTCGAACTGAACAGCAGATCTCGATACTTCTTAGGAAAAAAAATGTCAGTGGAAAAAACCAATACTGTGGTGATCGGTGCAGGCCAGGCGGGCATCGCCATGAGCGAGCATCTGGGCAAGTCGGGCATTGCGCACATCGTGCTTGAACGCAAACGCATCGCCGAACGCTGGCGCTCCGAGCGCTGGGATTCGCTGGTCGCCAACGGCCCCGCATGGCACGACCGATTCCCCGGCCTGAAGTTTGACAATGTCGGCCCCGACGTGTTTCCGCCCAAGGAGCGCATGGCCAAATACTTCGAAGACTACGCCAGAATGATTGAAGCACCGGTGCGAACAGGCGTCGAAGTGCTGCGCGTGCAACGCAACGAGAAGCGTCCGGGGTTCACGGTGACGACATCGGAAGGCGTGATCGAAGCCCAGCATGTGATCACGGCGACCGGCGCCTTCCAGATACCCAGTTATCCCCATATCGTGCCCGAGCAGGCCGGCATCCAGCAGGTTCACTCGTCGGCCTACAAGAATCCCGGACAACTCGCCGAAGGCGCCGTGCTGGTGGTGGGCGCTGGCGCGTCGGGCTCGCAGATCGCCGAGGAACTGCGTGCAGCCGGCAGAACCGTCTACCTGTCCGTCGGCGAACACTACCGTCCGCCCCGCGCCTATCGTGAACGTGACTACTGCTGGTGGCTGGGCGCGTTGGGCATGTGGGACGAAGTCAAGAAAAAGCCCAAGCGCGAGCACGTCGCCTTTGCCGTCAGCGGCTACGACAACGGTCGGACCATCGACTTCCGCCGCCTGGCGCACGCGGGAATCAACCTGGTGGGAATCACCCGCAGCTTCGAAAACGGCGTGATGACTTTCGAGGAGGGCCTGGCCAGGAACATTGCGCAAGGCGACGAGGACTATTTCGAAGTGCTGCGCGAGGCCGATGCCTACATCGAACAGAACGGCCTGGACTTGCCGCCCGAACCCGAAGCCTGGAAGTTGCTCGACGATCCTGACTGCCTGACCCGCCCCATTCTCAGCCTGAACCTGGCCGAAGCAGGCATCACCTCCATCGTCTGGGCAACGGGCTTCAAAGTGGACTACAGCTTCATCGAGCTGGATATCTTCGACGAGAAGGGCTATCCGGTGCACAAGCGCGGCATCACGCCAGAGAAAGGCATCTACTTCCTGGGCCTGCCGAACCAGTCGAACCGCTCGTCGTCCTTCATCTGGGGTGTCTGGCACGACGCGAAATACATCGGCGACCACATCGGCATCCATCTGGATTATCTGTCGTACGAGAAACAGACCGGTTGACCCGCAGCGACAGTGTGACGCTGTCGCCTCGAAGACTGCGCGTGCACGCAACGGCCACATGGCACCGTTGCGTGCAAAAGCCGCACCACAATAGCCCCGCCATCATCTGCGCGCACCGTCCTGGTGAGCGTTGTGCACCACCATGCGTGCGCCCAATTTTCCGAACGAATGCCTCAGAAACCGCGAATTTCGATTTGCGGTGCTGTCCGTCAGAGTTTGCTCCATCGACCTGACGTATCGCCTCAGTCCTTGTCGTCAGAACCCTCGCTTTACGAATGGTCGACCACCCGGCGCATGCGTCGCCAAAAGAGGAGATACCGACAATGGAATGGAAATTCGACGAATCGATGTTGCAGCCCATCACGGGTCCTGCGGCCTGGACGGGCAAGCAGCTCGAAGCAGACCCCACATGGCGCAGACAGCTCACCGGGCAGGAGATCGAAGTCCTGCTCGCCGCCGCCGCCCGATTGCGGGCCGCCGGCGGGCCTACCGAGGGTTTCGATGCCGCGCAGTTCCAGATCCCCGGACTTGCCGACGTTCTTCAATGGCTGGCCGTGCAGCTCGAAGAAGGGCCCGGTCTGGTACGGCTGGGCGGCCTGCCCGTCGAGCGCATCGATGAGGACGACCAGAAGCGCATTTTCTGGGGCCTGTGCGCCAACCTGGGCACGCCGGTCTATCAGACCGCTGCGGGCGAGATCGTGGGCTACATCCAGGACAACACCGGTGGCAAGGCGCTGGGCTACAACGACCCCGGCCCGGTGAAGACCGCCAGAACCATTTCCCGATCCGCGGGCGCCCTGCGCTTTCACTCCGACAAGACCGACCTGCTGGTCTTGATGTGCAGCAGCAACGCCATCGATGGCGGCCACTCGAAGATCGTCTCCAGCGTCACCCTGCACAACGAGATCGGCCGCCTGCGGCCCGACCTGCTGCGCGAGCTCTACCACCCCTACTGGCGCATGCGGCCGACAGACGAAGAGGGCCAGCGCGAGGACAACGTCTTTGCCATGCCGGTCTTCGCCTTCGGTCCGGACGGCAAGTTCACCAGCCAGTATTCGCGCACCTACGTCAACCAGGCCCAGGAAGTCGCAGGCGTTCCCCGCCTGAGCGCCAGGCAGAACGAAGCCCTCGACCTGTTGCATGAGGTCGCCGAAAACGTGCACCTGCAACTCGCGTTCACCCCGGGCGACATGCAGTTCATGAATCAGCACGTGACCTATCACGGTCGCACCGCCTTTTCCGATGACCCCACTTCGGGCGCGCGCCGGATGCTGTTCCGCATCTGGCTGGCCGTGCCTTTCAGCCGCGCCCTGCCCCCCGGACATGTCGTGCAGTGGGGCAGCAGCGAACCTGGCGCCCTGCGCGGGGGGGCCGTGCTGGGCAAGGCGGCCATCACCCATCCTGCCGTGGCGGCCTGAACCACAGGCTGCATCGCGTTGCCGCTTTCTCCGTCCACCACTCACGCGAGGTACACGTATGTCCATGCTCTCACGTCGGCGTTTTGTCGCCGCCAGCAGTGCCATGTTGGCCTTACCCATGCTTGCTCGTGCGCAGAGCTGGCCCACGAAGCCGGTTCGCATCATCGTGGCCTTCGCGCCGGGGGGATCGCTGGACGCATTGGCCCGCCGGATCGCCTCGCACATGAGCAACGAATTCGGTGTGCCCTTCGTGGTGGAAAACCGCAGCGGTGCGGGGGGACGCATCGGTACGCAATATGTGGCGAAATCGCCGGGCGACGGCTATACGCTGATCGCCACCAGTTCCGCCGCGCATGGGGTAGCGCCCAACCTGTACCCGGCGTCGGAACTGGGTTATGACCCGATGCGCGACTTCACGCACATCGGCCTGATCAGCAAGGGCCCGATGGCCATGATGGTGCGCGCCGACGCGCCATTCGACAACGCCGAGGAACTCATCGCCCATACCAGGTCGACCGGCCAGCCCGTGTTCTACGGTTCGGGCGGCATCGGCAGCGTCGGCCATCTCACGGGTGCCATGATCGGCCGCGCGCTGGATATTCCCATGCAGCACGTCTCCTATCGGGGCTCCGCGCCCGCACAGGCCGATCTTCTGGGGGGCACGCTCACGGCGGTGTGCGACAACCTGTCCTCGCACGCGGCGCAATACCGGGGCGGACTGCTCAAGGTCATCGGACTGACCGCGCAGGAACGCTTTCCCACCTTGCCAGATATTGCTACGTTCGCCCAGCAAGGCTACCCGGATCTTGACGCCGCGGCCTGGTACGGCCTGAGCGGCAGCCCCGGCATGGATCCGGAAGTGGTCGCCCGGCTGAACAAGTCGCTCGTGGCGCTCACGTCGCAACCCCAGGTCGTCGAGTTCCTGGCCAGCATCGTCATGGTGCCCGACCCCACGATGGCGGCGACGACCTATTCGCAGTTCGTCGACTCGGAAGTGACCAAATGGGGCAACCTGGTCCGGGGGGCCGACATCAAGGTCAGCTGACGCGCATTCTGCACCCGCCCATCCCGGACTGCCGATGGGGGATATAAGGGTCAACCCGGCCAGCCCTTATATAATGGCTGATTCCCCCTACCTCGCAGCGGCTTTTCCGCTTGCCTATGTCCGCTGTCACCCTAGAAAACCTGTCAAAGATCTATCCGCCGCGATCCGCCGGCTGGCGCAGTCTTCTGGGCAAAAAGGCCACACCGGGCTTTCCCGCGCTCAACCACGTCGATCTGACCGTGGAGCACGGCGAATTCTTTGGTCTGCTCGGCCCCAACGGCGCAGGCAAGACCACCCTGATCTCCCTGCTCGCAGGCCTGGCGCTGCCCACCACCGGCCGCGCAACCGTCTGTGGCTACGACGTCATCACCGATTACCGGTCGGCGCGCCGTGCCCTGGGCGTGGTCCCGCAGGAGCTGGTCTACGACCCGTTCTTTTCCGTCAGGGAAACCCTGCGCATCCAGTCCGGCTATTTTGGTCTGCGCAAGAACGACGACTGGATCGACGAAATACTGTTCAATCTGGGGTTGTCGGACAAGGCCGATACCAACATGAGGGCGCTGTCGGGCGGCATGAAACGCCGCGTGCTGGTGGCCCAGGCACTGGTGCATCGTCCGCCTGTCATCGTGCTTGACGAACCCACGGCGGGTGTCGATGTCGACCTGCGGCGCACACTCTGGGAGTTCATCTCCCGGCTGAACAAGGCTGGACACACCATCGTGCTCACCACCCACTATCTCGAAGAGGCAGAGGCGCTGTGCAACCGCATTGCCATGCTCAAGGCCGGCCGCATCGTGGCCCTGGACAGCACCGCCGCCCTGATCAAACAAGGCGGGGGCGATCTGGAAGACGCCTTCGTGCGCATCATGCATAACAATCAGCAGGTACTTTCCGAGGTGGCCTTATGAGCAATGCCGGCACCGCACGCCCGCCGCTCGACGAAGCCGCCCCACGCGATCTGTCCCAGACAGCCTCGCCCGCGCTCGCCCCACAGCCGCCGCGCGTACTGCCCAACCTGGAAGCAGGCTCGGGCTTTCCCACCCTGCTGCGCAAAGAGCTGCTGCGTTTCTGGAAAGTCAGTTTCCAGACCATCGCTGCGCCTGTCATCACGGCGCTGCTCTATCTGATGGTCTTCGCCCAGGTGCTGCAGGACCGGGTGCAAGTCTACGGAGCCGTGCCCTACACGTCGTTCCTGATCCCGGGACTGATGATGATGAGCATGCTGCAGAACGCGTTCTCCAATCCGTCCTCTTCCCTGATCCAGAGCCGGATCACCGGCAATCTGGTTTTCATGCTGCTCCCTCCCCTGTCGCACCGGGAAATCTTCTGGGCCTACACCCTGGCCAGCATCGTGCGCGGCCTGGCCGTGGGGCTCTGTGTATGGCTGGTGGCGCTGTTCTTCGTGGCCCTGCCACCCGCCCACCCCGGCTGGATATTGACGTTCGGCGTCCTGTCCTGCGGCATCATGGGCTCGCTCGGGCTGATAGCCGGGCTGTGGTCGGAGAAATTCGACCAGCTCGCGGCCTTCCAGAACTTTCTCATCATGCCCGCCACATTTTTGTCCGGCGTGTTCTACTCCATTCATACGCTGCCGCCGTTCTGGCAGGCCGTATCGCACTGGAATCCGATTTTTTATACCATCGACGGTTTCCGCTATGGATTCTTCGCGGTATCGGACGTGTCGCCCTGGCGCAGTCTGGCCGTCGTCGCTGCGGTCTTCGCCCTACTATCGCTGGCCGCGCTCAGGCTGCTTGCCCGCGGCTATAAACTCAGGAATTGAAGTTCTATGTTGCCCACCCCAGAACAGGTTCGCCAGTACATCGTCGACGGCCTGCCCTGTACGCATATCGAAGTGCAGGGCGACGGCTCGCACTTCGAAGCCGTCATCGTCAGCACGGCCTTCGAAGGCAAGCGCCCGATCGCGCGTCACCAACTGGTCTATGCGGCCCTGGGTGATCGCATGAAGGCTGAAATCCACGCACTTTCCATGCGCACACTAACCCCGGCAGAATACGAGGCACGTTGATGGACAAGCTTGAAATCCGGGGCGGCGTTGCGCTCACAGGCGAAATCACCGTCTCGGGCGCCAAAAATGCCGCGCTCCCCATCCTGTGCGCCAGCCTGCTCACCGCCGAGCCGGTGGTGCTGCACAACGTACCGCACCTGAAGGACATCACCACGACCCTGCGCCTGCTCCAGGGCATGGGCGCCAGCGCCCGCAGAAACGATGATGACAGCGTCGAAATCTGCACGGCAGACATCGACAAGCTCGAAGCGCCCTATGACCTGGTGAAGACCATGCGCGCCTCGATCCTGGTGCTCGGGCCGCTGCTCGCGCGCTTTGGCGAGGCCCGCGTGAGCCTGCCCGGCGGCTGTGCGATCGGCACACGCCCGGTCGACCAGCACATCAAGGGGCTGGCTGCGCTGGGTGCGAACATCAGCATCGAACACGGCTTCGTCGTGGCACGTGCGAGCCGCCTGAAGGGTGCCTCCATACGCACCGACATGGTCACAGTCACCGGTACCGAGAACCTGTTGATGGCGGCGGTGCTGGCAGAAGGCCAGACCGTGCTGGAAAACGCCGCGAGCGAACCCGAAGTCGTGGATCTGGCCGAACTGCTCATCGCGATGGGCGCGAAGATAACGGGCCACGGCACCGACCGCATCGTGATCGAAGGCGTCCCGAGCCTGCACGGCGCCGAGTTCCGGGTGATTCCCGACCGTATCGAAGCCGGCACCTTCCTGTGCGCGGTGGCCGCCACCGGCGGCGATATCACGCTGCGCAACGTCGAGCCCGCTCACCTGGGCGCCACGCTGGACAAGCTGCGCGACACCGGCCTGCAGATCGAAACCGGTCCCGACTGGGTCCGCGCGCGCATGGAGGGCCGGGCACGCTGCGTGGACATCCGCACACGCGAGTACCCGGGCTTTGCCACCGACATGCAGGCGCAATTCATGGCGTTGAACACGGTGGCCGAAGGCACTGCCGTGATTGTCGAGAACATATTCGAAAACCGCTTCATGCACGTGCAGGAGCTCTCGCGTCTGGGCGCCGATATCAACATCGACGGCCACACCGCCGTGGTGCGCGGCGTGCAGAAGCTCTCGGGCGCCGCCGTCATGGCCACCGACCTGCGGGCATCTGCCGGCCTGGTCATCGCCGGACTGGCCGCCGAGGGCGTCACCGTGGTGGACCGCATCTATCATCTGGACCGCGGCTACGACCAGATGGAAGTGAAGCTGCGCGCCCTGGGCGCCGACATCCAACGCATTTCCGAGAAATCAGCATGATAGATACAGGCAAAGTCCTCACGCTGGCCCTCTCCAAAGGGCGCATATTCGAAGAGACACTTCCCCTGCTGGCGGCTGCCGGCATAGAGGTCCCCGAGAACCCCGAACAGTCGCGCAAGCTCATTTTGCCGACCAGCGACCCCAACCTGCGCCTGATCATCGTGCGCGCCTCCGACGTGCCCACCTATGTGCAATACGGCGCGGCAGACTTCGGCATTGCCGGCAAGGACACCCTCATCGAGCACGCCGCCCAGCACCCCGGCGGGCTGTATCAACCGATCGACCTGAACATTGCCAAGTGCCGCCTGGCCGTTGCCGTACGCGAGGGCTTCGACTACAACGCGGCCGTGCGCCAGGGCGCACGTCTGCGCGTGGCCACCAAGTACGTACAGGCCGCCCGCGAGCACTTTGCCGCCAAGGGTGTGTACGTCGACCTCATCAAGCTGTATGGTTCGATGGAACTTGCCCCGCTGGTGGGCCTGGCCGATGCCATCGTGGACCTCGTGTCCACCGGCAACACGCTGCGTGCCAACAACCTGGTCGCCGTCGAAGACGTGATGCCGATTTCATCGCGGCTGATCGTCAATCAGGCCGCACTGAAAACGCGTGCCGCCAGCCTGCAACCCCTGCTGGACGCCTTCGAGCGCGCCAGCGACGCCTTGAACTGAAAACGCTATGGCCGTCATCAATCGCCTCGACGCAGGCGCCCCCGATTTCCAGGACCGCCTGACCTCCCTGCTGGCCGTGGAGGCCGAGCAGGACGAATCCATCGACCGTGCCGCAGCCGGGATCCTTGCCGATGTACGCCGGCGCGGCGACGATGCCGTGCTGGAGTACACCCGGCGCTTTGACGGCGTACAGGCCGACACGATGACTGCGCTCGAAATTCCCCGTGCAGACTGGCTTGCCGCCCTGGCCACCCTGCCCGCTGCCCAGCGCAACGCGCTGGAAACGGCAGCCGGGCGGGTACGCGACTATCACGAGCACCAGCGTGCCGAGACCTGGACCTACACCGATGTCGACGGCACCATGCTGGGCCAGCAGGTCACCCCACTGGATCGCGTCGGCCTGTACGTGCCCGGTGGCAAGGCCGCCTACCCCTCGTCGGTCCTGATGAACGCCATTCCAGCCAAGGTTGCCGGCGTACAGGAACTGATCATGGTGACGCCCACGCCCGACGGCGTGCGCAATCCCATCGTCCTGGCCGCAGCCGCCATTTCCAATGTCGATCGCATCTTTGCCGTGGGCGGCGCCCAGGCGGTCGGAGCGCTGGCGTACGGTACGGCCACTGTTCCCGCAGTAGACAAGATCGTGGGACCGGGCAACGCCTACGTGGCTGCCGCCAAGCGCCGGGTGTTCGGCACAGTGGGCATCGACATGATCGCCGGCCCCAGCGAGATCCTGGTGATTTGCGACGGCACCACGCCTGCCGACTGGATCGCGATGGATCTTTTCTCGCAGGCCGAACACGACGAACTTGCACAGTCCATCCTGCTCTGCCCGGACGAGGCCTATATCGAGCAGGTTCAGCAATCCATCGAACGCCTGCTGCCCACCATGCCGCGCAAGGATATCCTGCGTACCAGCCTGAGCAATCGTGGCGCGCTGATCAAGGTGCGCGACTTGCAGCAGGCCTGCGACATTGCCAACCAGATCGCTCCCGAGCACCTGGAAATGTCCGTGGAACAGCCCGAACTCTGGACGGCCAGGATTCGCCATGCCGGCGCCATCTTCATGGGCCGCTACAGTTCCGAGGCGCTGGGCGATTACTGCGCCGGGCCCAACCACGTCCTGCCGACCTCGCGCACCGCTCGATTCTCTTCACCGCTGGGCGTCTACGACTTCCAGAAACGCTCCAGCCTGATCCAGGTCTCGCACACGGGCGCGCAGACGCTGGGCCGCATCGCGCAGGAACTCGCACTGGGCGAAGGGCTGCCCGCTCACGCCGCCAGTGCGGCCTATCGCCTGGACCCGCTCTGACCAGCGCTTTCTAATTCAACGCTTTTGCGGCACACTTGACCGTGCACGGTCGCCCCTGCGGCCGCAGGCTATCCAAACAATCATCATGCGCACTGCAGACATTACCCGCAACACCAACGAGACGCAGATCAGCGTCTCCATCAACCTGGACGGCACGGGTCAACAGAAGTTGGCCACGGGCGTCCCGTTTCTGGATCACATGCTCGACCAGATCGCCCGACACGGCCTGATCGACCTGGACATCCACGCCAAGGGCGATCTGCACATCGACGACCACCACACGGTGGAAGATGTGGGGATCACGCTGGGGCAGGCTTTCGCCCAGGCGATCGGCGACAAGAAAGGCATCCTGCGTTACGGTCTTGCCTACGTGCCGCTGGACGAAGCGCTCTCGCGCGTCGTGGTCGATTTCTCCGGGCGCCCCGGGCTGTTCTTCCACGTACCGTTCACGCGCTCGCATATCGGTCAGTTCGATGTGGACCTCACCCGCGAATTTTTCCAGGGCTTCGTCAACCATGCCCAGGTCACGCTGCATGTAGACAACCTGCGCGGCGACAATGCCCACCACCAGTGCGAAACGGTGTTCAAGGCGTTTGGCCGGGCCCTGCGCATGGCCATCACGGCAGACGAACGCAGCGCAGGTGTCATTCCCTCTACCAAAGGTGTGCTGTAAGTGCCCTCCATCGCCATCGTTGACTACGGCATGGGCAACTTCCACTCGGTTGCCCGAGCGCTCAAGGCCGCCGCGCCGGATGCCACCATCCAGATCTGTAATACCGCTGCCGGCATCGACGCGGCTGACCGCGTCGTGTTTCCCGGCCAGGGCGCCATGCGCGACTGCATGCGCACGCTGGACCAGTCCGGCCTGCGCGAATCGGTCGTGCGCGCAGCCCGCAGCAAGCCGTTGCTGGGCGTATGCGTGGGCGAACAGATGCTGTTCACCAACAGTGAAGAAGGCAACACCGCCTGCCTGGACATCTTTCCCGGCACGGTCAGCCGATTCTCCGGCAGCCAGTTCGCCGACCGGCTCGACCCGGCCGCCTGTGAAGTCACGCCAGGCGCCTCATTGCCGGATGCCGACGCCGCACCGGCACCTGCCGCCAGCCCCGCTGCCCCCGTCCTGTCCCAGGTGTTCAGTCACAGCGATGAACGCCTGAAGATTCCGCACATGGGCTGGAACCGTGTGCAGCAGACTCGCGCACATGCGCTGTGGGATGGCATCCCGGACGGCACACACTTCTATTTCGTGCACAGCTACTATGCCGTGCCGGCCGACACCTCGCTGATCGTCGGCGAAACCGACTATGGCGGCACCTTCACCTGCGCCGTCGCTCGCGACAACGTATTCGCGGTTCAGTTTCACCCCGAGAAAAGCGCCGCCCACGGGCTGCGGCTCTATCGGAATTTTGTAGACTGGCAACCTGACTGACGCCACGCCTTCGGGCGTGTTACGGTGATGCCTTCGGGCGCGCCCATTTTTCCACTTCTTTTTCTTAAAACATCATGCTGCTGATCCCCGCCATCGACCTCAAAGACGGACGCTGCGTGCGCCTGCGCCAGGGTGCCCTGGACGATGCAACGGTGTTCTCCGAAGACCCCGCTGCCATGGCCACGACCTGGCTGGAACGCGGAGCGCGACGCCTGCATCTGGTCGACCTGAACGGCGCAGTCGCCGGCGTCCCCAAAAACGAGGCGCAGATCCGTGCCATCGTCGATGCCGTGGGCGACGACATTCCCGTGCAGATCGGCGGCGGCATTCGCGATCTGGATACGATCGAGCGCTATCTGGACAACGGCATTTCCTACGTCATCATCGGCACCGCAGCGGTCAAGAACCCGGGTTTCCTGCATGACGCATGCGGCGCCTTCCCGGGCAACATCATCGTTGGCCTGGACGCACGCGACGGCAAGGTTGCCACCGACGGCTGGAGCAAGCTCACCCGTCACGACGTACTCGACCTCGCTCGCAAGTTCGAAGACTACGGCTGCGAAGGCATCATCTACACCGACATCGGCCGTGACGGCATGCTCTCGGGTGTGAACGTCGAAGCCACGGTGCGTCTGGCGCAGCACGTTCGCATTCCGGTATTCGCATCGGGCGGCATCGCCGGAATGAACGATATCGAAGCCCTGTGCGCCGTGAGCGAAGAAGGCATCGAAGGCGCCATCCTGGGCCGCAGCATCTACGAAGGCACGCTGGACTTCGAAAAAGCCCAGGCGCGCGCCGACGAGCTAACCCAGGGCTGAGCACCGCAACACCCCGCACCGACCCACCCTCTGCACAGCGCCATGACCGCCAAAGCCACCCCTGCCGCCGACTCCCTGACTCGCCGCATCATTCCCTGCCTGGACGTCACGGCAGGCCGTGTCGTCAAAGGCGTGAACTTCGTCAACCTGATGGATGCCGGCGATCCGGTGGAAGTGGCCCGTCGCTACGACGAGCAAGGTGCAGACGAGCTGACCTTCCTGGACATCACCGCCACCAGCGACGCCCGCGACCTGATCCTGCCCATCATCGAGGAAGTCGCCTCGCAGGTCTTCATTCCGCTGACCGTAGGTGGCGGCGTGAGACAGGTCAGCGACGTGCAGCGCCTGCTCAATGCGGGTGCCGACAAGATCAGCATCAACAGCGCAGCCGTGAGCAACCCCGAACTGGTCCGCAGCGCCGCCGACTACCACGGCTCACAGTGCATCATCGTGGCCATCGACGCACGCCGTGTATCTGCGCCAGGCGAACCGGCACGCTGGGAAGTGTTCACCCACGGCGGTCGCAAGGCCACCGGACTGGATGCCATCGCCTGGGCACGCCGCATGGCCGCTTACGGCGCCGGTGAAATCCTGTTGACCAGCATGGACCGCGACGGCACCAAATCCGGCTTCGATCTGGAACTGACCCGGGCAGTCTCCGACGCCGTGCCCGTGCCCGTCATTGCATCCGGAGGCGTGGGCGAGCTGTCGCACCTGGCCGAAGGGGTCACGACCGGCCGTGCGAGCGCCGTGCTGGCCGCCAGCATCTTTCACTATGGCCAGCACACCGTACAAGAGGCCAAGGCCTACATGGCGCAACAAGGCATTGCTGTACGATTGGACCCATGAACAAGCCCGATTCTCTTCCCGCCTGGCTGGCCGACGTGTCGTTTGACGACAGCGGCCTGATACCGGCCATCGCTCAGGACGCCCAGACCGGCGACATCCTGATGGTGGCCTGGATGAACCGCGAATCCCTGCACGAAACCGCAACCACCGGTCGCGCCGTGTACTGGTCGCGCTCGCGCAAGCGCCTGTGGCGCAAGGGCGAGGAGTCCGGCCATCAGCAGATCGTGCATGAACTCCGCCTGGACTGCGATGGCGACGTCATTCTGATCAAAGTCGAGCAGCAAGGCGGCATTGCCTGTCACACAGGACGTGCAAGCTGCTTCTATCGCAAACTCGACGGCCAGGAAGACACCGCGCAGTGGCAGATTACCGACCCTGTGCTCAAAGATCCTGAACTGATCTACAAATGAAAGAATCTCGTGCTAACGTGAATGATGTGCTGACACGCGTTGCAGATGTCATCGCCCAACGCAGCCCGCAGGCGGGCGGCGACCCTGCATCGTCCTATGTTGCCAAACTCCTGGCGCGTGGCCCCGACAGTTTTTTGAAAAAAATTGGTGAAGAGGCGACCGAACTGGTGATGGCAGCCAAAGACGGCGAGGCCGACCGCATCGTCAGTGAAACCGCCGATCTCTGGTTTCACTGCTTGGTGGCGCTGGCACATTTCAACCTGCGTCCGGAAGATGTATTGGCTGAATTGGCGCGGCGCGAGGGTTTGTCCGGACTGGAAGAGAAGGCGGGCCGCCCCCACGTTGGTTAGAATGGATGCAATTGGCGTCCAAACTGTACATGCAGCACGCACAACCGGCCGATCGTCCATCCTGACATCGGCCCCTTGAAGCAATTTTGGAGTCCCTGGCATGGGTAGCTTTAGCATTTGGCATTGGTTGGTTGTTCTGGTCATCGTTGCACTCATCTTCGGCACCAAGAAGCTGAAGAACATGGGCTCGGACCTCGGCGGAGCAGTCAAGGGTTTCAAGGACGGCATGCGTGAAGCCAACGAAGAACCCAAGAAGCCTGAATCGGTCACGGCACAGCGCACGGCCGACGAGACGATCGACGTTCAAGCCAAAGAAAAATCCAACTCCTGAATCGAGTAGCGCGACGTGTTTGATGTCAGTTTTACGGAACTGATGGTGATCGGTGTTGTGGCACTGATCGTCATCGGTCCGGAGCGTCTTCCCCGGGTGGCCAAGACCATCGGCCACTTGCTTGGACGAGCGCAGCGCTACGTGAGCGATGTCAAAGGCGACATTCGCCGCGAGATCGAACTCGACGACCTGCGCAAATTCAAGAGCGAAATGGATGACGCCGCCCAGTCGGTGCAGTCCACGCTGCGCGATACCGAAAAATCATTCCGCGGCCACAGCGACGAATTGCGCGATGTGCTGGAAAAGACCGCCAAGGACGCCCAGGCGGGGCTGAGCGGCGTCACGTCGGCCAGCACCCTGTCCGGCGCGGCCTCATCTGCCTCAACCAACTCGACCGACTCGACCGCACCGGCCTCTTCCGACACGCTCGCATCCACCGCGAAAGCCATCGACACCACACCGGACGCAGCGGCGCAGCAAGCCACCGACGCCGCAAAGGACACGACGGCCGCCGCTGGCTCTGACACCGTGCAGGCCATGACGCCGGCACAAAACCCGATCGACCCCACCGACGCCGCACAGGCACCTGTGTCGGCCGCCACGGCGGCATTCGGCACGGGCGACACGCCTGCAGCCACCGAAGACACCGACGCCACCCCCGATACCGCGCCAGTCGCCGCCAAACCGGCTCGCGCGAACGACTGGCCACCTCCGCCCACCTGGAGCAAGCCGTGAGCCAGACGATCCACAAGGACAACGACGGTCCGCAGGACGACCAGGAAGACAGTTTCATGTCTCACCTGATCGAGCTGCGCAAACGACTGATGATTGCAGTCGGCTCGGTCCTGGCCGTGTTCGTCGTGCTGTTC
>JAEYZR010000121.1 GCA_023427945.1 Pseudomonadota bacterium | reverse complement strand
CGAGAAGCAGAACATCGAAGTGGTGCAGGCGATCTGCGCACTGCTCGATGCACGCCGCCCGCGTGAGGATGGCCAGCCGCGCGCCAGCCAGATCACCTATGTGACCGACCGCCCCGGTCATGACCGCCGCTACGCGATCGATGCCTCCAAGCTCAAGGACCAGCTGGGCTGGGAGCCGAAGTACACCTTCGAGCAGGGCATCGGCTTCACCGTGGACTGGTACCTGGACAACCAGGACTGGGTCGACGGCGTGCTCGACGGCAGCTACCGCCTGCAGCGCATCGGCACCACCGCCTGAGGGCGGTGATCACCAGACAGAGGACAACCGCATGACTCAACGCAAGGGCATCATCCTCGCGGGTGGTTCGGGCACCCGCCTGTATCCGATCACCAAGGGCGTCAGCAAGCAGCTGCTGCCCGTGTACGACAAGCCGATGATCTATTACCCGCTCAGCGTGCTGATGCTGGCCGGGATCCGCGACGTGTTGATCATCAACACGCCGCACGAGCAGGCGCTGTTCCAGAGCCTGCTCGGCGATGGCTCGCAGTGGGGCATGAACATCGAGTACGCCGTGCAGCCGAGTCCGGATGGGCTGGCGCAGGCCTACCTGATCGGCAAGGACTTCATCGGCGGCAAACCGAGCTGCTTGGTGCTGGGCGACAACATCTTCCACGGTCATGGCCTGCGTGAAGTGCTGCGAAATGCCGACCAGCGCGATACCGGGGCCACGGTGTTCGGTTACTGGGTCAATGATCCGGAGCGCTACGGCGTGGCCGAATTCGACAAGGCCGGCAAGGTGATCGACCTGGTCGAGAAGCCGGAGAAGCCGCGCTCCAACTATGCGGTCACCGGCCTGTACTTCTACGACGGCCATGCCAGCGAGTATGCCGCCGAGCTGAAGCCGTCGCCGCGTGGCGAGCTGGAGATCACCGATCTCAACCAGCGTTACCTGCGCGAGGGCAACCTGCATCTGGAAGCGCTGGGCCGGGGCTATGCGTGGCTGGACACCGGTACCCACCAGTCACTGCTGGAAGCCTCCAACTTCATCGAGACCATCCAGACCCGTCAGGGCCTGCAGGTCTGCTGCCCTGAGGTGATTGCTTTCGGCCAGGGCTGGATTACGTGCGAAGACCTGGAAGCACTCGCGGCGCCATTGCTCAAGAATGCATATGGTCAGTATCTGCACACGTTGGCCGTACGTGGGGTGGTGCCGTGAAAGGGGGGGTGCCGTGAAAATTGTCCAGACCCATCTGCCTGGGTGCGTCGTGATCGAGCCGGCGGTGCACGGTGACAAGCGCGGGTTCTTTTTCGAGGCCTGGAACGCAGAGCGTTTCGCCCAGCACGGGTTGCCCAGTTCGTTCGTACAAAGCAACGTCTCGTCTTCGGCGAGGGGGGTGCTCCGCGGCCTCCACTATCAATGGCCACGTCCGCAAGGGAAGCTGGTCAGCGTTCTTGAGGGCGAGGTATACGACGTTGCGGTTGATATTCGTCGCGGTTCACCTACGTTCGGTCAGTGGGCCGGCGTGATTCTGAGTGCGGACAACAAGAAACAGCTGTGGATTCCTGAAGGGTTCGCGCATGGATTTGCGGTGCTCTCCGAGCAGGCGATCTTCAGCTACCTCTGCACCGAGGTGTATCTGAAGGATTTCGATGCCGGGGTTCGCTGGAACGATGCGGACATCGCAATTGACTGGCCGATCAGCGCGCCCGCGCTATCGGGGAAGGATGAGGTTGCACCGTTCCTGAAGGACGTTGCCGAAGATCGCTTGCCGGTGTACCTGCCGTGATCGTGCTGCTGCTAGGCGGTAACGGCCAGCTGGGCCGTGAACTCCAGTACGCACTGGCACCGCTGTATACGGTAGTGGCGACCACCCGAAGTGGCATGCTGCCTGACGGCAGCCCCTGCGAGATGGCTGACTTCAATCAACCCGAGCTGCTGACCGCGTTGCTTGATCGTGTGAGCCCGCAGATTGTCGTCAACGCGGCGGCCTATACGGCGGTGGACCGCGCTGAGAATGAACGTGACGCGGCGTGGCGCGCAAACGCCGAAGCACCGGACGTGATCGCGCGCTGGTGCGCGGCCGCCGGCGCGCCGCTGGTGCATTACTCTACGGACTACGTATTCGACGGGCAGGGCGCGCGCCCTTACCGTGAAGACGATCCCACCGCGCCGCTCGGTGTGTACGGCGCCAGCAAGTTGGCAGGTGAGGAAGCTATCCGTGCTGCTGGCGGGCGCCACTTGATCTTCCGCACGGCGTGGGTGTATGCCTCGCACAGCACCAACTTTCTGCGCACTATGCTGCGCCTGGGTGCTGATAGCGACACTTTACGTGTGGTGGCAGACCAGATGGGTACGCCAACACCTGCAGGGTTGGTCGCACATGTCACGGCGCAGGCACTGCAGCATCCAGGTCGCCTGTCCGGAACGTGGCACCTTACTGCAGGTGGTCAGGCCAGCTGGTATGAATTCGCCGAGGCGATTTTCGCCCAAGCGCGTGGGAGGGCTGTTCTGCGAAAGGTTCCCACCGTCATTCCTATATCGAGTGCCGAATATCCGACGCCTGCCCGCCGACCGGCTTGGTCGGTGCTGGACAACGCCAAGCTGCAACACGATTTCGGTATTGCGCTGCCTTCCTGGCAGGAAGGGCTGGCCAGAGTTATGGCGCAGATCGCCATCAAGTAGCTTTTTGTCTATCGTCGTGGATGGCTGCCCGCGCTGAACCATCTTTCCAGAGGTTTTCTGCAGGGATATACGGGGCAGGTCTGGAGCGCATCCGCACGTTGGAAATTATCGGAGCCACCATTGCGTGCCGTGCCACTCACCGAAGAACATACAATCGGAGTTCGGTATCCTTGCTATCTGGCAATCAAGAACAAGCGTAGATGCACGCTGGGTTCGTTGTAGCTAAAAACTCTCAAGGCTTTAACCCTTCGACATGACACCCCACCAATCTGAAACTCGGCTTTCCCGCGTTCGCGTGATAACTGCACTACTCATCGCCCTGCTCATCGCCGGAACGCTGGCCAATGCAGCGCGCAAGTCTGATTTCGACGTCGCGCTGCTGCGCGATGCCTTCGTCGCCGATGCCGGCATCAACGCGTCGCTGCCGCAGGAAGTGGTTGATGCCCGGACAATGCTGCAGACGCATCCGCTCGAGGAGGGAAGTTTGCTTTCACTAGGACAGGGGCTGAGAGACGATACGTTGCTGCAGCAGCGCATGTGGGAAGCGCTGTTCCCCCAACGTTTCAGCGATGCCGACGCCCGCATGCGGATTCTGAGGGCAGCCGATCCTGTGGCGGCCACCTGCACGCTCATCGAAAGGAGTGGGGATGTCATCCTTGCCGACTGCGCCTGATCTTGCTGGCCGTGCGGCACTTGGCATGCTTGCCAGTGCACTGCTGTGCTATGGCGCCGCAGCGCTGGGCTTGATGGGCTGGCCGCTGGTGGTCCTGTTCGCGGCCTTCCTCGGCTGTGGACTGCTTTCCCTTGCTGCGCTGCGTGACGGACGCGTCGCCATTGTCGTGTCCATCGTTGCCGTGTTGGTGGTGATCTCATTGGGGAGCCCCGGGGATGACTGGGACCCGCGCTCGATCTGGCTGTTCCATGCCAAGCGCATCTATCTGGAGGGCACACTGTATGCCCAGCTGGATGACTATGCGCCGTGGAGCCACAATGACTACCCGGTGCTGGTTCCACTTCTCATGGCCTCAGCGGCGAAACTGGTGGGACAGTGGAACGAGTTGTTCCCCAAGGCCATTGCTCCCCTGTTGCTGTTGCCGGCACTGCTGCTGATCGGGTCAAGCCTGCGTTCGCGGCAGTGGCTCGCGCTGTTTGTGCTGGGTCTGCTGTTGATGGGCGGGGAGATGCTCGTCAACGGTTACCTGGACGTCGCGGTCGCAGTGTATGCGGTTGCCGCGCTGGCCACCGCCATGCGGTTGCGGGAGGCGCGAGGCCCACTGCGTGCGGTCGACCTGCTTGCTTTTGTACTCGTGATCGCAGTGCTGTCGCTCCTGAAGAACGAGGGCGTGGTCGTCGCAGGCGTTGTGGTCGGCTTTGTGTTGCTTGAAGCGTTGGTGCGGGAGCGGCATCTGCACTGGAAGGTGGCACTTGCTTTCGTCGTTGCAGTGCTGCCGCTCCTGGCATGGATGCTTGCGGTCAACAGCGCCGGGGTCGGCAACGATCTGGCCACGACCGACATGAAAGCGCAGGCTTGGGCCCGGCTGAGCGAGCAGGGGGGAAGCGCCCTGATTCTCAAGCGGCTGCTGGTGCCTGAGTGGGTGTTGCTACCGTTGCTCGTGATGGCCGTGATGTGGCGCCGCAGCGTACGGCAGCCGACCGTGATCGTTGCGATCCTGGCGGCGCTGGCCTATGGCGTCGTTCTGTACTTGGTGTATCTGGGTACGCCGCACGACCTGAACTGGCACCTGCGCACCAGTGTCAACCGTACGCTGATGCCGGTGATGCTGTTGCTGGTGTATGCCTTGGCCGTGCTGATGGACCGACGCACGGCCCAGCACAGGTCGACGTCGGTGGTCTGACCGGGGGCGATGACGGCCTGGTGCTGCAGGCCGTCAATGCACTGCTGAAGCTTGATGCTGCGCCGCATCCCAGCGGATGTCCAACGTGCCGCTAGAATGCGGGTACCTTTATCGTTTGGGTAGCAGAGCAATGGACAAGTCCAGTTCGGGCGGCAAGCGTTACGCCAGCGCCGCCGAGGCGCTGCAAGGCGCAATCGCCGACGGTCAGACCCTGGCGGTCGGCGGGTTCGGCCTGTGCGGTATTCCCGAGGCCCTGATCGCCGCGCTGCGCGATACCGGCGCCAAGGATCTGACCGTGATCTCCAATAATGCGGGCGTGGATGGCTTCGGCCTCGGCCTGCTGCTGGCGACCCGCCAGATCCGGAATATGATCTGGTCCTACGTGGGCGAGAACAAAGAGTTCGAGCGCCAGTACCTGGCTGGTGAGCTGGAGCTGGAGTTCAATCCGCAGGGCACCCTGGCCGAGCGGCTGCGCGCCGGTGGCGCCGGCATTCCGGCCTTCTTCACCGCGACCGGTTACGGCACGGTGGTGGCCGAAGGCAAGGAAACCCGCGAGTTTGATGGCAAGCACTATGTGATGGAGACCGCGCTGCGGGCCGACGTGGCGCTGGTCAAAGCCTGGAAGGCCGACGAGGCCGGCAACCTGGTGTTCCGCAAGACCGCGCGCAACTTCAACCCGGCCTGCGCGATGGCCGGCAAGCTGTGCATCGTGGAAGTGGAAGAAGTGGTGCCGGTGGGCAGCATCGACCCGGACCAGGTGCACCTGCCGGGCATCTACGTGCACCGCATCGTGCACAACCCGCACCCCGAGAAGCGTATCGAACAGCGTACCGTGCGCCAGGAGGCGAACTGAGATGGCCTGGACCCGCGATGAAATGGCACAGCGCGCCG
>JAEYZR010000113.1 GCA_023427945.1 Pseudomonadota bacterium | reverse complement strand
ATAGGGGGTGATTCTCTTTGATAATTGGCCCCCTGTGTCTCTCCTGCACCGAGCTTCGTTCTTCACTTCTGCTGCCCTGCTGAGCCAACTACCGGCGCCTGGCGCGCCCGAAGTCTGCTTCGTGGGTCGCTCCAACGCGGGCAAGTCGTCGGCCATCAATGTGCTGACCAACCAGCGACGTCTGGCATTCTCCAGTAAAACGCCCGGTCGCACCAGACTCATTAACATGTTCGGCATGCCCGACCCGCTCAATCCCGAGGAACGCCTGGGCTATCTGGTGGATTTGCCAGGCTATGGCTATGCGTCCATCGCCAAGAACGAGCGCGAAAAATGGGCCGACATCCTGGGCGGCTACCTGCGTACCCGCGATTCGCTGGCAGGCATTGTCCTGCTGGTGGACATTCGCCGTGGCGTGACTGACCTGGACCGTCGCCTGGTCGACTGGATTGCCCCGTCCAAACGCCCGGTCCTCACCCTGCTGACCAAGGCCGACAAACTGCCTTTCGGTCAGCGCAAACTGGCGGTTTTTGCCGTCAGGAAAGAACTGGCAGACATCGGGGCGCTCAACGTCGTGCCCTTCTCGGCCACCGAGCGCATCGGCCTCCAGGAGGCCGGCAGCGCAATTGAAAACTGGATCTCGCCCAAGGTTGCCTCATGACTGTGCAAATCATCTCTGCCGATTTTCCCCACTCCCGCCCCCGGCGCCTGCGCCGCGACGCGTTCACCCGCCGCCTGGTGCGCGAGAACACGCTCACCGCCGACGATCTGATCTATCCGGTCTTCGTGGCCGAAGGGCAGGGCCTGAAGCAGCCCGTGGCATCGTTGCCGGGCGTCGTGCGCTACTCGCCCGACACGCTGATGGACGCGGCCCGGCAGTGCGTGGCGCTCGGCATCCCTGTGCTGGCACTCTTCCCGGTGATCGATCCCTCGCTGAAGACGCCCGACGGAGTCGAGGCGACAAATCCTGACGGGCTGGTGCCCCGTGTCGTCGCTGCGCTCAAGCGCGAATTCCCCGAGCTCGGTGTACTGACCGATGTCGCGCTGGACCCCTACACCAGCCACGGCCAGGACGGCCTGATCGACGAACACGGATACGTGCTGAACGAGCCGACTGTGGCCATGCTGATTCGCCAGGCCCTGCTGCACGCCCGCTGTGGCGTGGACATCATTGCGCCCAGCGACATGATGGATGGCCGTATCGGATCGATACGCCAGGCGCTGGAGCAGGAGGATCTGATCCACACGCGCATCATGGCCTATTCGGCAAAGTACGCCAGCGCCTTCTACGGCCCGTTCCGGGATGCGGTGGGCTCGGCCAGCAACCTGGGCAAGTCGACCAAAGCCGCCTACCAGATGGATCCCGGCAATATCGACGAGGCCTTGCGCGAAGTCGCTGCCGACCTGCGCGAAGGCGCCGACATGGTCATGGTCAAGCCCGGCATGCCTTACCTGGACGTGGTGCGCCGGGTCAAGGATGCATTTCGCGTCCCCACCTTCGCCTACCAGGTGAGCGGTGAATACGCGATGATCAAGGCCGCCAGCCAGAACGGCTGGCTCGATCACGACAAGGTCATGATGGAAGCCCTGCTGGCCTTCAAACGAGCCGGCGCCGACGGCATCCTGACCTACTTTGCCATCGAGGCCGCCACGCTGTTGCGCTCGGCGCAGGAAAACAAATAAGGGCTTGATCCAACCGGCGGGTCAGATCAGCGGAACGGATCCACGCAACGAATCAGCGCACCGATTCAGCCCGCCGATTTGGTCCACCGATTCAACCCGCTGACTGGTTCGCCGACTGGTTCGCTGATTGGTTCGCTGACTGGCCCGCTGATCTATTCGCTGATTGGCCCGCTGATCTATTCGCTGACTTGGCCCGCTGATCAGCGTGCCACGAGCAATGCTTCATCGAGCGACTGCGCGAATCGCTGCGCGTTCTGAAAGCCCACGACCCGGGGACGGGTGCGCGCTTCGCCCCGCTCATCAAAGAAAATGATCCCCGGTGGCCCGAACAACCTGAATTTCTTCAGCAAGGCGCGGTCATCAGCATTATTGGCGGTCACATCGGCCTGCAGCAGGGTCATGCCAGCCATCCGCTGCGCCACCCGGGCGTCAGTGAACGTGAAACGCTCCATCTCGTGGCAGGACACACACCAGTCGGCATAGAAATCGAGCATCACGGGCTTGTCGCTGCCCGCGATCGCAGCGTCGAGCTCCGCGATCGTGCGCACCCGCTTGAACTCGGGCTTGGACACCGGCCCCGCGGCACGATCCACGGCATTGGACGCCAGCGCACCGACACTGACCGAAGCGCCACGACCGTCCGCCCAGTGACCCAAGGGACTCAACAGATCGCGCCCACCGCTCAGGGCACCAAGCACTTGTGCCGCTCCGGCCAGCAGCAGCACGACGCCCAGGCCACGGCCAAACAGGCGCAACGTGCCGGGCGCCACGCCGTGGGCGAGCCTCCCTCCGGCAGAGACCAGCATCAGCCCGCCCACCACCAGCAAGAACCCCCAGCCGGCCATCTGCACGCTGATCGGCAGGACCGGCATGAGAATGAACCAGGCCGTAGCCAGCAAAAGCATGCCGAACAGGCGATTTACGCCGGCCATCCACGGCCCGGCCGCCGGCAGCCATGCGGTGGACGACGCGCCGACCACCAGCAAAGGCATGCCCATGCCCCACGCCAGCGCGAACAACGCCAGCGCGCCCAGGACGACGTCGCCCGTCTGCGAGATGTATAGAAGCGCACCGGCCAGAGGCGCAGCAACGCATGGCCCCACGATCAAGGCCGAGATGGCCCCCATCACGGCGGCACCGCCCAGGCGCCCCCGGGGCGTCCTGGCAGCCGCGGCCGAGAGGCGTGACTGCAGCGCAATCGGCATCTGAAGCGTGAAAGCCCCGAACGTTGCCAATGCCAAGATGGCCAGAATCAGCGCGAAGACCGACAACGTCCACGGGTTCTGGAGCGCGGCGGCCAGACTGGCACCGCTCAGACCGGCGGCAACCCCCAGGGCGGTGTAGACGACCGACATGCCCGCTACATACGAGGCTGCCAACGCCAGCCCCCGCAGTCGCGAAGGCTTGGCACCGGCCGCATCACGCACCACCAATGCCGAGAGAATGGGCACCATCGGCAACACGCAAGGCGTCAGCGCCAGAAGCACGCCGAGCCCGAAAAATACCAGGGCGATCTGGACAATACCCAGACCACCCATCGCATCGGCGAGACCTAGATCGCCGGCGGAAAACAAACTGGACATGCTCCCGCCCGCACTGGCGTCCCGGGCGGTGCCTGCATCTGAACCTGAACCTGCAGCTGTACCGTCGCCTGCAACTGCACCTACAGCTGTACCTTCGCCTGCACTCGCTCCGACGCGCTGCGTCGTGTCGCGACCAGCCCCTGCATTGGCCCCTCTGTCAGCTGCGACCTCAGACGTTTTGCTGCCAGACGCTGTAAAAAAGCCACTGATCGTCGACGTGAGAGACCATCCTGAGC
>JAEYZR010000015.1 GCA_023427945.1 Pseudomonadota bacterium | reverse complement strand
ACAGTGGTCCAGGCGTACGACCGCCTGGTGGCAAATGGATTTGTGCAATCGCGACGGGGGGCGGGATTCTTCGTCTGTTCACAATCGGTACCTAGTGCCGCGCCGGTTTCCACGGGGCTGACCCTGGCGGGCGAGTTCGACACGGCTTTCCTGCTGCGCAGCATGTTTCGCGACGACATGCGCCCGAACATGCCGGGGGGTGTCGGCCTGTTGCCCACAGAATGGCTGGACCAGGAGTTGATCGCCGGGGCCATTCGTGCCGTTGGACGAAGCGCGGGGCGTAGTCTGCTGGGCTATGGTGCGCCGCAAGGGTTTCGGGCACTGCGCCAGCAGATTGCTTCGGCGCTTCAATTGCAGGAGGTCCCGGCGCATCCCGATCATCATCTGATGACCGTGGCCGGGGTCACGCAAGGCCTGGATTTGATCGTCAGAACATTGGTGCGCCCGGGAGAAACTGTACTGGTTGAAGATCCCGCATGGTTTCTGATCTTCGGACGCCTGGCTTCGGCAGGCATCAAGGTCGTGGGTGTTCCGCGGCTGGCCGATGGCCCGGACGTGCAGGCGCTGGCGGCGCTGGCGCAAGCCCATCGGCCGCGCTTGTTCATTCTGAACACGGCCGTTCACAATCCGACCGGCCATACGCTGTCGCCGGGCGTTGCCTATGATGTCCTGCGCATTGCCGAGCGCTACGACTTTTTGCTGGTCGAAGACGATACCTACGCCGATTTCCATCCTGGGTCGCCCGTGCGTCTTGCCGCGCTGGACCGGCTCAACCGGGTGTTGCTGGTCGGTGGCTATTCCAAGACACTGGCTGCCAGCCTGCGCGTGGGCTATATCGCTGCCAGCCCGGAGCTCATTGCGCAACTCGTGGATACCAAGCTGCTGTGCGGCCTGACGAATCCGGAGCTAGGTGAGCAGGTGCTGCACCGTATATTGGCCGATGGTCAGTATCGACGCCATGTGGATCGGTTGCGCAAACGGGTGGACACAGCGCGCGAAAGTCTGCTGCGCGCGCTTCAGTCCCTGAATCTCTCGGTGGATACCGTGCCCAGTGCAGGCATGTTCGTATGGGCCGACTGCGGGTGCGATTCCGAGGTTCTGGCCCGGCGGGCTGCGCAGGTGGGGCTGTTGCTTGCTCCAGGTGTGCTGTTCTCACCGTCCCAGACGCCATCGTCGAAGCTGCGTATCTCGGTGGCGGCGCCGGAAAACCGCGTGGGGTGGCAAAAGTTCAGGGACCTGCTGGCCTCATGAGGGCAGACCGCAAGACATAGTCCCTGCTCGCCCTGGGGGCACCGCGACAATTCTTCGCATTTCCTTCATTCTCTTTTCTGACGAGTTCGCTAGGATTTACCTCACGTGAGCACTTAATATGGACCAATCTTTGACTCTAAGGCTCGCATTGCAGTGAATTTGAGCGCGCGCACGGTGACCTTCGGGTTGACCGGTAAATTGTTTCTTGCGATTCTGGCCGTTGGCATCATCGTGATCCTGGCGATGGGCGCGGCTTTGCGCTGGAATTTTGAGCGCGATTTTTTCAGCTACATCCAGGCCCGCGAAGCACGCCGCGCAGAACGCATCGAAGCCTCGCTGACCGCACTCTACAGGCGCGACGGTAGCTGGCGGCAGGTGCAACGCAATCCAGAGCATTGGCGTCACCTGCTGAGCGTGCCGCCAGCATGGCCGCCGATGGCCGACGAGATCGAGCCCGTGCCCATCACGCCTGAAGAAGGAGGGCGCCGGGGCTCCTTGGGCAGTGCCGGGCAAAAGATCGATCTGCCACCAGCGCTGGCTCCCAGCGTGATCGGGCGAAGCGTTCAGGCGAACCGGCCACCTGTGCTTCTGAACGGCGGCAACGGATATGACGCTGACGGCCTGCCCAACGATCCCCTGCGCGTGCCGCCTGCACCGCCCTACACATTGCTCAGTTCCGACGAAACCTGGTTGGCCGGCGCGGACAACCCGTCCCCCAGTGCGCCGCGTCGCCCCATACGGGTGGGTGAGCGCACGGTTGGCTGGTTGATCACGCCCATCCCGGAGCGCATCCCCGACGATGCCGACCTGCGTTTCCAGAGCGAGCAACGCGAGGCCACGTGGATCATGGGCCTGCTCGCTGTCGTCCTGGCTGCCATTGCGAGTATCAGTCTGGCGCGCATCGTGCTTGCACCGGTTCGTCGGCTGGGGCGAGGGACGCATGCCCTGGTGGCCGGTGACTACACCGCACGCGTGCGCGTGACATCGTCCGACGAACTGGGCGGGCTGGCCCAGGATTTCAACGCCCTGGCCGAAACCCTGCAACGCAACGAGTCGTTGCGGCGCGAATGGTTTGCCGATATTTCACATGAGTTGCGCACGCCGCTGGCCATCATGCGCGGAGAGGTCGAGGCCCTGCAGGACAACATCCGGCCGGTCACGCCGCAGGCGCTGCAGTCCTTGCAGGCCGAGGTCGCCAGGCTGAGCAAGCTGATCGATGACCTTTACGACCTGGCCCTGTCGGATGTGGGGGCGCTGACCTATCGCATGGTGCATGTGCGCATGGATGAACTCGTCAAAGACGAAGTGCAGGCGTTCGCGACCCGCATGCAGAGCAAGGGCATCGTGGTCTCCACCGACATCAGCCCGGTCGCGGCCATCGAGGGCGACGAGCAGCGCCTGGCTCAGCTCATCAGCAACATCCTGGAGAACGCGTTACGCTATACCAACTCGCCAGGACGTATCGAGGTGCGCGTGTCGCAAGCTGCCAGGCAGGTCGTCGTCGATGTCCAGGACTCTTTGCCAGGGGTGCCTGCCGACGCATTGCCCCGGTTGTTTGATCGCCTTTTTCGCGTGGACCCTTCGCGCAGCCGCGTCAGTGGCGGCGCAGGTCTGGGCCTTGCGATCTGTGAGCGCATCGTGCATTCCCATCACGGCACGATCAAGGCGCTTGCCTCTCCCCTGGGTGGGCTGCATGTGCGCATCGCCTTGCCAGTCGCCCCCGATCCTTCAAAAAAAGCTGACGCACCATGATCCTGATTGCTGAAGACGAATCCAAGATTGCATCCCTGCTGGCCGATTACCTGGGCGCTGCGGGCTACGAGACCGAGATCGTTGCCGAGGGCGACGCGGTGATCGCTGCGGTCAACGCCAACCGGCCCGAACTGGTGTTGCTCGACATCATGCTGCCGGGCAAGGACGGGCTGGAGATCTGCCGCGAGCTACGCCATCACAGTGATGTGCCGATCGTGATGATTACCGCCAAGGTCGAGGAAATCGACCGCCTCATCGGGCTGGAGTCGGGAGCGGATGACTACATCTGCAAGCCGTTCAGCCCGCGCGAGGTGGTAGCGCGAGTGAAGGCCATCCTGCGGCGTGCCCGCACCCCCGCCGATGTCGCGCCTCTGTTCCCGGCAGGGCTGCGGCTGGACCCTGGTACGCACAGCGCCACACTGGACAATGTCCCGCTGCATCTCACGCCGGTTGAATTTCGCCTGCTGCATGCGCTGTGGAGTGAGCCCGGGAAGATTCTCTCGCGCGACAATCTGATGGATACGGTGTATGCCGATAACCGTGTCGTGACTGATCGTACGGTGGATACGCACGTGAAGAACGTGCGCCGCAAGATCGAGACCATCCGTCCTGGCGATACTTCCATCCGGTCCATCTATGGGATGGGGTACCGCCTGGATCTCTAGCGCGTTTCCTGGGTGGGCAGGGTGGCGGGTGAGGGCGCGACAGGATGTACGTCATCTGCGGCTCGATTGCGCCATTCCATGAAGGTCTTGATCAGCAGCGTCACCAGTGCCATGCAGGCCAGCAGGGCGGCGGCGGTGAACGCGCCTACTGTTTTGTAGTCGTCGTTCAACTGTTCGATGAGCAAGGGCAACGTGACGGTCTTGCCGCGAATGGCGCCGGAGACGACCGATACGGCGCCGAATTCGCCCACCGCACGAGCGTTGGTGATGACCGTGCCGTACAGCAGCCCCCATTTGATGTTGGGTAGCGTCACGCGGCGGAAGATCTGCCAGCCATTCGCACCGAGTGTCAGCGCGGCATGCTCTTCTTCGGTGCCTTGGGCCTGCATCAGCGGAATCAGGATGCGGGCGACGAAAGGCGACGTCACGAATATCGTGACCATGACGATGCCGGGCCAGGCAAACATCAACTGCATGCCCTGCGTGTTGAACCACGCGCCTACCGCGCTTTCCAGGCCGTAGATCACCAGATAGCACAACCCTGCCACAACGGGCGAAGTGGCGTAGGGTATGTCGATCAGGGTGATCAGCAGCTTGCGTCCGCGGAAGTCATAGCGGGTGACGCACCATGCCATCATGACGCCAAACACGACATTGACGGGTACGGTGATGATGGCGACGGTCACGGTGAGTGCGATGGCGGCGCGCATGTCGCTTTCGCCCAGCGCATCGAACATCATGGACCAGCCGCCTGATAGCGCACGGGCAAAGATCAGTGCCAGCGGCAAGACCAGCAGGAGTACGGCGCCGGTTGCACCGATGGCGATCAGGGCCCATTGGTGCCAGCTTTGGGGACGGTGCATGTCAGACTCCAGGACGTTGCCAGGGAAGCAGGCGGCCTTGCAGGACCTGCAGCAGGAACAGCAAGAGCAGGGACGCGCCCAGCACGACGGTCGCGATGGCTGCTGCCGATGGGTAGTCGTACTCTGAGGTACGGGTGAAAATCATCAGCGATGTGATTTCAGTGCGAAAGGGGATATTGCCTGCGATCATCACCACCGCACCGAATTCGCCCAGGCTGCGGATGAACGATTGCGATGCCCCTGTGAAGATGGCTGGCACCAGCGCAGGCAGAATGACTCTCCAGGTGGTTTGCCAGGCGTTGGCGCCCAGGGTGCGTGCCGCCTCTTCATATTCGGGGCCGACCTCTTCGAGTACAGGCTGGATTGAACGCACGACGAACGGCAGACTGGTGAAGGTCATGGCGATGACCAGGCCCGGAAACGCATAGGAGATCTTGATGCCGAAAGGCTCGAACCACTGCCCGACCCAACCCCCCGGTGCCAGCAGGACCGAGAGCGTGAGACCGGCCACTGCCGTGGGCAGCGCAAAAGGCAGGTCCACCAGCGCGTCCAGCAATCCGCGACCCGGAAACTTGTAGCGCACGATGATCCAGCTGATCAGCATCCCCAGCGCGAGGGCGGCAAGTGTTGCGTAAGTCGCGCCCAGCAGGGTCACCTTGTAGCTGGCCACCACGCGCGGATCCGAGATGGCGCGCCAGTACTGCTCCACGCTCATCTGGCTGGTGTAGACCATCAGGCCCGCGAGTGGCGTCAGAATCACCAGGGTCACGAACAATGCGCTGACGCCGAAAGTCAGCCCGAAGCCCGGCAGGGTGGGGTTCTGTTTGAAAAAAGAAGGCATGGCCCAGGTAGCAAGAAAAAAA
>JAEYZR010000012.1 GCA_023427945.1 Pseudomonadota bacterium | reverse complement strand
GATCTGGTGGGCGCCTTGCCGTTGCCCCCCGAAGCCGTGGCGGCGCGCATGGCCGAGGGCGATACGCGCTGGATCCAGCGCGGCGCCTACGACCTGATCGATACCAACGTACAGGCCAGCGCATCGCCCGAAGGCATCCCGCGGGCGCGGGCGCTTTACGGCAGCCTGACCAGCCAGATGAACGATCCGGGATCGTTTGCCAGCCGGATCAAGCACATTCTGGCGGTGCGCCATGCCTACGGTATTTCGGCGAGCCGCCAGCTGCCCATTCCGGACGTGGTTGCTCCCGGCCTGCTCATCATGATGCACGAGCTGCCGGCCAATCGTGGCGTGCAGGTGACCGCGCTGAACTTCAGTGGCGCGGCGATCGAGGAAACCATTCAGCTGGACAATGTCTCGCCGGGGCCCGTCGTCGATATGCTGAACGAGACCATCGAAGGCGATCTTTCCGAAGACGGCAAGTTGCTGGTGCGCCTGGATCCCTACGAAGGGCTGTCCCTGCGGGTGGTCAGCGTACCGGGACACACGTCCGCGCCGGGCATGTAGTCGCTGGACCTGAAGGCCGACCTCACGATCCAGAAAGGCAGAGTCTGCGCCAAAGGCATACACTCATTGCCCAAAGCGATATGTCACGGCGACGCCGCACCCATTCTGGCGGGCGCGTTCGCACGTGAGAGAAAGGATCGGAGGAGATCAGATGAGCGACGCGCCCGCTGCGAGGTGGTATTTCGGCTGGAATATCGTTGCGGCCTCGGCTTTACTCACCATGCTGACCGTCGGCATGCGTATGGGCATAGGCCCGTTTTTTCTGCCGATGGCGCAGGACCTCGGTTTCAGCCGGAGCATGCTGGGCACCATCGTGGCCATCGGTATGCTCTGTTATGGCCTGGGCATGCCTCTGGCGGGCTACCTGGTCAGCAAGCGCGGCACGCGGTTCGTCCTGTTGCTGGGTACGGCCATCGTGGTGGTGTCGGCCATCTGGACCGTCCTGGCCCGCACACCCCTGAATTTTTTCTTCGCGTTCGGTGTGGTGTTCTCCATCGGGCTGGCGTTCACCAGCCCGGTTGCACTGACCCCGGTGATCAGCCGATGGTTCACGCGCCGCCGGGGCATGGCGCTGTTTTTCCTGTCCACGGGTTCGATGGCCGGCATTGCCGTCATGACCCCGATCTTCAACGCCGGCATCGGCTGGATGGGTTGGCAGCAGACCATCATCGCTTTTGCCGTGGTGTTCGCGTTGATCACCGTTCCCACCACCTTGTTCATCATTCGCGAAGATGCGCCGGCCACCGCCGACTCGCTGCCCGACCCGGCCGCTGCAGGCGCGCAGGCATCGTCCCCCGCTGCCAGAACCCATTCAGCGGGCGCCAGGGCGCAGCCCGCCAGCCTGAGCACGGCGCAGGCCCTGCGCACCGCGCCGTTCTGGCAAGTGTGCCTGGGGTTGTTCGCCTGCGGGTTCAGCATGAACCTGCTGGGCACGCACGGTGTACCCATGTTGATGGACCACGGTTTCGACGGCGCCACCAGTGCGATGGGCATCGGTCTGATCGGGCTGGTCGCCATCTTCGGCACGCTCATTCTTGGCAGGCTCTCCGACATTCTCGAACGGCGCAAGATCCTTGCTTGCATTTATCTGGTGCGTGGCCTGGGATTTTTTGCATTGGTCATGGTGGGCACACACTGGGAGTTGTATATCGCGGCCAGCATTGGCGGGCTGGTGTGGGCAGGGAGCATCGCGCTCTCGTCAGCCATCCTGGCCGATGTGTACGGCGTGCGACTCGTAGGAATGCTTTACGGTTGGTCTTACCTGGGCCACCAGATCGGTGCCATGATCAGTTCCTGGCTGGGCGGTTGGGGCTACGAGCGTTTTGGCACCCACTGGGTGGCCTTCGGCTCGGCCGGTGTCCTTTTGCTGGCAGCGGCGGTGCTGTCGCTGCGACTGCCGTCGCGAGGGTTCTCGCTGCCGCCACGCACCCCTCTGGCACCCGCCTAGGCTGCCTGCACCGTTAAAGGAGATTCGATATGCGTATTGTCAGTTCAGTCCTGTTTGCTGCCACCGTCATGGGGGCTGCCGCGGCCCACGCCGACACCACCGTCGCGCTGCACATGGCTACCGAAAAAGGGCCCGGCAAGGCGGTGGGCGAGGTCGTGCTGTCCGATAGCAAGTACGGTCTGGTCTTCACTCCCAAGCTCACTGGTCTGACCGCGGGGCTGCACGGTTTTCACGTACACGCCAATGCAAGCTGCGATCCGAAGCAGGAGAATGGCAAGACCGTTCCCGCCGGGGCGGCGGGCGGTCACTACGATCCACGCGACACCAAGAAACACGGCACCCCTTGGGACGACGACGCACATGCAGGCGACCTGCCTGCGCTCTATGTCGACGCAGAGGGCAATGCCACGCAGCCCGTGCTTGCGCCGCGCCTGAAGCTTGCCGATGTGAAGGATCGCGCCCTGATGGTCCATGTGGGTGCGGACAATCACAGCGATCATCCCAAGCCCCTGGGCGGTGGCGGCGACAGGATGGCCTGCGGCGTCATCAAGTAATCGGTTGCGACATGCGCCAGGCAAAGGCATGATTATCACGTGGCATGCTGTTTGCTCACCTCGTCTTCATTCCTATAGTCGATGAAGAGTTGTCATGACCAAGTTTTCGAGCCTCGCGCTGGCGCTGGCTGCATCCACATGCGTGACGCTGGCCGTTCCCGTCCCAGCACAGGCTGCCCAGCCTGCAGCCATCCACGGTGATGCCCAGTCTCTGAACACCACCGATCGCGACTTCATGAAACAGGCGGCGCAAAGCTTGAAATTCGAAGCGGCGGCTGCACAACTGGCGCAGCAGCAGGGCCATCGCGACCAGATCAAGAGCTACGGCAAAAAGGACGAGGCATTCGTCCAGCGCCTGTCCCGCGCGCTGGAAAAACTGGCCGATAAAAAATCCGTCCAGTTGCCCAATGACCCGGACGGCGAGCAAGCCGAGAGGCTCGCCAGGTTAAAAGGCCTGCAAGGCGAGGCCTTCGACCAGGCCTTCGTGGAACTGGCCGGTTCGGCCCACCATTTCGAAGTCGTGGACGCTTTCAGGCGCACGGCAGAGCGGTCGGTCGATGTCGACGTGCGCGGGTTTGCGCGCACCTGGCTGCACCAGGTCCACCAACGTTTCACGATGGTGAACTCAGTCACCTCGGACATTGCGCCTGAAGCATTGAAACCGAGCCCGGAGACTGCGCCGCGTCGCAACGAGGGTCCGCGCACGGACACGCAGCCGGACGCCCAGGGCAAGGCCACGAACTGATCGATTTCGTTTTTGCAGGGTCAGGCCCGATTTGTGCTGAGAGGGCCGCAACGGGCATCTGCCCTGGAAGTTTTCAGTTCAACTCAAAGGAACATTTATGAACGGCATCATCTACATCGTTGGACTCGTGGTTATCGTCATCGCTATTCTGAGCTTTTTCGGCCTTCGCTGATTCGATACTTCCGCGGCTCTGTCCTTGCCGTGGCATGACCAGAAGCCGATGGGCACGTCCCATCGGCTTTTTCACGTCTGATCTACACTATGGCCCGAAGATTTCCTGCGGTTGCCATGACCATCACCATCAACGAAACGCTGCGTGCGTATATCGACCCGCTCACCGAGGATGAAGCCGCCGCGCTGGAGCGCAGCCTGCTGGCCGAGGGGTGCCGCGATGCGCTGGTGTTGTGGGGCGATGTTCTGGTCGACGGGCACAACCGTTATCGCATCTGCCAGAAGCACGGCATTGCCTTTCAGACGGTTCAGAATACGTCGTTCAAGAGCATGGACGACGTTTATCTCTGGATGATCGACAATCACCTGGGGCGCCGCAGCGTCTCTGATTTTCAGCGCGGCGTGCTGGCATTGAGAAAGAAGGAAATTCTGGCGTCTCGCCTGGCGCAAACCGAAACCATCCAGGATGACACTGAGGACAAGGACACCACCTCATCTTCGAAACCCGAGATCAAACCCGTCATCAGCCGTGAAGCGATTGCCCGTGCCGCGCGTGTCAGC
>JAEYZR010000244.1 GCA_023427945.1 Pseudomonadota bacterium | reverse complement strand
CGCTGGGAGGCCGGCCAGGAACTGGCCGCACGGCAGATTTTCAAGCTGCTGGAAAATGCCCGGGACGACGACAAGGCGGTCCTGGACGATACGTTCGTCGCGGCCTGGCGTGCCACACTCGAAGACCCCAGCCTGGACTTCGCCTACCGCGCCCGGGCGCTCAGCCTGCCCAGCGTAGGCGTACTGGCTGAACGCATGACCGCCATGGATCCGGCCGCGCTTGCACAGACCCATGCCCGGGTGTTGCGTGATCTGGGGCAAGCCCTCGCGCCCCAATTCAGCCAATGGATCGAACGGTGCCGCATCGATGACCCTTACCAGCCCACCCCTGCCCAGGCAGGACGACGCAGCCTGAAGAACCTGGCCCAGCTTTATCTTGCGGCAGCAGGCGCCCAGGGCAGCGACGAGCGTCTGCAGGCGCAGTTCGAGCAGGCCACCAACATGACCGATCGCATCGCTGCGCTCGATCTCCTGGTCAACTGGGGCAACGCTGACATGGCGGCGCAGGCCCTGGCAGCGTTCTACACCCGCCACAAGGACGATCCGCTGGTGGTGGACAAATGGTTCGCTCTGCAAGCGCGGGCCCGCACCACGACTGCCAGCGACATCGAAACGCTGATGAAACACGAGGCCTTCACGATGCGCACGCCCAACCGGGTGCGCTCACTCCTGTTCCAGTTTGCACTCAACAATCCAGGCGGTGCCCACGCCGCCGACGGCTCCGGCTATGAACTGTGGACACGCACCGTATTGCAGCTCGATGCGATCAACCCCGAGGTGGCCGCACGCCTGGCTCGTGCGATGGATAGCTGGGCACGATACGCCCCGACCCAACGTGAAGCGATGCACCGGGCCCTGCTGACCGTACAGGCTGGGAAGGATCTGTCACCGAATGTCCGCGAAATCATCTCCAAAGCACTTGATCTGGCAGGATAAAATGCCTGTTGATCAGCGAATTTTCATTGTTTTTCTCAGGAGAGCGTCTTGACACGCAAAACCCTCACCCAGTATCTGGTCGAGCAACAGCGCGACCAGAACCGGATCAGCGCCGAAGTACGACTGCTCATCGAAGTCGTTGCCCGCGCCTGCAAGGCAATCGGCCACGCGGTCGGTAAAGGCGCCCTGGGCGGCGTCCTCGGTGCGCTGGAAACCGAGAATGTCCAGGGCGAGGTTCAGAAGAAGCTGGACGTCCTGTCCAACGAGATCCTGCTGGAAGCCAATGAATGGGGCGGCCACCTCGCAGCCATGGCCTCCGAGGAGATGGAATCCATCCACCTCATCCCCAACCGTTATCCGAAAGGCGAATACCTGCTGTTGTTCGATCCCCTGGACGGCTCTTCGAACATCGACGTCAACGTCTCGATCGGCACCATATTTTCGGTGTTGCGTGCGCCGGAGCAAGGCCCGGATCAGATCGTCACGGAAGAGGACTTCCTGCAGCCCGGAAGCAAGCAAGTCGCAGCGGGTTATGCCGTTTACGGACCGCAAACCATGCTGGTGCTGACCGTCGGCCACGGTGTGGTCGCATTCACGCTCGACCGTGAAATGGGTTCATGGGTCATGACCAGCGAAAACATCACGATTCCGGCCGACACGAAAGAGTTCGCCATCAACATGTCGAACATGCGCCACTGGGCCCCTCCGGTCAAGGCCTACATCGACGATTGCCTTGCCGGCAAGACCGGCCCGCTCGAAAAAGACTACAACATGCGCTGGATCGCATCGATGGTCGCCGACGTGCATCGCCTGCTGACGCGTGGCGGCCTGTTCATGTACCCCTGGGACGCACGCGAGCCGGGCAAGCCCGGAAAACTGCGCCTCATGTACGAAGCCAACCCCATGTCCATGATCGTCGAACAGGCGGGCGGCGCGGCCTCCGACGGCACGCGTCGGATCCTCGACATTCAACCTGAACAGTTGCATCAACGCGTGAGCGTGGTTCTGGGCTCGAAGAATGAAGTGGAGCGTGTCGTCTCCTACCATACGACGCATGCCCAGGCCGACAAAAAGGCGTAGCGTCCAGCCAGCCACTTGATGTGATCCAAAAAATCCCAGCCTTTACGGGCAGTGAATTCTTCAAAAGCTGGGCACCCAGCTTTGACATTCGGAGATTCATTGCCCGCAAAGGCCGGGATTTTATCGTCACGCTTGCTCGGTTTTTTGGGCCAGACTCATCTGGCCCAAAAAACCCACCTCAATCCAGCGACAGCACCGTTGCGCCCGTGGTCTTGCGCGACTCCAGCGCGGTGTGGGCCTTGGCGATATCCGTCAGCGCGAAACGCTGATCGATACGAACCTGGATTTTCTTCTTTGCGACCAGGTCGAACATCTCTTTGGCTGCAGCAGCCAGTTTCTCGTGCGTATTCACATGCAACCCCAATGAGGGGCGTGTGACATACAGGCAGCCTTTCTGGTTCAGCTGGGCAAGATTGACGCCGGTGACCGATCCGGATGAGTTGCCGAAACTGACCATCAGCCCTCGTGGCGAAATGCAGTCCAGCGACGTTTCCCACGTATCCTTGCCAACGCCGTCATAGACGACGGGTACTTTCTGGCCCTTGGTCAGTTCCAGCACACGCTCAGCCACGTTTTCGCGTGAATAGTCGATGGTTTCCCAGGCTCCGTTTTCTCGGGCTATCGCAGCTTTTTCCGGGCTCGATACCGTGCCGATCAACTTCACGCCCAACGCACGGGCCCACTGGCAAGCCAACAAGCCCACGCCCCCTGCCGCCGCATGAAAAAGAATGGTTTCGTTGCCCTGCAGACGGTAGGTCTGGCGAAAGAGATACTGGACGGTCAGGCCCTTGAGCATGAGGGCAGCTCCTTCCTCGAAGCTCACCCCTTTGGGCAGCTTGACGACCTGCGCTGCCGGCACGTTGTGCGCTTCAGCATAGGCGCCGATCGGGCTCTGACCATAGGCCACGCGATCGCCCACCTTCACATGCTTGACCTCGGCACCCACGGCCTGCACCACGCCGGCAGCCTCAAAGCCCAGGCCGTGAGGAAGCGCGTGGGGATACAGGCCCGACCGGAAATAGGTGTCGATATAGTTCAAACCCACGGCGTGGTGACGAATCGTCACTTCCTTGGGGCCAGGCGCTGCGAGCGCAATATCCTCGACCGTCAGAACCTCCGGGCCACCGTGCGCATGCAGTCGAATCGCTTTCACCAAAGTCTCGGACATAATCTTGTTTTCCAATCAATAGAGAAAAAAGGAAGGCGCACCGCGCCGCATCTGCAAATATAACTGCCAACAACGCTTGGCAAGCAAGCGCGGACGGATCAACCCACCTGCGGCGTCATTTCCATGAAACGGGCGATCACCTGGACAGGCTGACGTTCACGCAGACAATAGACATATTCGTTCATCACGATGCTCACCCCCTCCAGTGCCAGGGCGATCAGTCCGCTGTGTGGCGCGATCTCGCGTCCGGGCATCAGGCTCACGCCCAGGTTGCAGAGAATCGCCTCGCGTATGGACTCACGGCTGCCGATCTCCAGCTTGCGCGCCGGCACGACCCCCGCCTCCGCGAATGCCTGTTCGGTAAGATCACGCGTCATTGACCCGACTTCACGCAGCAACAGCGTATATCGGGACAACTCCGCCAGGGTGACCCGCTGCCTGCCAGCGAGTGCATGATCCCGGTTGACCACCGCCTGAAGAGGATCTGCAGCGATTGCGCGCCGGTACAGGTGGCTTTCATTCATGAGAAAAGACGATGTTGCAATTTCAAGCCGGTAGTCCTGAAGCGCTTGCAGCATCGTGTGCGAATTGCCGATGGTGAGCGAGAGATCCACGCCGGGGTAGCGTTGATGATAACGCCGCACCGTATCCATGATGTAGAACGGGCCGGTTGCCCCCACACGCAAGGTGCCCTCGCGCAGATCACTGGCGTCGCGCAAACGAAAGTCGATTTCCGTTTCCTGCTGCACCAGCTTCTCCACCATCGGCATCATCGCGCGCCCCATGTCGGAAAGCGTCAAACCCCGCCCCTGACGCACGAACAGCTCCACGCCATAGCGTGCTTCGAGTTGCCGCAGGTGGCCAGTGACGGTGGGCTGGCTCACACCCAGCAAGACGGCTGCCTTGGTGACCGTGCCGCAGCGGGCAACGGCATAAAACGACTTGAGTTCTGCAATCAACATGGTGGGGACAGGTCAAAAAGCCAAAAGACGTCCTCGCAGACGCGCCAACATCGAAAAACCTGATGTGAACATCACGGAACTTTGGGGAAATGTCACGGCCGTTGCATGAGCGCCTTTCATACTGACCCTGTTTTTGTTAGCCGGAGGCAGTATGCCCCAGCGCCAGTCCACCTTCCTTTCCGTGCACAACGTCAGCAAGCAATTTGGCTCGCATGCCGCGCTGGCCGACGTTTCTCTGAACATTGCGGCCGGGGAGCTGGTTTGCCTGCTGGGCCCTTCGGGATGTGGCAAGACGACGCTTTTACGCATTATCGCTGGATTGGAGCAGCAAAACATCGGGACCGTCATTCTGGGTGGACGCGATATCTCGCACGCGCCCCCGCAAGCTCGCGACTACGGCATTCTTTTTCAGTCCTATGCGCTGTTT
>JAEYZR010000222.1 GCA_023427945.1 Pseudomonadota bacterium | reverse complement strand
GGATCGGCGTCGTGAGCGCCACGAAGGCCGCTGACCCGGGGAGGGGGCGGGAATCCTACAGCCTGGTCAGGAACCGTTCATCGCCACCCAGTATCCACTGAGCAGTCCTTCGGGGCGGCGTGTGGCGGTGACCCGGGCACTGTCTTCCCAGACGTCCATCGCGACATCCACGCCCGCGAAGATGCCGTAGCCGGCCCCGGCCTCGATCACGCCGCCTGCCACGAGACTTTCCCCTACGCGGATGGCACCGCCTGAGCGGATGTCGCCGCCGCAAAGGATGCCGCGTCCGGCGTGGACGTGCAGGGGGCTGGTTACCGAGCCGCCTGCGTGAATCCCGCGGTGCACGTCGACCTGGCCTTGCGCGCTCACGTCGCCACCCACTTTCAGGCCCTGGCCACATTGCAGATCGCCTTCGACCTGCACGTCATGACCGACGACGACCTCGCCACGGACGTGTACTTTTGCCGCTGATGTCAGCTCCCAGCCGGTACGCAGATTGCCTGCACAATCCAGCGTGCCCTGGCTGCTCAGGCTCCACTCTATACGGGCGTCGCCGCCGATCTGGACTGCACCGCCGCATTGCACGGCGCCTTCCACATGCAGGCTTTCGCCTATCTGCAAAAGCTCGCCGGCCGACACGCCGCCGCGTGCGCTGAATCCCCGCCCGGTTCTCAAGACCGTGTCGACCACGGCGCTACCTGCGCACTCCACGCGACCCGCGAACACCAGCGCCTGGGCATCGAGTCCATCAATACGCAGGACGTCGCTGGTCGGCCCGAGCTGGTCCAGCAGCCAGCATGCATCCTGCACGCGACCGTCGCGCACGAGATCGTCGAGCAGGGCCTGGTAGCTGCTGCCGAATTCCTGCCGGCGCAGGAACCATCGATAGCCTGCCGCGCATGGCTCCTTGGCCTTGATGAAGTTTCGGGTGATGTCGGGGGCGACAGCCCCATTCAAGAGGTGCGATGACATGCGTGTTCCATTGATCGACGCGCTTTTTGCGAAAAACGAGCGGCGTCAGTCGCGCTGGGCTGTTGGCCCGGCGATGGAAGTGGTGCGCAAATCAGGGAAAGGAGGGATCGCCGGGCTTAGGAAAGTGCGTCCGCGTAACGGACCCGGGTGCCGGCGAGGCATGTCTTGAAGTCGGCGCAAACGTTCGCGCGCGCTGGACTCGAAAGCGAGACAGCACGCTGCGTGTGCAAGGATTTGCGGGAGTTGACCATCGCAAGAGTGTAAGAGAGGGGTGCGACGATGGTCAACTCGGCAGGGAAAGCGAAAGGGGATCAGCCTTCTTTCGCATCCACCGCCTTCAGTATCTTCCCGAACAGTTCATCGGCATGGGCCGAATTCAGCCAGCGCACGATCACCACCATCTTGCGCTCGGGTTCGACCCAGGTGAACGAGCTTCCTGCGCCCACGCCGAAATAGCTGGAGGCTGGCACGCTCGGGAACATCTTCTGGCCATGATTGAGCCAGATCAGAAAACCATAGTAGGGCGCCAGTGCGCAAGGCTGCTGCATCTGCCGGATCCAGTCGGCCGACAGCACCTGTGTGCCGTCCTTGGCGCGGCCTTCGTTGAGCAGCATTTCGCCGATCAGCGCCTGGTCACGGGCGCTGATGGACATGCCGCCGCCCCAGTGCGAGCCGCCCGGCACCGATTGCATCCGCTTGCCGTCGATCTCGACCCAGGAGGTGTCATAGCCTACCCATTGCCAGTCTTCGCTGGCGCCGATGGGGCGCATGATGGCCGTGCGGAACACCTCGGGCAGCGGCTCACGGAAAACATGCAGCAGCGCCAGCGAGAGCTGGTTGATGCGCACATCGTTGTATTCCCAGTACGTGCCTGGTTTTTGCAGGGGGCGGGCATCGCCTTTCTTGCCCGTGGGCTGGTCGCCGAAGGTCACGGCGCGATAGCGGTCGACCTGATCCGGCAGGCCGAAACGCTCGCCCTCCCATTCGCTGGTCTGCTGCAGGAGCTGGCGCCAGACGATATCGGCATTCTGGCCTTCGTCGAAGCCGATGCCAGGCGCACGCACCCGTACAGGCTCGTCCAGGTCAGGTATCAGCCCGCGATCGTAGGCCACGCCTGTGAGCAGCGCCAGGTACATCTTGGCGACACTGAAGGTCAGGTCGGCGCGATCCGGTTCGCCCCAGGTCGCAATCGTCTTGCCATCGACGACGACCGTGCCTGCGACGGGGCCACGATCGTGCACCGGACCGTACAGGCGGTTGTAGGGGGCCGGGTCCTGTTGATGCACACCCCATACGCCCTTCACACTGCGGTCCCACGTGGTTTCGTGCTCGGTCGCGAACTGGATGGCTTCCTGCATGAGTGTCTGTTGCATGGCGGGTAGGTTCCTTTTTTCAGATGAATCGATGTGGGGTGGCGTCGGCGTACCGGCCCGTGCGTGGATCATTGCGCCAGGTAGTTCATGGCCGCCTGTACGCCGCCCGCCCGGTGTTCGACCCCGGCGGCTGCCAGGCCCATTTCAATGCCGGACAAGGTGCCGCACAGCATCAGGTCGTTGAAGTCGCCCAGGTGGCCGATGCGGAAAATCTTGTCCGACAGTTTGCCCAGGCCCTGGCCGAGAGACATGTTGAAACGTTCGAGCACGACTCCGCGAAACGCGTCCGCACCCTTGCCGCCGGGCATCAACACCGCGGTCAGCGCGGGGCTGTAGCGTGCCGGGTCGGCGCACAGCAACTCCAGTCCCCAGGCCTGCACGGCGCGGCGTGTGGCTTCGGCATGACGCTGGTGGCGTGCAAAGACTTGCTCAAGCCCTTCTTCCTGCAACTGGGCGAGCGCTTCGTGCAGCCCATACAGAAGATTGGTGGCCGGGGTGTAGGGGAAATAACCTTTTTGATTGACTGCGAGCATGTCGCGCCAGTCCCAGTAGGCGCGCGGCAAGCCGGCGTGTTCGCTGGCCGCGAGCGCCTTTGCGCTGATGGCGTTGAACGACAGTCCCGGCGGCAGCATCAGGCCCTTCTGCGAACCTGCGACCGAGACATCCACGCCCCATTCATCGTGGCGGTACTGCACCGAACCCAGCGACGATATGGTGTCCACCATGAGCAATGCAGGGTGAGCGGGCGCGTCGATGGCGGCACGCACCGCGGCGATGTCACTGGTGACGCCAGTGGCGGTTTCGTTGTGCACCACGCACACGGCCTTGATTGCATGGGCGGTGTCTTCACGCAGGATCTGTGTGATGGCGGCGGGGTCCACACCGTGGCGCCAGTCGCCCTGCAAGAACGTCACCTGCAATCCCAGGCGTTCGGCAAGTTTTTTCCAGAGCGCAGCGAAATGACCGGTCTCCACCATCAACACGCGGTCGCCGGCGCTCAAGGTATTCACCAACGCCGCTTCCCATGCGCCAGTGCCCGAGGCCGGGTAGATCACCACGTCGGCGCGGGTCTGGAAGATGGTTTTCATTCCTTGCAGCACGGCCTTGCCAAGCTCGCCGAACGGCGGGCCACGATGGTCGATGGTGGGGTAGTCCATGGCGCGCAGGACGCGATCGGGCACGTTGGTGGGACCGGGAATCTGCAGAAAGTGTCGTCCCGACGGATGCGCATTCAAAGCCAGCATTGCATGATCTCCAACCGTGATTTGTATACAAACCAGTAAAAGATCCGTCTGTTCCCGGATCGCCATGCCGCCGATTCGCATCTCTTGGATTTGTCGAATGGGCCCTGCAGGGACTCTATCTCATTGTTTTTGCTGTGTGAATAAAGGGTATTCCCCATCAATCCATTTACGGAAGTGTGTTTTATATTGAATCGACTTCTGGTTCAGTGATTGGATTATTTGTATACCAATGAGCGTCAACCCCGCATCCGCCGAGTTCGCAAGCACCATTGCCGTGGACAGCCGCACGCTGCCTTCGACGGTGGCGGCACAACTTCGGCAGATGATGACCGAGGGGCAGCTGGCCCCCGGCGCGCGCTTGAATGAACGCGAGTTGTGCGATGTACTGGGCGTGTCGCGCACGCCGTTGCGAGAGGCGTTCCGTTTGCTGGCGGCGCAAGGCCTGGTGGACATCCAGCCCAACCGGGGGGCCCAGGTGGTGGCCATGTCCGAGCAGGACATCCGCGAGAGTTTCGAAGTGATCGGTGCGCTGGAGGCGCTGGCAGGCAAGGCGGCCTGTGAGCGTGCCACCGATGAGCAGATCGCGGAGATCCGTGCGCTGACCTACGAGATGATGGCCAGCCATGCCCGTCAGGATCTGCCCGCCTACTACAAGGCCAATACCGCCATCCACGATCTGCTCAAGCAGGCCAGCCACAATGGCTTGCTTGGCCAGCTCTACGACACCTTGAATCTGCGCATCCAGAGTCTGCGGTTTCACTCCAACGAGAACCGGGAGAAGTGGGACCAGGCCATGCAGGAACACGTGGATATGGTGCAGGCACTGGCGGCGCGCGATGGCGAACGCCTGGCCGCCATCATGCTGGTGCACCTGCAACGTAAATGCGATGCCGTCATCGCCGCCATGCAGGCCAGGGCAGGTGACCCCACGCGACTGAGTCACGCATAAGCATCAACGTTTTTCACTGCAGCATCGTTTCAGGCAATTTGTCCCAATCGATCCGGTATAGGAGCCTCATCATGGCTGAACGTCGCTTTACTGCAGCATCATCGCACCCGCTCAATATCATCCGCAACACGCTGGCAAAAGCTCAGGCTGCGCGCCTGCCCGACATGCCGTTCAAGTTGATCGCGGCGACGCTGGTGGCCGCGGGCCTGATGCTGGGCGCCGGCCAGAGTCACGCTGGCAAGAAAGACGACACGTTGCGCATGGCCTACGATCAGGCGCCGGAAAGTGTCGATCCCTATTTCAACAACGTGCGCGTGGGTGTCATCATTGCCGCCAACGTATGGGATACCTTGTTGTATCGGGATCCGCTGACCAACGAGTACAAGGGACAACTGGCCAAGAGCTGGACGCAGGTCGATGACAAGACGCTGGAGCTCGAGCTGCGTGAGGGCGTGAAGTTTCACAACGGCGAAATTTTCGATGCCGATTCGGTGGTCTACACGCTGAATTTCGTGGCCGACCCCAAGAACAAGGCGGTGACGCAACAGAACGTGCGCTGGATCGACAAGGTCGAGAAGATCGATCAGTACAAAGTGCGCATCATCAGCAAAGAGCCGTTTCCGGGCGCGAAAGAATATCTGTCGACCACGGTGGCCATCCACCCCGCCAAATACTATGCCGAGGTCGGCCCCCAGGGCATGAACGCCAAGCCGGTGGGCACCGGGCCCTACAAGGTGGTGGACTATCAACCGGGCAAGGCCATCACGCTGGAGCGCAATACCGACTACTTCAAGGATTCGCCCAAGCGCCAGCCGACGATAGGCAAGGTGGTGATCCGCTTCATTCCGGATCGCCAGACGCAGATGGCGGAGGTGATTTCGGGTGGCGAAGATTTCATCATGCACGTGCCCAAGGATCAGGCCGAGCAACTGAAGAACATGCCGAACCTGCAGGTGCTCAGCGGCAACACCATGCGTATCGTGTTCATGCAGATGAACATCCTGGACGGTACTCCCGCGCCGCAACTCAAGGATGAGCGCGTGCGCAAGGCGATTGCCCACGCCATCGACCGCGAATCCATCATCAAGAATATCGTGGGCGAGGGCGCCGAGATCCTGAATACGATCTGTACGCCATCGCAGGTCGGCTGCACGCAGGATGGCGCAACGGTACACAAGTACGATCCGGCGCTGTCGAAGAAGCTGCTGGCCGAGGCCGGCTATCCGAATGGTTTCCAGATCGAGCTGGCAGCGTACCGCGAGCGCAACCAGACCGAAGCCATCATCAACTATCTGAAAGCCGTCGGCATCACCGCGAAGCTGAACTTCCTGCAGTATGCCGCCATGCGCGACATGACGCGTGCCAACAAGTCTTCCCTGACGCATCAGACCTGGGGTTCGAACCTGGTGAACGACGTGTCGGCATCCACGCCGGTGTATTTCGGCTTCGGTGGCGATGACATCACGCGCGATCCCAAGGTGCGCGAACTGCTCGACCTGGGTGATCGCACCATCGAGCCGAAGGCGCGCGAGGCCGCTTACCGGGAGGCGCTGGGCATCATTGCCGAGAAGGCGTATGCCGTGCCGCTGTGGTCCTTGCCGGTGTACTACGTCGCCAACAAGGACGTGTCGTTCAAGGCCTATCCCGACGAGCTGGTTCGTTTCTGGGAAATGAGCTGGAAGTAAGACGTTCCCCGCCGTGCAATGCCACTGGCGTTGCACGGCACGCACTCTGAGGCGATTCATCGATGCTCGCGTTCATGATCAAACGCCTGGGACTGGCCATCCTGGTGGCGTTGACAGTATCCATCCTGGCTTTCCTGTTGCTGCATCTTTCGGGCGATCCCGCGCTGGCGCTGGCCGGCGAGGGCGCGCGTCAGGCCGACATCGAGATGATCCGCCAGGCATACGGCCTGGATCGGCCCATCATCGTGCAGTATGCCGACTGGCTGTGGAAAATCATGCAGGGCGACTTCGGCATGTCGGTGTACTTCAAGACGCCTGCCGGGCCGTTGATATTCGCCAAGCTGGGCACCACGCTGATGCTGGGTCTGGCCGCGCTGGGCGTGGCATTGGCCGTGTCGATCCCGCTGGGTGTGCTGGCCGCGCTCTACAAAGGCAGCATCATCGACCGGTTCTGCCTGGCGATTGCCGTGCTGGGGCAGGCTCTGCCCAATTTTTTCTTCGCCCTGCTGCTGATCATGTTTTTCTCGATCAGTCTGCGCATCCTGCCTGTCTCGGGCAGCGGCAGCTGGCAGCACTTCGTCATGCCGGCCATTGCGCTGGGTTACTACATCGCGCCTGCCTTCATGCGCCTGATCCGCGCCGGCATGATCGAGGTGCTCAGCGCCGATTACATACGCACGGCGCGCGCCAAGGGGTTGCGTGCACGCACCGTGATCTTCAAGCACGCGCTGCGTAACGCCATCGTGCCCGTGGTGGCGCTGGCTGCCGTGCAACTGGGCTATCTGCTGGGCGGCTCGGTCGTGATCGAAACCATCTTTGCGCTCGACGGCCTGGGCTATCTCGCCTATCAGAGCATCACGTTCAAGGACTACCCGGTCATGCAGCTGATCGTGCTGCTGCTGTCGGTGCTGTATGTGCTGCTCACGCTTGCTTCCGATATCGCCAACGCGTGGCTCGATCCACGCATTCGAGTGTCCTGATCATGCCGCTGACGACTCCGCCCACTATCGAACCCCGGCTGCCTGCCGCGCAATCGGCCCAGACCCTTGGCGGCCCGGCGGTGGCGGGTGCTGCCGTTCCAGATCCGCAGGCCCGTGGCGTACGCACATCGCTTGCGCGGCGCCTGTGGCGCAACAAGGCCTTGTTCACAGGCGGCGGCATACTGCTGCTGATCCTGCTGATGGCCTTGCTGGCGCCCTGGATTTCGCCCCATGATCCCTATGTCCAGGATCTTGCCAACCGCACCGTGCCGCCGGTCTGGCACGAACGGGGAAGCTGGGTGCATCCCTTGGGCACCGATCAGCTGGGCCGCGATTACCTTTCGCGCATTTTCTACGGCGCGCGCATTTCGCTGTTGATCGGCGTCAGCGTGGCGCTGCTCTCGGGCATCATCGGCACCGTGATGGGCATGGCGGCAGGCTACTTCGGCGGCCGGGTGGACATGGTGGTGTCGTTTCTGGTCACCACGCGCCTGTCGATGCCGGTGATCCTCGTGGCGCTGGCGACCGTGGCCATCGTGGGCGGTTCCCTGTGGGTGGTCATTTTGGTGCTGGGCCTGTTGAAGTGGGATCGTTTTGCCGTAGTCATGCGCAGCGCCACCCAGCAGGTTCGATCGCTGGAATACGTGGCGGCGGCTCAGGCGGCAGGCGCCTCCACCTGGCGGATCGTGCGCGGCGAGGTGTTGCCCAATGTGGTGCCGCACCTGATCGTGATCGCCACGCTCGAAGCGGCCAGTGCGATTCTGCTGGAGGCCTCGCTGTCGTTCCTGGGCCTGGGGGTGCAGCCGCCATTGCCTTCGTGGGGACTGATGATCTCCGAAGCCAAGGCCTACATGTTTTTCTCTTTCTGGCTCATCTCCATACCCGGCACCGCGCTGGCGCTACTGATCTTTGCCATCAATCTGGCCGGCGATGGGCTGCACCAATTCCTGACGCCCGAGGAGCGTAGCTGATGGATAACCTCACTGCCACCACCGCGCCCCGCCAGTCGGCCGCACCGGGCGACATCGTGCTGGACGTGCAGGGGCTGCATGTCGACATCGACACCCCGCGCGGCCCGCTGCACGCGGTGCGCGACATCTCCTTCAATGTGCGGCGTGGCGAGACGCTGTGCCTGGTGGGCGAATCGGGCTGTGGCAAGTCCATGACCTCGCTTGCCATCATGGGCCTGCTTCCCAAGGCCGCCAGGCGACGCGCGGCCACCTTGTCCATGCTCGGTGAAAATCTCGATACCACCGACCGGGGGCGCATCAACCGCCTGCGCGGCAACAAGATGGCCATGATCTTCCAGGAGCCCATGACGGCGCTGAACCCCGCCTACACCATCGGCGAACAGTTGATGGAGCATTACATCTATCATCGCAAGCCCACCAGGGCGCAGGCGCGCGAGCGCGCGATCGAACTGCTGGAGAAGGTGGGCATTGCGTCTGCCGGCCAGCGTCTGGGCCAGTATCCACACCAGCTCTCCGGCGGCCTGCGTCAGCGCGTGATGATCGCCATGGCGCTGATGTGTGGCCCGGAACTGTTGATTGCCGACGAACCCAGCACGGCACTGGACGTGACCATCCAGGCCCAGATCCTGCGTCTGCTGGCAGACCTGCAGTCGGAACTGGGCATTGCGATGGTGCTGATCACGCACGACCTGGGTGTGGTGGCGCGCATCGCCAGGAACGTGGCGGTCATGTACGCTGGACAGATCGTCGAGGAAGGGCCGGTGCGCGAGATCTTCGCCACCCCCATGCACCCCTACACGCAAGGGCTGCTGAGCTGTATTCCCGTGCCCGGGCGCACCGCACCGGGAGGGGACCTGGGCACTATTCCAGGCGTCGTGCCTTCGCTGGTCGGTGAGCTGCAGGGCTGTGCGTTCAGGGATCGCTGTCCGCATGCGCAGCCTCGCTGTGCCCAGGACGTGCCGGTGCGTGGCGCGGGCCGCGAGCACCAGTGGCGCTGCATCAAGAACGAGGATGGAGTTTTCGTATGAGTGCACTCATTACCGCCCAGGCATTGAGCCGGAACTTCTCCATCAACACGGGCATGTTCAAACCACGGCGTACGCTGCACGCGGTCAACGAGGTCGACCTGAGCGTCGAACGGGGCGATGTGCTTGGCATCGTGGGCGAATCCGGCTGCGGCAAATCCACGCTTGCCCGCATGTTGCTGGGCCTCATTGCGCCCAGCAGCGGCAGCATGTTGCTGGAAGGCAAAGACATCAAAGCGTTGTCGCGCTTTGACATTGCGCGCCGGGTGCAGCCGGTCTTCCAGGACCCGTACTCCTCGCTGAATCCGCGTCGCACGATCGCTTCCATCGTGTCCCTGCCGCTGGAGGTGCATGGGGTGGACAATCCGCGTCAGAGCAAGGCGGTGGCTATGCTCGAACGTGTCGGACTGCCGCCCCGCCTGGCCGACAGTACGCCGGGTCAACTCTCCGGCGGGCAGCGCCAGCGCGTCGCGATTGCGCGTGCGCTGGTGATGAACCCCGAAGTCGTGATCTGCGACGAACCGACTTCTGCCCTGGATGTGTCGGTGCAGGCGCAGATCATGAATCTGCTGATGGCCTTGCGCCGTGAGTTCAATCTCACGTACGTGTTCATCAGCCATAACCTGGCCGTGGTGGAGCACATCGCAACCCACGTGGCGGTGATGTATCTGGGGCGCGTGGTGGAGTCCAGTACTACCGCCGATCTGTTCCACAATCCTCGCCACCCTTATACCCAGGCCCTGCTGGCGTCGGTGCTCACACCTGAACCCGACCTGGGCATTCCGGACATGGGCCTGGGGCTGTCCTTTCCCGACCCCGTCAATCCGCCGTCGGGCTGTCCGTTCCACCCACGCTGCAAGCATGCGATGCCTCAATGCAGCACCGTGCGGCCGCCGCTCATCGAGCGCGACGGCGCACGCATCGCCTGTCACCTCTATCCCTCCGAAGAAAGGACTATGCCCTCATGACGCGCGACGACGCTATCGAACTGGCCCGGCAATGCTTCGACTCCGGCGAGTTTCGCCGTACCCTGGCGCAGCGCCTGGAGGTGCCCACCGAAAGCCAGAACCCCGAGCGCACCGAGGTGCTTTCCACCTATCTGGACGCACACATGCGGCCGGCTTTCGAGGCAATGGGATTTACGTGCGAGACGCTGTGGGCCGAGGGCGCGCCCGGCCCGTTCCTGTTTGCCCAGCGAATGGAAGATCCTGCCTTGCCCACCGTGTTCGGCTATGGCCATGGCGATACCATTCGCGGTCTGGATGCCGAGTGGAAGCCGGGTACTCAACCCTGGGCGCTGACCGAGCATGAAGGCATGTGGTTTGGTCGTGGCATTGCCGACAACAAGGGCCAGCACACGGTCAACATGGAGGCGCTGCGTCTGGTGCTGCAGGCACGCGGCAAGCTCGGCTTCAACGTCAAGTACCTGATCGAGATGGGCGAAGAGACAGGCTCGCTGGGCCTGCGCGAGTTGTGCGAACAGAATAGGGCGCGCTTCGGTGCCGACCTGCTGATCGCCTCGGATGGCCCGCGGCTGAGTGCCGAGCGCCCGACGGTGTTCCTGGGGGCGCGTGGCAGCGTCAACTTCGATCTTTCGATCGAGGCGCGTGCCGGAGGCCATCACTCGGGCAACTGGGGTGGCCTGATCTCCAACCCTGGCATTCAGCTGGCGCATGCGATTGCGAGCATCGTCTCGCCCACTGGCCAGATCCGTGTGCCGCAATGGGTGCCCAAGGAGATTCCCGCGTCGGTGCGACGGGCGCTGGCCGACTGCGAAGTGGATGGCGGAAGCGACGGACCGGTGATCGAACCTCTTTGGGGCGAGGCTGGCCTGACGCCCGCAGAGCGCGTGTTTGCATGGTGTTCGTTCGAGGTGCTGGCCTACAAGACGGGCAATCCTGAAACACCCGTCAACGCCATTCCTCCGCGTGCCTGGGCGCGCTGCCAGTTGCGCTTCGTCGTGGGTGTGGATGGCGACGACATCCTGCCCGCCTTGCGCCGCCATCTGGACCGGCAGGGCTTCCCGATGGTCAAGCTTGCCCCTTCACGCGAGGTGATGTTTCACGCCACGCGCATCGATCCCGACGACGAGTGGGTACGGTGGGTGGTGGCGTCGCTGGCCAGGACCAGTGGCAAGAAGCCCGCCGTGCTGCCGAATCTGGGCGGCTCGCTGCCCAACGACATTTTCACCGATGTGCTCGGATTGAAGACGGTGTGGGTGCCGCATTCGTATCCAGGATGTTCGCAGCATGCGCCCAACGAGCATCTGCCGCCGGCGTTGCTGGCCGAGGCGCTGCAATTGATGGTGGGGCTGTATTGGGACCTGGGCGCCGGGCAGACGCCGCCACGATGACGACAGGGACGGTCAGCGTCCTATAATGACGGTTCTGTCGAAAGAACCGTCATGTTTGCAGTCATGAAGGGCTTTCATTCCTGAAACCAGAGATGGTGAAGATGAGTAAGCCTTTTATCGCGCTCTGTCCGGAGATCAGCCGGGCAAACGCGCTCAATCTGATGGACTGGCTGGAAGACGAAGGTGTCACGCGCTACTTGAGCGATTCGCGGCATGTCTCCCGGTTCATCGAACAAGTCGTCGGCCGGGTCCAGTTGCCCACGCTCACGCACCTATTCAATCGAGATGGCCGGTTTTTCATGGCCTACGACCGGCACGACAGGCCCGTGGGCTTCGTGCGCCTGGTGCAGACCGGTTCGCAGTGCGAGATCGTGCTGGTCATCGGCGAGCGGGAAAACTGGGGGCGCAGACTGGGCGCCAGCGCCATCGCAGAAGGCATGAAACTCGCTTTCTTCGAGATGCGGGCCGAGAAGCTGATCGCCAGGATTCACGCCGAGAATACGCGCTCGGTGCAGGCCTTTTTGCGCAGCGGCTTCGTGCTGGAAAGCGAAACGCCCAAGCTGAAGACATTCTCCATGACTGCCGAGCGCTATCTTCAGTTCCTGCGCGAGCGCACGGTCACTGGCCCTTCAGGGATCTACGTCACCGAGATCGACAAGACGCGCCTGAGCGATCTGGTTGCGCTCGAACAGGCGCCGGATGTATTCGAGCTCGAACACGAGATCGAGCGCGCCATCGTGGTCCAGGCGCAGCAGGTCACGCCTGACGTGGTCACGATGAACTCCACTACCCGGTTGCGTCTGGACGACGAAAAAATGGATGTGGCGCTGGTCTACCCCGAAGATGCCGACGACAGCGCCAGGAAACTATCCGTTTTTTCCGGCGTGGGCACCGCCATCCTGGGCTACAAGGAAGGCGATGTCATCGACTGGCGGATTTCGAACCGGACGCGCCAGATCCGGATCGAGAAAGTGCTCTATCAGCCGGAAGCCGCGGGCGACTTCCATCTGTGATCAGGCCATCGTCATCAGGCTCGCATTGCCGCCGGCCGCAGCGGTGTTGGTGCTGATGGCGCGCTCGATGACCAGGCGCTCCAGCGGCACGTCCTGATCGCCTGGCGCCAGGGCCGCCACCGACACGATCGTGCCTTCGCGCTCGGCCAGCGTGTGCAGCAGGGTCTGCAGCGCTCGCTCGTCGCCGTGATGGATGGCGACATCGAATTCGGCCCGCTCCCATGAGGATGCGAGATCGATCGATTGGCGCAAGGCGTCGGGCAACGCGCGATGCAGGCTGGCAGCCTCTGCGCAGGCACCGTCCCACACCGCACGCGAACCGACCGACAGCACCGCCGCCAACTGCGTGACCAGTTCCTGCCTGCTGGTGGCCACACAAAGCACGGCGGCGCGTGGCAGCACTTCGTACTGGTTGCGCTCGCCTGTCGGACCTGCCAGCAGATGCGTGGCCGGGCAGAAGGGCGGTGTGTCAGAGGCAGCGTGCTGAGTGGGCATGGCCATGCCTTGCGTGTGCGCCCACTGATGCAGCTGCGCAAGCGCACGTGCCGCCGCCGCACGTGCCGCCGCCGCACGGGCGGCCGGCCTGCCTTCTGATTCCAGGGTGCCGAAGGGCTTGTCCAGCGCACTCGAAGGCCGCTTTGCCAGCAGGCGATACAGGTAGAGCGGGCCGCCCGCCTTGGGACCGGTGCCCGACAGGCCTTCGCCGCCGAAGGGCTGCACGCCAACCACTGCGCCCACCATGTTCCGGTTGATGTAGAGGTTGCCGACGTGAGCGAGGCGCGTGACGTGTTCGATGGTTTCGTCGATACGTGTGTGCAGGCCCATCGTCAGACCATACCCCGTGGCCTTGATCTGGGCGAGGATGGTGTCGAGTTCATCGCGACGATAACGCACCAGATGAAGCACCGGGCCGAAAACCTCATGCGTCAGTTCGGTCAGTGATTCCAGTTCGATGAGTGTCGGAGGTACGTAGGTGCCTTGCGCCAGCACCTTCTGTCTGTCCTGCTCCGGGCCCCATGCAAGTTGATGCACCACGCGGCCTTTGGCGCGCAGCGCTTCGATGTGACGGTCGATGCTGTCACGTGCCCGCGCATCGATGACCGGCCCGACGTCGTGGCGCAGTTGCATGGGATCGCCCAGTTGCAGCTCGCGCATCGCACCCTTGAGCATGGTGACGAGCCGGTCGGCCACGTCGTCCTGCACGCACAGCACTCGCAGCGCCGAACAGCGCTGGCCGGCGCTGTCGAACGCCGACATGATCACATCCTGCACCACCTGCTCGGCCAGCGCGGACGAGTCCACGATCATGGCGTTCTGTCCGCCCGTTTCAGCCACCAGGGGAATGGGACGGCCCGCAGGGCTCAGGCGTTGTGCCAGCGTGCCTTGCAGGCTGCGCGCCACTTCGGTGGAGCCCGTGAACATCACGCCCTGTACGCGCGCATCGCTGGTGAGCAGCGGCCCGACGACACGGCCTGAACCGGGAATCAGTTGCACCGCGGCACGCGGCACGCCAGCGGCCCACAGAAGTTGCACCGCCTGGGCTGCCACCAGGGAAGTCTGTTCAGCCGGCTTGGCCAGTACCGTATTGCCGGCGGCCAGCGCGGCGGCGACCTGGCCGGTGAAGATGGCCAGAGGAAAGTTCCAGGGGCTGATGCAGACAATCGGACCCAGCGGCAGGTGTGTGGCGTTGTCGAAACTCGCGTGCACCTGGGCGGCGTAGTGGCGCAGGAAATCCACCGCCTCGCGCACCTCGGCCACGGCGTTGGCGTAGGTCTTGCCCGCCTCGCGCACCAGTATGCCCATGAGCCTGTCGGCATCCTGCTCCATCAGGTCGGCAGCGCGAACCAGCACATCGGCGCGCTTTCCTGGTGCCACCGACGCCCAGGTGGGGGCGTATGCCGCGCCAGCTTCAAGCGCGGTTTCGATCTCCCCGGGCGTGATGTCGCGCACCTGTCCGACATGGTCGGCGTGATTGGCCGGATTGATGACATCGCGCAAGTCGGCGCCAGTCCGAGCAGCCGTTGCGTCGGCCAGCAGGGGGGCAGCAATGCAGGGCGCCTGCGCATGCTCGCCCAGCGCGTGCACCAGGCCGGCCAGTACCTCATCGCTGGCCAGATCGATACCGTGCGAATTGGGTCTGAGCCGGCCATACAGATCGGCAGGCAAGGGGATGCCCGGGTGCGATGCACCCAGCAAGCCCTCTTCGTGTGCCCAGGCCTCGGCCTGTTCGATGGGATCCTGTACCAGCGCATCGAGCGGAATCGACTTGTCAGCCACTCGGTTCACGAAAGAGGTGTTGGCTCCGTTTTCCAGCAGACGGCGCACGAGGTAGGCCAGCAGCGTTTCGTGCGTGCCCACGGGTGCGTAGATGCGGCAGGGGCGACCGAGCTTGCCGGGGGCGGCGTCCACCACTTGTTCATAGAGCGGTTCGCCCATGCCGTGCAGGCACTGGAATTCATACTGGCCCGGCGTGTAGTCGGCAGGGCCCGCGAGTTCGTAGACAGCGGCCAGGGTTTGCGCGTTGTGCGTCGCGAACTGCGGATAGATGTCCTTGGGGGCTGCAAGCAGTTTGCGTGCGCACGCGATGTAGGAAATGTCGGTATAGGCCTTGCGCGTGTAGACGGGATAGTCCGACATGCCGTCCACCTGGGCGCGCTTGATCTCGGTGTCCCAGTAGGCGCCCTTGACCAGCCGGATCATCAGTCGGCGCCGGCTGCGCTGCGCCAGGTCGATGAGGTAGTCGATCGCGAAGGGGCAGCGCTTCTGGTAGGCCTGGATGACGAAGCCTATTCCTTGCCAGTCGGCCAGCTCCGGTGCGAAGCACAGCCG
>JAEYZR010000170.1 GCA_023427945.1 Pseudomonadota bacterium | reverse complement strand
CACCTGGCTGGTGATGGTGCTGCCCGAGGTTTCCTTCCAGGCCCACACTTTGTCCACGAATGCCGTGCGGCCCAGGTCGTGGCGCGTGATTTTCTGCGCTTCGAGTTGGCGCTCCACCACGATCTGCGTGGCAATGCCAGCGTGGTCAGTGCCGGGAATGAGCACGGTATCGGCGCCGGACATGCGGTGGTAGCGGGTCAGGCCATCCATGATCGTGTGATTGAAGGCGTGTCCCATGTGCAGGGTGCCAGTCACATTGGGTGGGGGGAACTGGATGACATAGGGGTCGCCAGTGCCGGTCTGTACGTGTCGTCCGCCCGCAAAGTAGCCGCGTCGCTCCCATTCGTCATACCATGAGTGTTCGATCGCGCCGGGCTCAAAGCTCTTGGCCAGTTCGTTGACGATCGGAGTGGACACCACGGCGTCGGGCTGGCTGTGGCTGGATTCGGGCAGGTCGGGTGAGGCTGGGGAAGTCATGGTGTTCCGTAGGGCAGGGGATCGGGCAGTGCGAGCTTTGCATGCCGCTTCAGCTTGGGTTAACCCGTAATTCTAAGATGTATAACGCCATCTTGGCATGCTAGAATACCGGGTTACTGTAAACCATTGTTTTTGCGGAGTTTCCATGTCTATCGAGCGTACCCTCTCCATCATCAAGCCCGACGCCGTTGCCAAAAATGTCATCGGCAAGATCGTCGCCCGCTTTGAAGAGGCTGGTCTGAAGGTTGTCGCAGCCCGTCTGCAACAATTGTCGCGTGCTGATGCCGAACGTTTCTACGCTGTTCACGCTGCCCGTCCTTTCTTCAAGGATCTCGTGGATTTCATGGTTTCCGGCCCTGTCTTCGTTCAGGCCCTGGAAGGCGAGAACGCCATCCAGAAGAACCGCGACCTGATGGGCGCTACCGATCCCAAGAAAGCAGAGAAGGGCACGATTCGCGCAGATTTCGCTGACAGCATCGACGCCAACGCCGTTCACGGTTCCGATGCAGCCGAAACGGCCGCTGTTGAAATCGCATTTTTCTTCCCCGAAATCAACATTCACAGCCGTTGATTTTCGGTCGATCAGGCCTTCTGTGCGTCATGCCATGAGGACCTGGTCAGTACCTTGAAAGACACTATGGAAATTGACGATCGCGTAAATCTGTTGGGCCTGGATTCCGCCGCACTCGCCGAACTTGTTTCGAAATGGGGCGGAAAGCCTTTTCGCGCTCGTCAACTCCAGCGCTGGATGCACCAGCGCCAGGCAGACTCCTTTGCCGACATGACCGATCTGGCGCGCGATTTCCGCGAAAAGCTCGATCAGCACTGCCGGATTACAGGTCCCACTCTCTCCACCGCCCAGAAATCGACCGACGGAACACGCAAGTGGCTTTTCGATGTCGGTGCCGGAAACGCGGTCGAGACCGTTTTTATCCCTGAAGATGATCGCGGCACCCTGTGCATGTCCAGCCAGGCCGGATGCACGGTGGGTTGCCCCTTCTGTTCTACAGGGTATCAAGGCTTCAACCGAAACCTCACCGCTGCCGAAATCATCGGGCAGCTCTGGTGGGCCAACCGGGCCCTGCGCGCCGATGGCACGGGTACGCGCCTGGCCACCGACGCGTCGGCCTCGCCCGTGCGGGCATCCACCGATACCCGGGCCGTCACGAACGTCGTGATGATGGGCATGGGCGAGCCGCTGCTCAATTACGATGCCCTGGTCACTGCGCTGCGGCTGATGCTCGATGACCACGCCTATGGCCTGTCGCGTCGGCGTGTCACGGTGTCCACCTCGGGTGTGGTCCCCATGATGGACCGGCTTTCGCAGGATTGCCCGGTGGCATTGGCCGTCTCGCTGCACGCCCCGAACGATGCCCTGCGCGATCGCCTGGTTCCCTTGAACAAAAAGTATCCCCTGGCCGAACTGCTGGCCGCCTGCAATCGTTACCTGGCTTTTGCGCCCCGCGATTTCATCACCTTCGAATACGTCATGCTCGATGGTGTGAACGACGCCGACGAACACGCGCTCGAACTCATACAAATCGCGCGTCAAGTACGTTGCAAGATCAATTTGATCCCTTTCAATCCTTTTCCTCAATCCGGGCTGCATCGCTCCAGCCATGCTCGTGTGCGCGCCTTTGCGCAACGCCTGATGGACGCAGGCGTCATGACCACCACGCGCAAGACGCGTGGCGACGACATCGACGCCGCCTGTGGGCAGCTTGCGGGCGAAGTGCGTGACCGCACCCGCATCGCCGAGCGCATGGCGACCCAGCGGCAGTCCATCCCGATTCGGCAGGTGCCCGCATGACAGCCAACGATACGCCGACGACACCAAGCACCATCCCGACGACAGGGCAGGCTTTGCGCGCCCTGCGCGAGGCTCAGGGATTGACTCCTGAAGACGTCAGCCGCCGCATCAAATTTTCGGCGCGTCAGGTTCGTGCACTCGAGGACGAAGACTGGCAAGCGTTGCCCACTGGCGTGTCGCTGCGCGGGCTGGTGCGCAGCTACGCCCGAATGCTGGGTGCCGACGCCGACTCACTGGCTGAGACCGTCGCGCCTCAGGTCACCGCCCACAGCATGCGACCCGAAGAGGATCACGCAGGCCACGCCGCCGCGCGCTCCTCAGGTGGAGGGAGGGTGGCGATGGTTGTCTCCGACGAGTCCGGTGGCGGCATTTCCTGGGGGTGGCTGGTCATACTTCTGCTTTTTGTGGCTGCGGCCCTGGCCTATGCCTTTTCGCAGGGCTGGTTGCCTGAGCAATGGCTGCCTGCAGATTGGCTTTAAAATGGGTAGTCTTGCTCCCGGCGCAATTGAGCGTGTTTAATCCATGACCGACATGTTGCAAACCATAGCCTCCAGCCTCGCAGGCGAGCCCGCATCTGCCTCCGCAGCTCTGCGGCGGGTCACACGCAGTGTCTCCGTGCGGTGGGGCCAGCGGGTCGTCACGATAGGCGGGCAGGCGCCCGTCGTCGTGCAGTCGATGACCAATACCGACACGGCCGATGCCATCGCTACAGCCATACAGGTCAAGGAACTGGCCCAGGCAGGCTCCGAACTTGTGCGTATCACGGTGAATACGCCCGAGGCGGCCCGCGAGGTGATCGCCATCCGCGAGCAGCTCGATCGTATGGGCATCGATACGCCTCTGGTGGGCGACTTTCACTACAACGGCCACAAGCTGCTCACCCAGTTTCCCGATTGCGCCCAGGCGCTGTCGAAGTATCGGATCAACCCCGGCAATATGGGCGGGGGCAAAAAGCGCGACGACAACTTCGCGCAAATGATCGAAGTCGCCTGCAGGCACAACAAACCAGTGCGAATCGGCGTGAATTGGGGAAGTCTCGATCACGAGCTGATGGCGCGCAAGATGGACGAGAACAATGCGCGTGCCGTGCCCTGGACGGCGCAGGCTGTCATGCGTGACGCGCTGGTGGTCTCTGCCATCACCAACGCCCAGCGGGCGGAAGAACTCGGCCTGCCGGGTGATGCCATCGTGCTGTCCTGCAAGGTCAGCCATGTCCAGGATCTCATCGCCGTCTATCGCGACCTGTCCGCACGATGCGATTATCCGGTCCATCTCGGCCTGACCGAGGCGGGCATGGGCAGCAAGGGCATTGTCGCCTCCACCGCAGCACTGTCGGTTTTGTTGCAGCAGGGTATCGGCGACACCATCCGAATTTCGCTCACGCCCGAGCCCAACGGCGATCGCACCCGTGAAGTCGTGGTCGGACAGGAGATCCTCCAGACCATGGGCTTGCGTGCTTTCACGCCCATGGTCATCGCGTGCCCGGGCTGTGGTCGCACGAGCAGCACATTCTTCCAGGAACTGGCCGACAGCATCCAGGGCTACCTGCGCCGGCAGATGCCCTTGTGGCGCGAACAGTATCCTGGTGTGGAATCCATGAATGTCGCCGTCATGGGCTGTGTGGTGAATGGCCCCGGTGAAAGCCGGCACGCCGACATTGGCATCAGCCTTCCCGGTACTGGCGAGGTTCCATCCGCCCCGGTATTCATCGACGGTGAGCGTACGGTCACCCTGAAGGGTGATCACATCGCCGAGGAATTCCAGGCGATCGTTGAAAGTTATGTCGCACGGCGTTACGGCGTGCTTGCGGCCAATCATATCTAGGAAGGAATGTCCGCCGGCCGACCGCCGCGCGGGCGGTGGAGTATCGACATGAGTTCAGCGTTTAATAAAGTCACGGCCTTGCGGGGCATGAATGATGCCCTGCCGGGTGCATCAGCCCGGTGGGAAGCCCTGGAAGGCATTGTGCGACGCTGGTTGGCGTCATATGGCTATCGGAATGTGCGCACCCCTGTTGTCGAAAGCACGCGCCTGTTTACCCGCGGCATCGGCGAGGTGACCGATATCGTCGAGAAGGAAATGTATACCTTCACCGACTCACTCAATGGCGATTCGCTCACGTTGCGTCCCGAAATGACCGCCGGTATCGCACGCGCGACCATTGAACACAATCTTCTGTATGACCGGCCACATCGCCTCTACAGCATCGGGCCGGTGTTTCGGCACGAGCGCCCGCAGCGCGGCCGCTATCGGCAGTTCCACCAGATCGACGTTGAGGCGCTCGGCTTTGCCGGACCGGACATCGACGCCGAACTCATCCTGATGATGGCGCGCCTGTGGCGCATGCTTGGCCTGTCGGACATGCGTCTGGAACTCAACTCGCTGGGCCAGTCCCATGAGCGCGCGAATCACCGCGCCGCACTCATCGCATATCTGGAAACCCATCGCGATGTGCTTGATGAAGATGGCCAGCGCCGCCTCTACAGCAACCCTTTGCGCGTTCTGGATACCAAGAATCCCGCCATGCAGGAGATGGCGAACGGCGCACCGCGTCTGTTCGACTTCCTGGGTGAAGAGTCGCGTGCGCATTTTGCCGGGCTGTGCAGCAGACTGGATGACGCAGGAATCGCCTACACCTTGAACCCTCGGTTGGTGCGCGGCCTGGATTACTACAATCTGACCGTGTTCGAGTGGATCAGCGACAGTATTGGCGCGCAGGGCACGGTATGTGGCGGTGGCCGCTACGATGGTCTGATCGAACTTCTTGGAGGCAAACCTGCACCGGCGGTCGGTTTTGCCATCGGGATGGAGCGCCTGCTCGAGTTGTATGCACAAGTGAACGATGCGCCCGAGCCCGCCGAGTGCGAGGTCTACGTCGTCCACCAGGGCGAGGACGCGCAAAGGCGCGCGGCCGGCTTGGCCGAAGAGATGCGCGATGCCGGTTTGGCCGTCATCGTCCACGCGGGTGCCAGCAGCTTCAAGGCGCAGTTCAAGCGTGCCGACGCCAGTGGAGCGCGTATTGCGGTTATTCTTGGCGCCGACGAACTGGCCCAAGGGGCTGCAAGCATCAAGTATTTGCGTGGCGACGTCGAGGCAGATCAGGCTAAGGTCCCGTTTGCCGAACTGGTCGCCGTACTGAAGAATCAAGGATAAAGATGGCTTACGATCTGGAAGAGCAGGAACAATTCGACGCGCTCAAGGCCTGGTGGGCGAAATACGGCACACTGATCATGACCGTCGTGGCCGCCGTTGCGCTGGCCTGGGGTGGGTGGTCGGCCTGGAAAGCCTATCAGGTGCATCGCGCCAACCAGGCAATGGGCTATTTCGAAGCGCTGGAGGATGCGGCACGCATGGGCGGTGCCGATTCAGTCGTGCGCATCAAGGCGGCGACCACCACGTTGCGTGATGACTTCGCCAAGAGTGCCTACACCGGGCGCGCTGTTCTGGTGGCCGCTGACGCTCTGCTTGCGCAAAACGATGCCGACGGTGCCCGCGACCAGTTGACCTGGCTGGCTGGGCAGTCGCAGCATGCAGCGCTGCAACCTCTGGCTCGCGTTCGACTGGCGGGCATTTTCCTGGATCAAAAGAAATATGACGAGGCGCTCGAGCAATTGAAGTCGCCTCCCGAACCGTTCGTGGCACTCTATGCTGATCGACGTGGCGACATTCTGGCCGAGCAGGGCAAGAACGACGAAGCACGCAAGGCATGGCAGTCGGCATTTGAAAAACTCGGCCCGGCCGACCCGTTGAAGCAGGCCATCCAGCTCAAGCTGGACGCCTTGAGTGGAGCCTGATTGTGAAGACAATGCTATCGAATCTCCGTTTGAACCGTCTGGTCCTGACCGGCTGCGCCATCCTGGCGCTATCGGCGTGCTCGATCTTCTCCTCCGACGACGGGCGTAACAAACCCGCAGATCTGACGGAATACAAAGCGTCGATCAACCTGCGCGAAATCTGGAAGACGTCTATCGGCAGTGGTTCAGGAACCGGATTCGCACCCGTGGTCGTCGATGACGCAGTCTATGCCGCAACGCCGAACGGCCGAGTGGGCAAGTTCGATCTTCAGACCGGTGCCGAACGCTGGCGGGCCAATGCCGACACGCAGCTGTCCGCTGGCGTTGGCAGCGATGGCACCACCACTGTCGTGGCTTCGCTGGACGGACAGATCTTTGCCTATGACGACACCGGCGCGCTGAAGTGGAAGACTCGTGCCACCAGCAACGTCAGCATTCCGCCAGCCGTGGGCTACAACCTGGTCGTTGTGCGCAGCGGCGACTACCGTATCCAGGCCTTCGACGTCGCCACCGGCGATCGTGTCTGGAGTCTGCAGCGTCCGGGCCCGGCCCTGGCCTTGCAGGCACCGTCGCAGCTGGCTATGGTCGAAGGGCTGGTGATCACCGGACTGCCAGGCGGCAAGCTGCTTGCCATTGACGCCGCAACGGGCAACGTGCAGTGGGAAGGAACGGTTGCAACGCCCCGTGGAGGCAGTGATCTCGAACGCTTGACGGATGTCGTGGGTGCGCCCCGCATGGTCGGGCCGCTGTTGTGCGCGGTTGCCTATCAGGGCCGCATCACCTGCTTTGATGTTACGCAGGGCGGACGCTCCTTGTGGGCCAAGGATTTCTCCAGCGCAACCGGCATGTCCCTGGACGAGCGTTTTGCCTATGCCGCAGATCAGCAAAGTATCGTGAACGGTTTCACGCTGGATAATGGTACAAACATCTGGAAGCAATCTGCCTTGCGCAATCGCCAGGTGACCGCACCTGCCGTCCTGGGCGGCGCACTGGCCGTCGGTGACTACGCGGGTTACGTACACATGCTGTCGGCTGGCGATGGGCAATTGCTCGGTAGGCTTTCTGTCGGCGGCGGGGCGATCGTTTCCCCGCTGATTTCTACGCCTCGCGGCGTTCTCGTGCAAACAGGCAATGGCAATCTGGTCATGCTTGACGCACAGTTCTGATTTTTCGTTCAAATACATCGTGTCTTTCAAGCCTGTAGTCGCTCTGGTCGGTCGTCCCAACGTTGGGAAATCGACCTTGTTCAATCGTCTCACCCGGTCAAGGTCGGCGCTTGTCGCCGATTTCTCGGGGCTGACCCGCGACCGTCACTACGGCGAGGGCCGCACAGGCGACATTCCCTTCATCGTGATCGACACGGGCGGTTTTGAGCCGGTGGCCAAGGACGGCATCCTGCTGCAGATGGCGCTGCAGACCAAGCAGGCCATTGCCGAGGCCGACGTGGTCATCTTTCTGGTGGATGGTCGTGCCGGCGTGAACGGTCACGATCACGACATTGCAAGATTGCTGCGCCGTACCAGCCAGCGCGTGGTGCTTGCGGTCAACAAGGCTGAGGGCAGGGGAGAGCGTGCCGCTGCCGACTTCCATGAGCTGGGCTTGGGTGAACCTCATCCTATCTCGTCTGCGCACGGCGATGGGGTGGTCGACCTCATTGCGCTCGCCCTTCAGGGGCTGGGCGAACCGGTCGTGCAGTCGGACGAAGAAGACGAGCGCCCGTTGTTGACGGAAAGCGGCGACCTGGCTGACGTGCCGGAGATGCCCGATCTGCCGCACGATCATCGGATCAAGCTTGCCATCGTGGGACGACCCAACGTGGGCAAGTCCACCATGATCAATACCCTGATGGGCGAAGAGCGGGTGATCGCTTTCGACATGCCAGGGACGACGCGAGACGCCATCGAAATCGATTTCGACCGCGGCGGCAAACGTTACACGCTGATCGATACGGCCGGCCTGCGCAAGCGGGGCAAAGTATTTGAAGCCATCGAAAAGTTTTCGGTCATCAAGACCCTGCAGGCCATCGAAGCGAGCAACGTCGTGTTGCTCATGATCGATGCGCAATCCGAGGTGTCCGATCAGGATGCGCACATCGCCGGGTTTGTCCTGGAAACCGGCCGTGCCGTCGTGGTCGCGATCAACAAATGGGACGGTCTGGACGACGACCAGCGTGAGCGTATCGAACGGGAATTCCGGCGCAAGATGCGTTTCCTGTCCTTCGCGCGCGTGCACACCATGTCCGCGCTGACAGGGCAGGGGGTGGCCACCGTCCTCAAGTCCATCGACGAGGCACACAAGGCCGCTTTTGCCAAACTGTCCACGCCCAAGCTGACACGCGAGCTGCAGGCCGCAGTCGAGCAGCAACAGCCGCCTCGCAAGGGGATTTTCCGTCCCAAGATGCGTTATGCGCACCAGGGCGGCCAGAATCCTCCGCTTATCGTGATTCACGGCAATGCGCTGGACGGCGTGGGCGACACCTATCGGCGGTATCTCGAAACGCGATTCCGCGAAGCATTCAAGTTGAACGGCACGCCGTTACGCGTCGAATTCAAATCGTCAAACAATCCTTATATTTGAGGCTTTACCCAGCATGAGTCGTTATTGGAGCCCTGTGGTCGCTGGCCTGGATCCTTATGTCCCGGGCGAGCAGCCCAAGGTCGCCGATCTGGTCAAGCTCAACACCAACGAGCATCCTCTGGGTCCCGCGCCCAGCGCCCTGGCGGCAATGAACGATGCGGTCAACGACGCGCTGCGGCTGTATCCTGATCCGTCGTCCGAACGATTGCGTGCGGCCATCGCTGCCCATCACGGCGTGAAACCGAATCAGGTGTTCGTCGGTAATGGTTCGGATGAAGTGCTCGCCCATGTGTTTGTCGGGCTGCTCAAGCATGAGCATGGACCGCTGCGTTTTCCCGACATCAGCTACAGCTTCTATCCGGTCTATTGCGGCCTTTTCGATATCGATTACGAAACCGTAGCGCTGGATGACGACTTTCGTCTGTCTCCTGCCGCGTTTGCCCAAGCGGGTCGCGCCGCCGGTGGCATCATCTTCCCGAATCCCAACGCGCCTACAGGCATTGCCTTGCCGCTCGATCAAGTCCAGGCCATCGTGCAGGACAACCCTCAAGCGGTCGTGGTGGTCGATGAGGCCTACGTGGATTTTGGTGCAACCTCAGCCGTGGCGCTTGTCGGCCAGTACGAGAATGTGCTGACCGTGCATACATTATCGAAGTCGCGGTCGTTGGCAGGTTTGCGTGTCGGCTATGCGATTGGTTCGCCGTCTCTGATAGAGGCGCTCGAGCGCGTGAAGAACAGCTTCAACTCGTATCCCATTGATCGTATTGCCGAAGCAGGTGCTACGGCTGCCATGCAGGACGAAGCCTATTTTCGCCACGCCTGCGACTACGTGATCACCCGTCGCGCGCAACTGACCCAGGCGCTTGAGCGCCTGGATTTCGAGGTGCTTCCGTCGCAGGCCAACTTTGTGTTTGCACGGCACCGTTCGCGTGCAGGAAACGAAATCGCTGCGCAACTGCGTGATCGCAAGGTCATTGTGAGGCACTTCAAACACGCTCGTATTCAAGAATTTCTTCGCATCACTGTCGGTAACGATGCGCAGAATGACGCACTCCTCAGGGCTTTGCGGGAGATTCTGGCCTGAGACTTGCTTTAGTGTTGAACCTCTTGCCGCATCCCTTGGTCTACATGGGACGTGACAGGGTTCGATCTGTGTCGGTTTCTGGCAACGCCTGGGAAAACCCTGTAGAGTACGAATTCACTTCTCACCACCACTACCACCTAAAAATATTGGAGCCTGGCCAATGAGCAATAAAGGGCAAACTCTTCAAGACCCATTTCTAAACACGCTCCGTAAAGAGCACATCGCTGTTTCGATCTACCTTGTGAACGGCATCAAGCTGCAAGGTCATATCGAGTCCTTCGACCAGTATGTTGTACTCTTGCGCAATACCGTGACCCAGATGGTCTACAAACACGCCATTTCGACCGTCGTACCGGCGAAAGCCGTCAATTTGCCTGTGGAAAGTTCCGCTGAGTAATTTCTGTAGCATGTTGGCCAATTTTGCCCGTCGCGCCTCTGGTGTCGGCGGGCATTTTCGTGTTGGTCGCCTCACAATACCCATGCATCAGATCGCGGCACCGATTCGCTCGTCCATGCCATCCTCTTTTTGACTGATACTTTGCCCAATCACTCTGATTACGCCACCTCCAGGTTTTCAACCACGACACATTCGGCAGCCTCGCGCTTCAACCGTGTCCACACGCTCGAACCTGCCTTTCGCTGGATTCGCCCATCAACGAAGGCCACTCTGAGGGGGATGTCATGCGTGCATTGATCATCAGCGTAGACCTGGCCGACCCTGACCACGCTGCGCACGCCGAAGAGTTCGACATGCTGGCGCGTGGCGCCGGTGCGGAAATCGTCGATACAGTGAAGGTGCGTCGCGACAGGCCTGATGCCAAATACTTCATCGGCTCGGGCAAGCTGCAGGAGGCCGTTCTGATCGCCCAGGCGCATGACGCCGAAATCGTGCTGTTCGATCAGCCACTTTCGCCTGCCCAGCAGCGTAACCTCGAAACGCAATTCCAGTTGCGGGTGGTTGATCGCGTGGCGCTCATCCTGGATATCTTTGCGTTGCGCGCCAAGAGCCATGAAGGAAAACTGCAGGTCGAGCTTGCTCAGTTGCAGCACCTGGCAACACGGCTGACACGCATGTGGTCCCACCTTGAACGCCAGCGTGGGGGTATCGGTATGCGCGGCCCTGGCGAAGCGCAGCTTGAAATGGATCGACGCATCATCGGTGACAAGGTGAAGTTACTGCGCGAGCGCCTGGATAAGGTGGAGCGGCAACGCAAGACCCAGCGTCGCGCGCGAGCACGTGGGGGATCGATGTCGGTGTCGCTGGTCGGCTACACCAACGCGGGAAAATCCACCCTGTTCAATGCCTTGACGCGCGCAGGAACGTATGTGGCCGATCAGTTGTTTGCGACCTTGGACACCACCACGCGCCGTATCTGGTCCGAAGGCGCTGGCTCCATCACGATTTCAGATACGGTGGGCTTCATTCGCGACCTTCCGCCGAACCTGATCGCTGCGTTTCGCGCCACGTTGGAAGAGGCTGTCCATGCCGATCTGCTGTTACATGTGGTCGATGCATCGAGTCCGCAACGCGATGAGCAGATATTCGAGGTCAACAAAGTCCTGAGCGATATTGGCGCGGCAGAAATTCCAACGATCCTGGTCTACAACAAGATTGATCTGGCAGGGCTTGAGCCACGGGTTGAGGTCGATGCGCATGGTACGATTGCCCGGGTGTTTGTAAGCGCTGCGGAGCGCGCTGGTCTGGAGGCGTTGCGCGGGGCAATAGCGGCAGGCCGGTCAGATTGTGGAAAACAATGCGTCGAATAACTAAACTGTTCAACCTCAACGATCCAGGTTGGGGGCGTGGTAACAATAATGGCTCGGAACCGCCTCGGCGACCTTCCGGCAATCGTGGGGACGGCCCTCCTGATCTGGATGAAGTCTGGCGCGATTTCAATAATCGCCTGGGCTCGCTGTTCGGTCGAAATAAAAACGGTGGTGGCGGTGGTTTCAACCGCCCGTCCGGTCGTGGCAATGGTGAGCCGCCTTCGCCGCGCAGCGTGCGCATCGGCGGCGGTGTGATTGCTGTCGTGCTGGCCGGCGCATGGCTGGCAAGTGGATTCTTCATCGTTCAGGAAGGTCAGGTTGCGGTCATCACGCAGTTCGGCAAGTACGTGAAAACCACGCCAGCCGGTTTCCAATGGCGCATGCCTTATCCGATCCAGGCTCATGAACTGGTCAACGTGTCGCAGTTGCGCACGTTCGAGGTCGGCTTCAGGGGCAGTGCCAACAACAAGATGCTCAACGAAGCGCTCATGCTGACCACCGATGAGAACATCATCGACATGCAATTCGTGGTCCAGTATCGGCTGCGCGGCGGAGACGGTGCGCGCGATTACCTGTTCAACACGCGGGATCCGGATGAATCGGTTCGCCAGGCGGCTGAAACCGCCATGCGCGAGATCGTGGGTAAACAGCGGATGGACTTCGTCCTGTACGAAGGTCGTACCGAGGTGGCACTGAACGTGCAGAAACTCATGCAGCAGATCCTCGATCGCTACAGCACCGGTATCCAGGTGGAGTCGGTCGCCATTCAGAACGTCCAGCCGCCCGAACAAGTGCAGGCGGCGTTTGATGACGCCGTGAAGGCAGGTCAGGATCGTGAGCGTCAGATCAACGAAGGTGAAGCCTACGTCAATCAGATCGTGCCCCTGGCAGCTGGTCAGCAGGCCCGCATGATCGAGCAGGCCGAAGGTTACAAGGCCAAGGTGGTCGGCGATGCGCAGGGTAATGCCGCACGCTTTACGTCGATCCTGAGCGAGCACGAGAAGTCGCCTCAGATTTTGCGTGAACGTCTCTATCTCGAAACGATGCAGCAGGTGTTCTCGAGCTCCGGCAAGATCATGATCGATACAGCCAATGGCAACAATATGGTGTATCTGCCTTTGGACAAGATCATGCAGCAGAGCGCGCAGGACGCAGGGCGTGCAGCGGCTGGCAACAACACGCTGAGTCTTCCCGGTGCAGTGACGCCATCGGTGCCCCAGGTGCCGATCCGTACCCAACCGTCATCGTCCGGCAACGCTGGCCAGACAGGCAACAACGTGAACAGCAACGCGCTGACACGTGACCGCCCGAACCGCTGATAGACCGGAGACTATTACTATGCAACGCTTTTTCCCTGTTCTCGTTGGTCTGGTCATTGCCCTGGCTGTGTTGTCCTCATGCGTGTTCATCGTGCGCGAGCGCGATTTCGCGCTGCAGTTCACCCTCGGTGAAGTGCGTCGTGTCGTGAGCGAGCCAGGCCTGTATTTCAAGGCTCCCCCTCCGTTCCAGAACGTCGTCATGCTGGACAAGCGCATCCTGACGATCGAATCCACGGATGCCGAACGCATCCAGACCAAAGAAAAGAAAAACCTCCTGATCGACTCCTACGTCAAATGGCGTATTTCCGATCCCCGTATGTACTACGTGACGTTCGTGGGCAATCAGGCGGCTGCCCAGCAGCGCCTGCAGGCGCTCATACGTGACGCGCTGAACGCAGCCGTCAACGTTCGTACCGTGCGCGATGTCGTCTCGGCAGAGCGCGACAAGGTCATGTCCGAGATCGTTGCCAACGTGCAGCGCCGTTCGGGCGACCTGGGTGTGGAGATCGTCGACGTGCGTCTGCGTCGTATCGAATTTGCACCGGAAATCTCGGAATCCGTGTACCGGCGCATGGAGGCCGAGCGTACCCGCGTGGCCAACGAACTGCGTTCGATCGGTGCGGCGGAAAGCGAGAAGTTGCGTGCGAACGCCGATCGTCAGCGTGAGGAAATCGTCGCGTCCGCCTATGCAAAGTCGCAGGCCATCATGGGTGAGGGCGATGCCGAGGCAAGTGCCATCTACGCTCAGGCCTACAATCGCGATCCCGCTTTCTTCACGTTCTACAAGAGCCTGGAGGCCTATCGTGCGGCGTTCTCCAAACCCAGCGATATCCTGGTGGTGGATCCCAGCTCCGATTTCTTCCAGCTCATGAAGTCGGTCAACGGTCGTGGCGCTATCGC
>JAEYZR010000067.1 GCA_023427945.1 Pseudomonadota bacterium | reverse complement strand
CACTGTAACCCGAGCACCTTATTTAGTTTATGAGATGCAATTAATTCAAAAAATTAGTTTATAGTAATGAAAATAATTCTCACCTCGCCCGGTGAACGTTGTTTTCCTTTCATGAGCATTCGAGAAGCAGCAATGACCGCCAGTGGCTCTGCGCCGCCGAGCAATTCGTGCATGTGCCTCACCTTCACTCATGAACGCAACTGCCGCATGGACGAGCTTGCCACATATGGACAGGTTTGCTGACTACGGATGCGTTTGCTGCATATGGACAGGTTTGTTGAACACGGATGCGTTTGCTGCTTGTGGATGAGTTTGCTGCATATGGCATGAGCTTCACGAATGCGGAATCCACAGCGCCATCAATGGGCAGGAAGGTGATTCACAGCGCACTACTTTGCTGTTCTGTTGTTAATAAGTCTCATTCTTTCTATCAGTCCTTTTCTCATCATTGGCATATGGCAAACGTCACTCCAACTTCAAACACCAGTGCGCATTGCGTCGCCAGGTCCCTGTCGACCCGACGCACGGCGCGATCCGACCAGCAGGCTAGTCCCTCGGACTCCGGCTGGCGCGTGAATCGCACCACTGCAGCAGTGCGCAATGTGCTGACGCTCGGCCTGGCATTTGGTGCTGCGGCCGCTGTGGTCCAGCCGGTACAGGCGCAAACCTCCCGTACGGCAGTCGATGTCCGAGGCCAGCAGCCGACTTCGCCCGCTGAGACGCAAGTGCCAACTCTGCCAACCGTGACCACCACGGGTCAATCGACGGAACCCACCTACCCCGGTGGCCAGTTGCACACCAGCGGGCGCATGGGATTGCTGGGTGACAAGGATTTCATGGAGATCCCGTTTTCCACTATCACGTACACGGGCCAGTACATGACGGATTTGCAGGCCCACGACATTCAGGAGGTGATCTCCAAAACGGATCCCTCGGTGTTCATGGGCGGCGTTCCCGGCGAGAGTCAGGAGTCCTATTCAATACGCGGACTGCCATCAGCGGTCGCCGATGTGACCGTCAATGGACTGGCCGGTATGGGCGGCTACCACCGCAACGCGCCGGAAATGTTCGAGCGGGTGGAAGTGCTCAAGGGGCCGTCCGCCCTGCTCAACGGCATGCCCCCGAAAGGATCGGCGGGTGGCGCGGTGAACCTGGTGACCAAGCGCGCAGGCGAAGACCCCTTGACGCGCTTCACGGCCAGCTACATGTCCGACTCGCATTTTGGAGGTCATATCGATCTGGGGCGTCGCCTGGGCGAGAACAACCAGTTCGGCATCCGTATCAATGGCGCCTATCGCGACGGCGAAACCGCGGTGAAGAACCAGGACAAGAAAGTCTCGCTGGCGTCCCTGGGCCTGGACTGGCGGGGCGAGCGCACACGGCTGTCTGCCGATCTCTACCAGAGCAAGGATCGCGTGCATGGCCTCACTCGTGGCCTGACGCTGGCTCCCGGCCTCGCGGTGCCCAAGCCGCCGAAACCCGATGTCTCGTGGAGCCCGCCCTGGGCCTACTACGACAACCAGGACAGAGGCGCCATGCTGCGAGGCGAATTCGACCTGACCGACCAGTTGATGGTGTATGCCGCTGCAGGCACCAGCAAGTCCGAAATCGACACCATCATGGGCCCGGGCCAGGTCTTGAATGACGCTGGAGATTTCCAGACCAACTTCAGCGGCGTGTCCGACAGGATGAAACGCAAGTCGGCCGAAGTCGGCCTTCGAGGCAAGGCGCGTACGGGCCCCGTCGGCCACCAGTTCGCCATCAACACGACGTACTACGATGAGGAGTACGTGCTGCGCGGGTTCAGAAACATCCTGCCGCGCCCCTGGGTGACCAACATCTACAACCCGGTATGGGGCCCGGCCGTGGCGCGACCCGACCACATTCCTGCCTTGACCGAGACCGACACGCGCCTGACCAGCGTCGGCATTGCGGACACCCTGTCTTTTGCGCAGGACCGCGTGCAAGTGACGCTGGGTGCGCGTCGCCAGCAAGTGGTCAACGACAGCTTCAACGCCGCAACCGGCGCGCGCACGGGCAAACGCTACAAGGAACACGCCACCACGCCATCAGCCGCATTCCTGGTCAAGGCGACCGACTCGATGTCCTTATACGGCAACTACATCGAAGGCCTGAGCCAGGGCGCCATGGCCCCCATCACCGCGGACAACGCAGGCGAGGTATTTGCACCCTACAAAACCAAGCAGCATGAACTCGGCATCAAGCTGGACCTGGGCGAGTTTGCCCATACGTTGAGCGTCTATCAGATCAAGCGTCCGAGCAGCTACACCGACCCGGTCACCAACATCTTCTCCTTCGGCGGCGAACAGCGCAACCGGGGCGTGGAATGGGGCTTTTTCGGCACGCCGCTGCACGGCGTGCGCCTGATGGGCGGCATCGCCTACTCGGATGCCGAGGTGACCAAGGCCGCAAATGTGAGGGATGAGGGCAAACAGGCCACGGGCTTGCCCAAATGGCAGGCCAAGCTGGGTGCCGAGTGGGACACGCCGCCTCTGCCAGGTCTGACGCTCACCGCCAACGCGACCGTGGCATCCAAGCAATACCTCGACTCGAACAATTCGCTCTCGATCCCGGGACGCACCGTGTTCGACGTGGGTGCGCGCTACGTCACCAAGGTCGACGGCCGTCCGCTGACGTTGCGGGCCGCCGTCAACAACGTGACCAACAAGGCTTATTGGGCGAAACCGCACTTCACCAGCCTGGGCCTAGGCGCGCCTCGTACGGTGATGCTGTCGGCGACGATGGATTTTTGATCGGGGTGTGAAAAAACCGAGGCGGCTGACCGGTCAGGGACCGAAGAGCCGCCCTGGCTGGAAGTGCATGGGTGAGATGAGTGAGTTGATCACAGGTCTGATGGCATCCTCGTGGCTACTGCCCGTAAACTGCAACGTTGATTGTGCGCTCTTTGCTCGGAAAACCTGTGACCAACTTTCCATACCGGCGAATCAACGTAGTGGGGGCTCCTGGCTCTGGAACCACTACCCTGGGGCGGGCCCTTGCCGCGCGAATCGGCTTTGGTTTCGCTGACGCGGACGACTTCTACTGGAAGCCTGCTACCCCGCCATTTCAGGAGAAGTTCGACCCCGACCTGCGCCTGAAAATGATTCTTTCCCATTTGAAAGAGTTCACTGGAACTGTCGTGTCTGGCTCGGTGTGTGGCTGGGGCTCGCAGCTCGAAGAGTCCTTTGATCTGGTGATATTCCTGGCGTTGCCTACGGCCCTGAGGCTTGAGCGAATCGAGGCACGGGAAAAATCGCTATTCGGCAGTGCGAATCCAGAGTTTCTGGCATGGGCTGCCCAATATGACGAAGGAAGGCTTCCAGGCCGAAGCCGCCCGCGCCATGAGGCCTGGCTTGCTGGTCGGCAATGCCAAGTTTTGCGATTCGAAGGCGATGCACGCATCGGCCAGCGTATCGACGAAATCATTGCGCTCGCATCCCCGCCTTCCTGATTATCTGCACCACTCTGGTTGATCTACGGTGTAGGCTCCGCACCGCTATGGCTTGAACACCAAACAAGATGGTGATGCTTGCTCCAATTGCCCAGGTGCTCCTGGCCCAGACCGCCATCGACCACCGGAGTAGTGAACAGACGTGCCACGCGGTTCTGGTTAAGGCGCTCAGAGCGCGGCATGGGTCCGGGTCATCGCATCACCCCTCCATGCCATCGTCCGTAGGGTTGCTCAGCTCCCGCTCGATCTGTTCGATCGTCGGCAGGCTGGTTTGCAGCTCTTGCGGCAGGGACTCCACCAGCTTGTATTCGGCGATGCCCATCGGCTGCGGCCTGCCGGCCAAAGCGTACTCAGCCACCATCTTGTTCTTGCTCTTGCACAGCAGCAGGCCAATGCTTGGGTTGTCCTGCGCGTGCTTCACCTGCCGATCCACCGCCGTCAGGTAAAAGCCCAGTTGCCCCAGATGCTCGGGCTTGAATTTGCCTGCCTTCAGTTCGATCACCACATAGCAGCGAAGCTTGAGGTGGTAGAACAACAAGTCGAGGAAGAACTCCTCGCCGCCGACGTCCAGCAGCACCTGCCGGCCAAAGAAGGCAAAGCCCGCGCCCAGTTCCAGCAGGCGGGTTTCGATGTGGATGTTCAGCACATTACGTGACCAGCCATGTTCGATAGCGGCGCGGGCATAGGTCAGGCGCTCCATTGGCTCTTTCGGACGATCCAGCAGCACCAAGCTGTGCCCCCAGGGCAATTGTGCAGCAGCCTGTTGCACAATTTCGGAGTCGGCCAGGCCTCGCAAACGCTCGCATGTACTTGAGGTTGCGCGGCGAAAGCCCTTTATGTCCGGGAAGGCGGTGCGCAGATCCTGCGCCAGCCGATCGATCACCTTCGCGTCCCAGCCCTGCTCAGCTTCCCGCGCCAGAATGTCGCGGCCGATCCGCCAGTACAGCCCCACTAACTCCCGATTGACCGCCAGCGACGCACGCTGCTGCGCAGTATGAATGTGCCCCTTCAGGTCAGCCAGTCAGTCGGCGTAGCCTCGTGGGGTGGACGTTAGGGAGGCTGGTTAGTCGCTCATCGGCTTTCCATATGCTGCGTTATCCGTCATGTCCTGACCGGACATTCCTATAGATCACACTTCGAAATGAGTTCTGAATCAGGGCCCACTTCCCGCTGGTCTCCAAACGGCACATAGGCAACCCTTTTTCATCCTGATCGCACGCCGACACGTTCAGATCCTCTTCGAAAAGGTCATTTTGAACGCTGAAGGTTGCCACCGCACGTTCGGGCGAACCCTCATGCAACGAAGGCAATCATCCATAGCAGGGAAGATACTCGAAATCCTCTCGCACTCTTGGCGGCACAACGATGTCATTCTCTTTGTCCATGGCACTCAATCCAACACCACCAGAAATATTGACCAACGACCAGATAATCTCGATGCGGCGACACAAAATGGGGTAATTCAATAAAAATTACCTCAATACCGAAAGGTGATTACCCCATTCCCTGCGCTCATCCTTCGGCAAAGGCAAATGGCCGAGGAACTGCACTCAAGGGACAA
>JAEYZR010000039.1 GCA_023427945.1 Pseudomonadota bacterium | reverse complement strand
GACAGCGACTTCAGCGCCTTCATGTCGGTCTGGTTCTTCGAAGAGCAGAAGCATTCCCTGGTGATGATGGAATACCTGCGGCGTTTCCGGCCGGAAATGGTGCCGACGGAGGAAGAATTGCACAAGGTGCGTTTCGACTTCGACCCTGCTCCCGAACTGGAAACCCTGATGCTGCATTTCTGCGGCGAGATCCGCCTGACGCACTGGTACACCCGTGCTGCCGAATGGCACACCGAGCCCGTGATCAAGTACATCTACAAGGTGCTCTCGCGAGACGAGTCGCGCCACGCCGGCGCCTATCAGCAATACATGCGTCGCGCCCTGATCGATCGCGGCGAAGAAGTCAGCCAGAAAGCGCGCCTGGCGTTCGCCAAGGTGGGCGTGCTGATGACCTCGACCTCGCGCACCGCGCAACCGATGCATCCCACGACGATCGCCGTCAGCAAGTCCGAGCCGACGCTGAACACCGTGCAGTCGCGCATGCCCGAGCCGGAGTGGCTGGAACACTGGCTGAACAACCAGATTCGTTTCGATGCCACCTACGAGAACAAAGTGGCCACGAACATTCTGAACAAGCTGTCCACATTGATGGATCACAGCTTCGCCACGGTCAAGGATCTGAGCAAGTTCCGCAAGGAAATGGCGCTCAAGCTGGCCAGGACGACGGGTTCGGATCCTGCCTTGATCGTCGGGCAGACCGCCTGATGAGCGTGTCGTTCGAGTCGAAGATACTCACGCGCGAGCAGTGTGTGGCGCGTGCACAGGCCGGCGATTTCCCCCGGCCTGTGGTGTTCACCAACGGCGTTTTCGATATTCTGCATCGCGGCCATGTCAGCTATCTCGATGAGGCGGCGCAACTGGGCGCCACCCTCATCGTGGCCGTGAATACCGATGCCTCGGTACGTCGCCTGGGCAAGGGCGACGACCGCCCCTTGAATATGGCCACCGATCGGGCGGCCATGCTGGCGGCACTCGCAAGCGTGACCGTGGTGACCGAATTCGACGAAGACACCCCGCAGGCATTGATCGAGGCCATACGCCCGGACATCATCGTCAAAGGGGGCGACTACGACATGGAAACGCTGCCCGAGACCGCTGCGGTCAAACAATGGGGCGGCAAGGCGGTGGCGATTGCGTTTCGCCACGAACGCTCGACCACGGCGTTGCTGAAAAAAATCCGCAACACGACCATTTGAGCGAGAGATCGAATCGGCGGCACGACCGGTTCACGGGGCATGTTCGATTCATGGGGCGCTTGGACGCAACGGTTCGTTCGGTCCCGACGGGTCAGTCAGAGCAGATCAAGGCAGATCAGAGCAGGTCAGATCAGATCAGGGCAGGCGCAAGAGCCTGTTGATGGTGTCGAGATCGGTCTCGCTGACCGTGCCGTTATTGGCTTTGAGCCGCAATCCGGACATCAGGGTGGCGTAGCGAGCCTGCGCAAGATCACGCTGGGTTTCAAACAATTGTTGCTGTGCGTTCAGAACGTCCTGGTTCACGCGCACACCGATTTCGTAGGCCGTCTTGTTGGCGGCCACCGAGGCGCGGCTGGCCCGCTCTCCGGCCTCCAGGGCGTTGACCCGCAGCAGGCCGCTGGTGACCCCGGTGAAGTACTCCCGCGACAACTGCACCGATTGACGCTGTGCGGCGAACATGTCCTGGCGGGCCTTCTGCTGCAGCGCCACGGCCTCCGTCACGCGTGACGAGATGCCGCCGCCCGCATACAGCGGTATGGAAAGCACGATGCCCACGCGGCTGTCCACGGGGCGGCCACGATCGATGTTGTTGTTATTGCGAGCCGCAGCCGTGCCTGACGACGCCTGCAGGTTCACGGTGGGGTAATGGCCGCTGCGCGCGATGTCAATGTCGCGCTCGGCAATCCGGCTTTGCAGTTCGGCCAGCACCACCGGCAGCCCGGAGGTCTGGGCCTGGTCGGACCATTCGTTGAGGTTGGCAGGCTCGGGCGAGGGCAGGGCCACGCCATAGGGAAGCTGTGCCAGCGCACCGGGGCGCTCGCCGGTCAGCCGTTCCAGCAGGTCTCGCTGTACCTGGACGGTGTTCTGCAGTTCGATTTCGCGTGCCCGCACCAGATCGTATCTGGCCTGGGCTTCGTGCGTATCGGTGATGGTCGCACTGCCGAGTTCGAAATTGCGGCGGGCAAATGCGAGCTGCTGTTCGACGGCCGCTTTCTCACTGACGGTGGCCGATAACTGATCCTGCGCCGAGAGCGTGTTGAAGTAGGCGTCGGCCACGCGCAGGACCAGGTCCTGCCTGGCCTGGCGCAACTGGATTTCGTAGAAGGCCACGATCAGCTTGGCCTGTTCGTAGGACTGCCAGCGTCCCCAGTCGAACAAGGGCTGGGTCAGCACCAGGTCCCAGGCACTGCGCCCGCCGGCATCATAGCGGCGCAGGCTGTGCGTGCTGCGTACATCGGAATAGATCGCCCCGACCTCGGCGGTGACCAGCGGCAGCAGATCGGCCTTGGCCTGGGGCAGGCGTTCTACGCCAGCGCGGTATTGAGCGCGTGCCGCCGCATAGGTCGGGTCCGATGCCAGGGCGGCCTGCCAGGTCTGCATGAGGTCCTGGCTCAACGCCAGGCCCGGTGTGCACAAGGCAAGCACCAGAGCTAGGCGACGCAGCATGGTCAGAACTTGAATTGCGGTGCGCTGACGCCACGCAGGGGTTTGATGATGGTTTCGAACAGCGGCGTGGTTTCGAACGTGGCCGCAGTCGTGCGGGTGATGCGGCAGGCCGTCATGACGGGCGCCTGGCCCACGACGATGACCATGCGCCCACCCACGCGCAACTGGTACTTCAGGGCGTCGGGCACGACCGGCACCGAACCCGTGACGACAATGGCGTCGTACTCGGTCGAACCCCAGCCGCTGCTGCCGTCACCCGTTTCGACCTTGACGTTGGCGACATGGTCCCGCTGGAGATTCTGCTGCGCAAACGCGGCCAGGCGGCTGTCGATTTCCACGGTGGTGACCTGCTGCGCGAGCTTGGCGATGAGCGCGGCCTGGTAGCCGGAGCCCGTGCCGATCTCCAGCACACAGTCCGTGGGCGTGAGCTGCAGTTCCTGCGCCAGGCGGGCCTCGATCTTGGGTGCGAGCATGGTTTCACGGGTATCCACACCGTTGACCACCAGGGGCAGCTCCAGATCCGAGAAGGCCAGCGGCCGGCGGTCGTTGGGGACGTAACGCTCGCGGCGAGCCTGCAGCAACGCCTCCAGCACGCGTGGGTCGAGGACCTCCCAGGTGCGGATCTGTTGCTCCACCATAATGAAGCGGGCTTGTTCGACGTCGGGCAGTGTGGATGCGTTCATGGCGGCAGGAGCAGGGGAAAAAAGAGAACGATCCCGATTGTACCGTTTTGACCGGGAGACGTTCGTCGTGTTCGCAGCAGGCGGCGCGTTCACCACCAGGCGTGGAAATGGTGCACCGGCCCGTGGCCACTGCCCACCTGCAGACGGTCGGCATTGCCGATGGCGCTGTTCATGTAGGCCTTGGCCCGGCGTGCGGCCTCGACCACGTCGCCGGTCTGGGGGACCAGCGCGGCCAGAGCCGCCGACAAGGTGCAGCCGGTGCCGTGGGTGTTCGCGGTGTCGATGCGCCGTCCGGGCAGCTCGATCATGCGATCACCGTCGTGCAGCAGGTCTATCGTATCCGGGCCCGGCAGGTGTCCACCTTTGAGCAGCACCCAGCGCTGGCCGTTGTGCGCAAGTTTCTCGCGCAGCCGTTCGGCCACACGACGCATGTCGCGCAGGTTGTCCACGGGTGCCATCTCCAGGATGACACCGGCCTCGGGCAGGTTGGGGGTGAGGATGGTGGTCAGGGGGAACAGGCCTTCGCGCATGACCGAAACGGCGTCGCGTTCCAGCAGGGCGTCACCGCTTTTGGCGATCATCACCGGGTCGAGCACGATATGCGCAGGCGCCAGTGCGGCGAGTTTTTCGCACACCACGCGTGTGACCTGGGCCTGGCCGAGCATGCCGATCTTCACGGCGTCGATGCGCACATCGGCCCACAAGGTGTCGATCTGCTGGGCGACGAAGCCCGGGTCGACCGGCCAGACACCGGTCACACCGTGCGTGTTCTGGGCCGTCAGCGCGGCCACCACGGCACATCCGTAGGCACCCAGCGCACTCATGGCCTTCACGTCGGCCAGGATACCTGCGCCGCCGGAAGGGTCCAGCCCGGCGATGCTGACGCAATTCGGAATCACTTGATCAGACCCTCGGTGGGCGAGGAGGGCTGTGCGCTGTAGAGCTTGCGCGGCACACGTCCGGCCAGAAACGCTTCGCGCCCGGCCTGCACGCCTTTTTTCATGGCGCTGGCCATGAGGATGGGGTCGGTGGCGCCGGCAATGGCAGTGTTCATCAACACGCCGTCGCAGCCCAGTTCCATGGCGATGGCGGCGTCTGACGCGGTGCCCACGCCCGCATCGACCAGTACCGGGACGCGGGCCTGATCGATGATCAGACGCAGGTTCCAGGGGTTCAGGATGCCCATGCCGGAACCGATGAGCGAGGCCAGCGGCATGACGGCCACCACGCCCAGGTCTTCGAGCATCCGGCACTGAATGGGATCGTCGGTGCAATAGACCATGACCTTGAAACCTTCGGCCACCAGGGTGCGTGTGGCGGCCAGCGTTTCGGGCATGTTGGGAAACAGCGTATGGGGATCGCCCAGCACTTCGAGTTTGACCAGATCGTGGCCGTCCAGCAGTTCACGCGCCAGGCGCAGCGTGCGCACGGCATCGTCGGCGCTGTAGCAGCCTGCCGTGTTGGGCAGAAGCGTGAATTTCGAGGGCGGGACGTAATCCAGCAGGCTGGGTTCGTTGGCGTTCTGGCCGATGTTGGTGCGGCGGATGGCTACCGTGACGATTTCGGTTTCGCTGGCATCCAGCGCAGCCCGCGTCTGTTCGAAGTCGCGATATTTTCC
>JAEYZR010000026.1 GCA_023427945.1 Pseudomonadota bacterium | reverse complement strand
CACAGCGATCTGAACGCGCCAGTGCCAGCCAGGACACGTGCAGCAGGAAACGGAATTTACCTGCTGCACGTGTCCTGGCGAATCAACGGCGAATCAACGGCGGAACCAACCGCCTATCAAGCGCCGTATCACGACTCAATCGATGACGATCTGCGCCTGTTGAATGACACTTTCCAGGCCCTTGATTTCGCGTGCCACGCGCGCTGAGAAATCTTTCGGGTTGACCACCACGACACTACCCTGCGCACTCAGCGCTGTGTTGGCGGCAGGCTCGCTCATGGCACGTTTGGTTTGCTCATACAGCATCTCCACTATGGCGGGGGGCGTTCCAGCGGGTGCGAAAAGACCCAGCCAGAACGTCGTATCGATATTCGGGAAGCCTGCTTCAGCCATCGTGGGTACATCCGGCATTTGCGCAATGCGCTGCTTCGGAGTGACTGCCAGCGCTTTCAGCTTTCCGGCCGCAATTTGTGGCGCACTGGCCAAGGTGTCGAACGAGGTGTTCACCTCGCCAGCCATGACTGCAATGCTTGCCTGCGAAGCGGATTTGTACGGCACGTGTGTGGCCTTGAACTTGGTGTCGTTGCTCAACTGGACATAGGCCAGATGCGCCAGGTTTCCCTGGCCGCCCGATCCATAGGTCAATTCTCCCGGGTTCTTCTGGGCGAAGGCAACCAGATCCTTGACCGAATCGATCGAGTGTTTTTTGGCCCATTCGGGATTGACGTTCAGTATGAAGGGCGCATCCAGCACCAGCGTGATCGGAGCAAAATCGGCCGCCTTGTACTGCAGGCCTTTGTAGAGCAAGGGATTGACCGTGATGCTGCTGCTGTTGGTGACAAGCAGGGTATAGCCATCGGGAGCGGAGCGGGCCACCTCCGCTGCGCCGATCGAGCCGTTGGCCCCGCCCTTGTTCTCCACGATGACGGCCTGCTTCAGTGTTTTCGATAGCGAGTCCGACAGCAAGCGAGCCAGCGTATCGGTAATCGAGCCTGCAGGGAAAGGCACGACGATCCGTATGGCTTTTGCAGGCCAGGGTTTCTCTTGAGCGGAAACTGCAGTGGAACCGAGTCCCAGCGCGCAAACGGCTGCGGCGTTTGCGAAGGCAATGAGAAAGCCCCGACGTGAATCAGATTTAGCCATGGTATGTCTCCACCAGATTTGATTTATGTATTTTGAAAAATGCTCGTGGCATTCGTTACGCTGCTTTTTTCGTTGCCGTGTTTCCGATGATTCCGGCTTTTTCCAACTTCTGCTGTTCCTCCTTGCTCATGCCCAATACTCGGGCGAAAACCTCGGAATTGTGCTCGCCCAGCGTGGGCGCCGGGCGAACGGTCATGATGGGTGCGTCGGGATCTCTGAACCACGGTGTCGTGGCAAGGAATTCGCCGATGTAGGCACGCGAGATCTCCGTGAAAAAATGGCGGCTTCTGAAATGTGGGTCTCGCAGAACCGTCCAGATGGGCTTGACCACGCCTGCGCTGATGCCGGCCTGCTGCAGTTCGGACATTACACGCTCGGCGCCTCGCCCGCGAGTCCAATCACTGACGCGCTCGTCGATCAACGGTTGCTGCGCAAGGCGTCCAGCAGCTGTATCCAGCGTACGATCGCTGCCCAGGTCCCCAGCCTGCATGATCGCGACCAGTGCCTGCCACTGCGTATCGCTGGTCACGCTCACCACCACCCAGTCATCATCGCCCGCACACTTGTAAACCCCTTGGGGTGCGTACACGACATGCGCATTGCCGATGCGCGGCGAGGTTCGATCACGCACCGACTGCTCGATGATGAAAGGCGCCGCCATTGGCAGCATGCACTCGACCTGCGACAGATTCACATGCCGCCCTTTGCCCGAGCGCTGCTGTACGAGCAGTGCAAGCAGGGCGGCCGCGCCACCATTCAAACCTCCAACCGGATCGCCATACGCGTATGAGGTGAGTGAGGGTGCGTTTTCTGGAAAACCGGTGTGATGAGGCAGGCCACTGCCCTGTTCAAGCGTACCGCCGTACGCCCGGATCGTGCTCCACTCATTGCCTGCGCCAAAGGCAGGCATCGACACCATGACCAGCCGTGGATTCACTTTGGAGAGTGCGGCATGATCCAGCCCCAGCTTGGGCAGCACTTCGGTGGAATAGTTTTCGATGACGATATCGGCAGTTTTCACCAGGTCGAACAAGACGGCACGCCCCTCTGCACGCGTCAAATCCAGGGTGATGCCCAACTTGTTGCGATTCATCAGGGCGAAGTTCGAGTTTTTTTCGTAAAGCTTTTCCTGGTAGAACTCGTCGGTGTAATGCGTTCCTCGCCACCAGTCCGGGTAACGGGTGCCCTCGACCTTGATGACTTCGGCGCCAAAATCCCCCAGCGTGCGCGCCGCCAGGGGGCCTGCCCAACCCATCGTCAGATCGATCACGCGTAGCTTGCGCAGCGGCAGCGCGGCGGACTTGGCCCTTGCCATACCGGGATTCGAACGCAAACCTTCTGCGCTGCGATAAAAGCTGGCGTCGGCATTCTGGGTGGGTGATGCGCCACCTGCCAAGGGGCCAGCTTCTCCCAAGGGCAGTGGTACGACCGGACCCTCGAACTCGAACTTTCCCGATCTCACAGGCACGAATGCACCGCGTTCTCGATGCACGCGCTGGCGCAGCAGTTCCTGCATGGTTGGCACGATGACCACAGGAAATTTTTCCCGGCCCAACATCTCGAACCATTCTTTTGCAGATCGGGTGCGCAGGCTTGGAACCAGGAAGCGGTCGATTTCGTCGGCGTGCACGATCCGGGTGGGCCCACTTGCAAAGCGGGGATCCAAAGCGTGTTCGGGATGCCCGATGGCCGTACACAGTGCCGTCCACTGCGGACCGGTGTGCGCGAACAGGCCAATCCAGCCTTCCTTTGTTTCATAGATTCCGCCGGGGTGCGTCGTGCAGAAGCGGTTGACACCCAGACGCGCCTGCGGATGCCGGCCATCCTGCACCATGCCGACTTCCATTTCCACCAGGGAGAAGGCAATCTCATGAATGCTCAGTACATAACGGCGGCTTCCGTCGGCTTTGCCCAGCAGGGCCGCTGTTGCACTGGAGAACGCTGCGACACCAGCGGCCACGGCAGTCTGGATGTCGTGCGGAAGATGCGGAGGCCCCTGTGCTTCGCCGCTGCAATACACCGCACCCGCCAACGCCCGGCACACTGCCTCGGTGCCCGCGAACCTGCTGTATGGCCCTGAATCTCCAAACCAGGTCAGACATACCTCGACGGGCACATTGTCGCCGCCCGAACCCTCATTGTCGGCATAGACCGGGTCGTGCAGGACATCGATGCCCTCTGCCAGGGCCCTGGCATCGAGCACCACGTCACACGTCCGCGCCAGACTTGCGAGCCATGCGCGCTCCTCGTGACTGCGTCCACGAGAAGTCACGCTGCGCTTGTTCGTGCTCAGCCAGGCATGCAGCGCACTTCCAGACGCTGCGTCCTCGGCGTTCAGCAAGGGTGGAAAGCGGCGCATCGCATCGCCGGCAGGCTCTTCCAGTTTGATGACTTCGGCACCGAAATCGGCAAACAGCTTGCCGGCATAGGCCACGGCCGCGCCACTGCCGATCTCCAGCACACGCAAGCCGGAAAAGGCGAGTTCGCCTGGTGTGGTGTTCAACATCACATCCCCTTTCAACGGTTCTCGCCCGGGTTACCAGGTGTCGACAAAAGAGCGCCGGGCGCGGCTTGCTCGCAATGTCGCAGAGGCTATACCTTGACGAATCCATGTGCGCGTCTGGGCAGGATCGATGACCGCGTCGATTTCCGTCGTGGAAGCCACATTGATCGCGTGGCCACGCTCGTACGCACGTGCTACCAACTGATCATAAAGGGCTTGCCGCTGCGGTCCTTCGGGAACGTTTTCGAGTTCCTTCTTGAACCCCAGTCTGATGGACCCTTCCAGACCCATTGGCCCGAACTCACCCGTGGGCCATGACACTGAGCAGCTTGCCGAGCGAAATCCCCCGCCTGCCATCGCCATCGCGCCCAGGCCGTATCCCTTGCGCAGGGCGACGGCAAGAATGGCGACGCGCAACTTGGCTGCGACCACGAACATGCGCGACACATGACGAACTTGCGCTTTGGCTTCTTCGGCGGGCCCCACCATGAATCCCGGTGTGTCGATCAACGAGATGATCGGCAGTCCGTGAATATCGCAGAGGTTCATGAAACGGGCCGCTTTGTCGGCGGCATCGGCGTCGATGGCCCCGCCCAGATGATGCGGATTGTTGGCAATGATCCCCACCGGTTGACCTTCGACCCGAGCCAAGGCGGTATGCATGCCCACGCCGAAGCCGGCACGCAGCATCAATACACTGCCCACGTCGGCGATGCCCTCGATGACCTTGCGACTGTCGTAGACACGCAGGCGATTCTCCGGCACGACATGTCGCAACTGCCGAGGGTCAGGTGCAACCCACGCTTTGGTGCGGCCCTGGAACATCGACAGGTAGTGCTTGGCCACCGTCACGGCTTGGGCCTCGTCCTCGACCAGAATGTCGATGACGCCGTTTGCAAACTGTACGGGCGCAGGTCCGACATCCTCCGGCCTGAACACACCCAGGCCGCCGCCTTCGATCATGGCGGGGCCGGCCATGCCGATATTGGCGCGCCGGTCCGCGATGATCACGTCGCACACGCCCAGGAAAGCGGCATTTCCCGCAAAGCATCGTCCGGAGACGATGCCCAGCAAAGGCACTTCACCGCTGAGTTCCGCGAGTGCCGCGAAAGAGGGCTGATACAGGCCCGATACGAAAGGAAAATCGACATCTCCAGGACGACCTCCGCCACCTTCGGCAAACAGCACCATCGGCAGTTCATCGCGACGGGCCCGCTCCACCAGCCGATCAGTCTTGATGTGATTGCGCTTGCCTTGAGTACCTGCCAGGACCGTGGCATCGTAGGCCATCACCGCTGTCAACGAACCGTCATATCCAAACTCGTGGCCGTTGACGTTGCCGATGCCTGTGACGATACCGTCGGCCGGGGTGTTGGCGATCAGGTCCTCCCTGGTGCGGCGGGTTGCCTGTGCGGCAATGACCAGTGCACCGAACTCGACAAACGAACCCTCGTCGCACAGGTCATCGAGGTTTTCCCGTGCGGTGCGTTGCCCGCGCGAGCGGCGCTTGGCCACGGCATCGGGGCGCGCATCGTCGTACAGGATGGCGTGACGGTCGAGAACGGCCTGAAGGTCAGGGCGAATGGCGTCCAGGTCTACCGTTTCAGACACGATTTCGGCGTCGGCGTCTCCCGGATCCTGCTCCAGCACAACCAGGATCTCGCCTTCCTGGACATTGCTGCCGCGATCGGCGCGCACCTCGATCACCTTGCCATTGCATTCGGCGACGACGGAGTACTCCATTTTCATCGCTTCGATCACCGCGATGGTCTGTCCCTTCTGGACGACAGCATCGACGCCGGCCGCCACGTCGACCAGGCGTCCGCTCAAGGGCGCACGAGAAGCCACCAGCCCTTCAGGCAATGCTTCCAGTGCTTGTTTTGGCAGGTCAGGCGGATGGGCCGTAGTGCCCGTCTCACCGATGAGCCTGTCCTTGGCATCCCGCTCGTTCGAGAACTGCGCCGCCGATACCAGCAACGCCTCGAGAATCGACTCGATATGGCGGGTGTGGTTGCGCTGTACCAGAAAATCCTCCCGGTCCACGAGCGCCTGCAGGAGATGAATGTTCGTCGATACACCCACAATCCGAAACTCAGCCAGGCAGCGGCGCAGGCGTCTGACGACGTTCGGGAAATCGTCGCTGGCACTGAACACGATCAATTTGGCCAACAGCGTGTCGAAGGCCGGCGCAGGCGAGTAACCATTGTAGGCATGCGTGTCCACACGCACCTTCGGCCCGGCAGGGGGATCGAAATGTTCCAGGCGCCCATGCGCCGGACGCGCCACACCTGTGGCATCAGTCGTTTCGGCGGTGATTCGAACCTGGATGGCATACCCTCGCACCTGAGGCGGGTTCGCCGGGTCCACCCCCAGATCGGTGAGGCTTTTTCCTTGTGCAAGGCCAATCTGCAGCGTGACCAGATCAACGCCCGTGACCTGTTCGGTGATCGTATGCTCGACCTGCAGCCTTGGGTTGGCTTCGATGAAGACGAAATCCGTCTGCACACCCTGTTCATTTTCCTCGACCAGAAACTCGAAGGTGCCCAGGCTGCGGTAGTTCACCTTCGCTGCCATTTTCTTTGCTGCGGCGAGAATGGCGGTGCGCAGCGGCCGCGTCAGCACCGGGCTTGGCGCGATTTCGACGACTTTCTGGAAACGCCGTTGCAGCGTGCAGTCGCGTTCGCCAAGGGCGACCACGTTCGAGCCGTCACCTGCGATCTGCACTTCGATATGGCGTGCGCGATTCACCAGGCGCTCGGCGTATAGCGCGTCTACACCAAAGGTGGACATCGCCTCGGAGCGACAGCGGGCATATAGCTCGGGGATATCTGCCCTGGACTTGACGACACGCATTCCGCGTCCTCCACCGCCACCGACTGCCTTGATGACAATACCCCCGCCACCCTGGTCGTCGAAAAACCGTTCGACCTCCGCAAGCGTGGCGCCGCCTGGGGTGGCGGGCATGACCGCCACGCCGCACTCCCGCGCCAGTTTCAGCGCACTTCCTTTGTCGCCAAACAGTGCAAGGTGTTCGATATCCGGGCCTATGAAGATGATCCCGGCCGCCGCGCAAGCCTGGGCGAAATCTGCTCGTTCGCTCAGAAAGCCATAGCCTGGATGGACAGCGTCGCAGCCTTGGCCTTTCGCGGCAGCGATGATGGCATCGATATCGATATACGCTGCGGGTCCGGAACCGGACAGCGCAACGGATGCATCGGCCAGGATGAGATGCCTCGAATTCGAATCGTCCCGGGAATACACCGCCACACTTTCCAGTCCGAGATCGCGCACCGCGCGAATGGCACGCACGGCGATTTCGCCACGATTGGCAACCAAAACTCTTTTCATAAAAATCCTAAGCATTAAGATGCACAGCTATGCCTTGATCGCAGCTCGACCCGATCGGGCAGTTGTGGTTATGTCTTTGAGGATGGTATGTGTCGTGCAGCAGCCACACCATTCACCTTTTTCTCTGACTGCTATAGCCGCTCGGCATGCGTCTCTATAAAAGTGGGCTGTAAATGGAAATCAGGCAGTTAAGGACTGTGCTGGCGATCGCGGAAACCGGCAGCCTCACCAAGGCTGCGGAACTTCTGCATGTCGTCCAGCCCGCGTTGTCCCGGCAACTGAAACAGCTGGAGGACGAGCTGGGCGCGCCACTGTTCGAGCGCAACCGTCTCGGAATGACCCTCACCGTTCCTGGCCGCCGATTCCTCGATCAAGTGCGTGTGTCGCTGAGAGGGCTCAACCAGGCCAAGGTGGACATCGGATCGGCCACCTCGGATTTCTCCGGAACCGTGGCGATTGGAATGTTGCCCGGGCTGGCAGCAGCGCTTGCCGGTCCCCTGGTCACAAATCTGCGGCAGCAGTACCCCAACCTGAAGGTGCGCATTGCCACAGGGTTCTCGGATTTTCTGCAGGACGGCCTGGAAGATGGCCAGCTCGATATCTGCCTCATGGGGGATTATCTGCAGTCGGAACTGCTGCAGGTGTCGCCGGTGTACGCCGAACCGATTTTTGTCCTGGGATTGCCTGGCTGCGGCCTTTCGACATCCATACCGGTCACGTTGGAGGAGGTCTCCAGGATGCCGATGGTGGTGCCCGAAGCGCGCAGCCTGCGCAATGTGATCGACCGTGCATGCACCATCATTGGCGTGAACTTGAATCTGGTCGCCGAGTCCGACAGCACGGCGGTCATCCTCGATCTGGTGCAGCGCGGCGTCGGTTATACGATTCTTCCCGTCATCCCGATCATGCCGATGCTGGCTGACAAATGCGTCGAAGGCGCGCCTATCATCAGCCCGACGCTCGAGCGCAAGGTCATCGTCGCAACCGCCGTGCTGAACCGCAACCCACGCATCGTCAGCACCATCCAATCTGAACTCATCGGGCTGCTCAAGCCCTACGTAGAACAATTCGCCAGTGCCGGAGTGAAGTGGCTGGCCGACTGAACAATCAGCGAGCGCGAGCTATGTCCAATTGCTATAGCGCTAGTGAAAATTAGTTAATTGTCCGAAAGCGATGCAGCCACCTAAGATGATTTGCCGGCTGCTATATCGGGGCCATCCTGTTTATCGCGGCATGCCAGATACAGAAAAGACGCTTGAACTGTATCTCGCCTGGGGCATGAGCTCGTCGAAATCCTCACAGCTGTCGTGATGGTCTTGGCACATGAAGGGGCTTTTTATAAATATAAAATCGGAGATAAATGTGTCTGAAACCTTTTTGCATCGCAGCCATTGGACCCGCAGTTTCGCGGGCATCATCCTTTGCGGCATCACTGCACTGTCCATGCCCGCGGCCGCTTCTGCCGCCGATTGGCCGGATGGCAAGCCCATCACCATCGTCGTTCCGTTCTCGCCAGGCGGATTCACCGACCTGGTTGCCCGCCGCTTCGCCCAGGACCTGGGCAATGAGTTGAAGACGACCGTTGTCGTCCAGAACAAACCCGGTGCCAGCGGCCAGATCGGCTCGGCCATCGTCTCCCGCGAAAAACCCGATGGCTACAATTTGCTGGTCACCGCCACACAGCACGTGATTTATCCCGGCCTGCAGCCCAACCTGCCCTACGATCCAAAGAAAAGTTTCTCGAATATCGCCATCCTGGCCTACGCACCAAACGTCCTGCTGGTTCCTGCCAAGTCGCCCATCTCCAATGCCAGGGAATTCACCGCATACGCCAACAAGCAGGCCGGTGGACTGCCATTTGGCTCCAGCAGCATAGGCGGCTCGGCGCACATGTCCGGTGAACTTTATAAAATGGTCGCCGGCGCCAACCTCCAGCACGTCCCCTATAAGGGCGCCTCGCCCGCCATCACCGACCTGGTCGGCGGGCAGATCCCGGCAGCCTTCCTGGACGCCACATCCGCTGCAGCCTTCATTCGCTCAGGCGACGTGAAGGCGCTGGCCGTGACCTCCAAAGAACGGTTGCCCAGCTTGCCCGATGTGCCCACCGTCGCGGAATCCGGTTATCCAAGCTATGAGTCACAAGCCTGGATCGGCGTGTTTGGCCCTGCTGGCCTGCCGGGGGAAATGGTGCAGAAAATCAACCAGATCGCGATCCAGAGCGCCAACAGCCAGGCCGGCATCAAGTGGCTCAACGACAACAATGCCACGCCTGCAACGCTTTCACCTTCGCAGGTCACCGAGTTTGTCGATGCAGAGCTGGATAAATGGAAGGACGTGATCGTCAAAGCTCACGTCACGGGCTAGCCCAAAGACGTGATCGCCAAGGCTCATGTCATGGACTAGCTAAAGCATTGCCGGGTGATGCTTCAGCCATGCTCAGGCGTCGGAACACGCTCGTCTGAAATGGCCGGCCGATGGCAGGCGCATCGTCTTGGCACCAGAAGGTCAATAGCGAAGCGCTGTGAAACGGCAGGCGGGCCACCAGTAAGCTAGTGGCCCTTTTTTTCAGCCCAGTCACACCATCTGTCGCCTTGTTCGCCGCGATTACACCAGCGGTGGATCGGTGTCGCGCGAGGGATGACGATGCAAGGCCAGCGCCGCGATGAACTGCCCGGCAGCCTTCTTGCCCGCAGCGGCAGTGTTCGCCGATGGCAGCACGATCAGGCCGGGATCCTCGCTGCCGTCGGGAAGCGCCTGAGGAATGCTCAACGCGTCCAGCATGGCTTCGCCTGCGCCCAGCACCAGGATCGTCTTGCAATGCCTGTACTGATCGCGCACGAATTCAGCGTGATGCCCATCTTTCCGCAAGTTGGCAATGCCTGCCTCGCCATCGGGAATGACCAGTCCGTCAAACAGCACCGTCGGCGTATTCTCCAGGGAAGCCATGACTTCCAGCTGATCGCCTTCGGCAGTCGTCACCCGGCCTAATCGCTTGCCCACCAGCAGGCCGACCGCGCCAGCATCCACCAACGCCTTCTGCACGATGGACAACGATTCGCCAGCCACACCGTCCGCAACCAGAATGGCAACCTTGCGCGTGCGCACGCCGCCGGCACCGGGGCGGGCCGTCAACGACAGCGCAGGCGAATGGGTGACCTCGGGTTCGGCCGGGTTGTCCAGGACACGAGGCAAGGCAGGCGGGACGTCGATTCCCAAGCCATCGGCAACACGCTGCGCCAGATCGCTGGACACGTTGGCCAGCATGGCCACGACGCGCTCGCGGATGGCTGGTACCGTCAGCTTGCTCAATTCGAAACGGAAGCCGCCGACAATGTGATCCTGCTCCCACGGCGTCTGACTGTTGAAAAACAAGGTTGCCTGGGTGTAATGATCCGCAAATTTCTCCGGATTGCCGCGCACCTTGTCTTCATGAACAGGCTGGGGGAAGGACACAAAGCCCTTCGCGCCCGCCTGGAACGGACAGCCGCCGCCCAGGGAGTTGGGTTCGTACGCCACCCGACCGCGATTCACTGTCTGGCGATGCATCCCGTCGCGCTGATTGTTGTGAACCGGCGCAATCGGCGAGTTGATCGGAATCTCGTGGAAGTTGGCCCCACCCAGCCGGCTGATCTGCGTATCCGTGTAAGAGTGGATCCGGCCCGCCAGTAGTGGGTCATTACTGAAATCGATACCCGGCACTACATGGGCAACACAGAATGCGACCTGCTCGGTCTCGGCGAAGAAGTTGTCCGGATTCCGGTTCAGCACCATCTTGCCCACCAGCTTCACAGGCACCAGCTCCTCGGGAATCAGCTTGGTCGCGGCCAGAATATCGAAACTGAAGTTATCGGCTTCCTCCTCCGTAAACATCTGCAGACCCAGTTCCCATTCCGGATACTCACCCGCCTCGATGGCCTCCCACAGATCGCGACGGTGGAAGTCCGAGTCGGCGCCTGAAATCTTGACGGCCTCGTCCCACACCAGCGAGTGCGTGCCCAGCTTCGGTTTCCAGTGAAACTTACAGAACACCGATTCGCCCTGGGCATTGATCAGACGGAATGTGTGCACACCAAAACCTTCCATCATGCGATAACTGCGCGGCAAGCCACGGTCTGACATCACCCACATCAGCATGTGCGAAATTTCCGGCATCAGCGACGCAAAATCCCAGAACGTGTCGTGTGCCGACGCAGCCTGTGGCATCCCGTGATGCGGCTCCGGCTTAACCGCATGCACCAGATCAGGAAACTTCATGGCATCCTGGATGAAGAACACCGGCACGTTGTTGCCCACCAGATCCCAGTTGCCCTCGTCGGTATAGAACTTGACCGCAAAGCCCCGAACATCGCGTGCGGCATCGGTCGACCCACGCTCTCCCGCCACAGTGGAGAATCGTACGAATACCGGCGTGATCTTGCCCGCTTCTGCGAACGGTGCCGCACGCGTGTACTGCGCAAGCGATTCATACGCCTCGAAGTACCCATGCGCCGCCGACCCGCGCGCGTGCACGATGCGTTCCGGAATACGTTCGTGGTCGAAATGCGTGATCTTTTCACGCAGGATGAAATCTTCCAGCAAAGTGGGGCCACGCAAACCGGCTTTCAATGAATGCTGGTTGTCGCCGACAGGAACTCCGTGGTTCGTCGTCAGCACCTGGCCCGACGGGTCAGCCCGGCGACTATCCAGAGAACCGATCGTCGCATTCTCGCCCACCACCGGTTTGCCTGCGCCCGTCTTGGCACTGCGATTGCTTTCTGACAGCGTGCTTCCCGACACATTTTTCGGGATGTCTACGTGTTTACCCTCGCTTGGTGCGACGGCATTGCCATGGCCGTATTCCAGCGGCTTGTTGGCGTTATGGGCGATGCTCGCCACAGCCGCATTGGTATCGGCCGCGTGTTGAACCAGGGCATCACCACTGGCTTTCTTGCCTGGACCGCGCGCAGGGGCACCGCCAGTGTTGCGGCTCGCCGCCTTGGCTTGGGCGCCTTTCGTTTTTTCGACCACGGTGTTCTCCGAGAGTTTTACCGCGCGTTGTCGGGTCGGTGCGGCCCATGCACGGTATGTCAGGCGCGGGGATGCCCCGCGCCATGGAGGGGAGTGGCAGCAAGGCGTGATCCCGGGTAGCAGTGGGGTGGAGTGAGACGATGCCGCGAGGTGCTACAGGGCGTAGTTTTTGATTAAACACCTGGCGGATACTGAAGGCGGCGCTCAGGAAGCTGACGCTTGTCCACGGTCAGAATCGGGCCAGCATTCTGAAAATCGGTCATCACTTGCGCAGATTCCGTATAGCGACAACCGGACGCAACAATCAGGGCCCTTCGTCCATCGCGAGATATCCACGATCGTGTGCCCACTTCAGTCCAGACGTAGTGCTGCCTTGCGGCACGTACTCACACCCGAGAGGACCATCGAACCTCTTGTCTTCAAGAAGCTTGAAAATGTAGGGGTAATGGATCTCGCCGACATCCGGTTCGTGGCGACCGGGCACTCCGGCGACTTGAACGTAGTCGATGTATTCAAAATGATCGTGTATCAATTGGCTCAGGTTCCCTTGCTCCATTTGGGTGTGATAGAGGTCGAGCTGAAGTCTGACGTTCGCCCGTCCCACTGCATCAATCAGATCGACAGCCTGTTCCACCGTCGTGAGCGAGTAGTCAGGCAGCATCTTGCGACTCAATGGTTCGAGTAAGACCTTTATTCCGTGCTTGCCGAAGAAATCCGCAGCTTCACGGATATTCGTCACCAGCGTCGATCGTACGGAATGAAAGTCATCCCCTTTGCGAAGATTTCCCGTGAGCAGATGAACGCGTTTGCATTTGACGGTCTGAGCGTAAGCCAGTCCCTCCATCAGAGACCGCCGGAAACCATCGCTGCTGTGGCGATAAGCTGCCAGGCCCTTTTCGCCAAGGTTCTGGTCTCCTGGAGGCAGGTTCAGGACGGTCAACTCTAATCGACTTGCAGCAAGTGCGTCAGCCAGATCCGACGCATTGGTCTCGTACGGATACATGATCTCCACAAACCTGAAACCAGACTTGCGCGCGGCAAGCGGTCGTTGCAGGAGAGGGAGATCTCCAAACATCAGCGAAATATTGGCAGACAGTTTCAGCACGCGACGATTCCCACTCTTCAATCAAGTTTGACTTTTGCACGCTCAGCGATCTGCTTCCACGATTTGAGCTCGGCTGCGACATATTCTTTCGACTGGTCCCAGGACAATTCGCTTACATCAGCTCCAATTTGCACCACTTGCTCCTTCACAGTGGAACGCTTGAGAACCTCCGAAATCACGCCCGCAAGTTTCTGCTGCACGTCATGGGGCGTCCCTGCGGGTACGAGCACGGCCCACCACGATGTGGTCTTGAAGTTGGGATACCCTGATTCCGATAGCGTGGGCACATTGGGAAGCCTCGCCCAGCGGGTTTCAGAGGTCACAGCAAGCGCGCGAAGCTTGCCGGTCTCAATCAGCGACATCGACGAAAGTGGCTGATCAACCATCATGTTCAAGCGTCCACCAATCAGATCAGGATAGACGGCGGCACTTCCCTTGTATGGCACGCTCGCCATCTTCACGCCCGACAACTCCTCGAGCAGTCTGGAGTTCAGCAAGTGCATGGTCGCCCCGGTGCCGTAGAAGACCTCTCCAGGCCTTTGCTTCGCATCATCGATAACGTCGGCGATGGTACGGTACTTCGAATTTTCGGCTGCCAGCAGAATATTTGGCGATGAGGCAATGACGCCGATCGTCGAGAAATCGGCAGCCGAGTCGTAGGGCAGACTCGAAAACACCGCCGGGTTGATGGCATAGACGCTCGTGGTGACCAGCATCATCGTATTGCCGTCGGGCTTGGCCGCTTTCAACTGCCGCGCAGCAATTGCACCTTCCGCACCCGGCTTGTTGTCAATCACGACCGGACGGGACATGACATCGGCGATTTCCTTACCGATCACCCGAGCGAGAATGTCCGTGGATCCACCTGCCGAGAATGGAACGATCATATTGATCGGCGGTCGATCTTGCGCGTGCGAATTGAATGACATAAAAAAGCCTGCAATCGCAAAGGCTGCGCAGAATTTTTTGGGATAGCGCATCGTTGTCTCCTTTATTCTCTTTTGTTAGCCCTGAGCTTTAAACGGCTGCAGATATGTGTCCTTGAAGCAGATCAATACATGCTTGCGGCACGATGTGCTGCACCATGTGATACGTCGTTTCCACTTCTGAAATTGAGACGTTGCGAACGTGTTGACGTATCGTGTTCTGCTGTTCGGTGTTGGCAATAGCCCCTTGCTTGGGGTAGATGCACAGAACGGGGGCGGTGATCTTGGGAAGCAATGGTCGCGCATCGGCATCCAGTGCGAATTGCGCCAGCGCTGCAAGAACCGGCGCTCCTGTGGTCTCGACAGAATCGGTGTACCAGTCCAGAAAGTCCTGCGAAAAATCCGGCGGGAAGCGTGTAGAGGCGTTGGTGCGAATGAGCCACTCGCGTGGGCCCAGCTCCCGAATCGCGTCGGGCCAGGACGATGTGCCCAATGCGTAACCCACTCTTGCGCCATCCGAAATAAACACGGGGCCTGACACATTCGTCAGTGTCAAAAGACGATCAGGATAGTTGCCTCCCACGGCAAGACCAATAAGCCCACCGATCGATTCACCGCAATAGTGGAATCGCTTCACGCCCAGGTCGTCTGCAATGGCGATCACGTCTGCAGACAGACTATCAAGAGTGAATCCTGATTGCAGATCGAAGGTCGCAGGCGAACGACCCTGACCGCGCATGTCTGGGGTGATCACTTTGAAGTGGCGACTCAGGGTTGGCACCCACTCATACCAAAATCGTGAGTTCCTGCCATAGCCATGCTGCAGAAACAGTACGGGCGCGTCCAACCACGGGTCAGTGAAGTCCGTGACGGTGTAATGAAGGTCGGGGCCATCGGATCGTTTTACGAAAGGCATTTTGTTCCTTGAAAGTCATAGAGACGTGCAGGGTTGACCCCTGCGTAATCTGGATGGGTGCTGATCCGGTAGGCACCGGAGAGCTTGACCCGCCAACCATCCTGCCTCATCAGAGCCATCAAGCTCTGAAATCCCGGGCTGTCTTTGCCAGGCAGTGCAGGCTGGTGGCCGTGATCAACGACGCATGGCACCGGTAAGTCACGCACGAGGAGCGTCGACTCCGGCAGGTCGCGCACATCGATGAGGCGCTGTTGCAGCCTGTACGCACTATCTGTTCCGTGCACGCTTACTTGAACCAGCACGCCTCGCTGCATCTTCAGGCTTTTCAACATCTGAAAGTACAACCGAGGCTGTTCATGCAAACAGATCGCTTGTCGTGGTCGTACGGGCATGGCGGCAATGTCATGTTGTCTTTCTGAAACCGCTTGCATTCCGGCAAGGGTTTGATGTCGTTGTATTGACAGATGTTAGGTAGGCTTAAATAATTCGTCCAATATATAAAAAGGATGTCGTAAGACGAAAGCCATATGGATCTACGACAGTTGCGCTATTTCGTTGCCGTGGCCGAAGAACTGAATTTCACGCGTGCAGCGCTGAAACTTGGAATGGCCCAGCCGCCGCTCAGTCAGCAGATCATGCAACTGGAGCGCCAACTTGGTGGACGGCTCTTCGAGCGCAACAGGAATGGCGTTGCACTCACTGAGATTGGTGAAGCACTGTTCCCGGACGCGGTGATATTGCTGCGTTCGGCGGCAGTGCTGGAGCAAAAGGCGCAACTGATAGCGTCGGGATCCCACGGCTCTTTGAAACTGGGTTTCACCGTGTCCGCCAGTTTCCATCCGGTGGTGCCAGGGCTGATAAGAACTTTCCGCCAGAGCTGGCCAGACGTGCACATGGACTTGGTTGAGAACACCACGGTTCAACTTTTCGAGTCGGTCCGAGTCGGGGCCATCGACGTTGCATTTGTGCGCACGAGCGCAAGCCCGGACCAGAATGTCGTCGTGGAGACTTTGCTAGGGGAGCCCATGTTGGTGGCCGTGCCCTCGACGCACCGTGCGGCGAATCAGAAAACGATCGCGCTTGAGTCGCTGGCGGAAGAGACTTTTATTTTCTATCCTCGTACGGTGGGTGTCGGGCTGTATCGCACCGTCGTGAATGCATGCGAGGCAGCTGGATTCAAGCCCATCGAGGGTATAGAGGCCCCGCAGCTCACTTCGGTGATTACCTTTGTCGCTGCGGGCATGGGCATTTCAGTCATACCCGCGACGATGAGTCAGCTCCAGGCCGAGGGAGTGGCCTACCTGGAAATCGAAGGTGCAAGTGTCGTCGCAGAACTGGCGATTGCTCATCGGCGCAAGCCGCAATCGACGACGCTGCAAGCCTTCCTCAGGCTTGTTTCTCAGGAGCTGGGCACGTCTTAGGTGCCCGTGGCCTTTCCGAGTTCTACCGCTACCCAACCCAACCCACGCCTCAAGGGTGCTTTCAGAATGCCACCTTGCCAAACATGAATAAGACGTTGCCCGCACCTCTCGCTCCAGGAATATAGGTCGCATAGAGATCCGCCTGCCTATAGCCAACGGAAACCAGCGGCAAGGCACCGGGGAAGGGGATGCGACCAAACATGTCGGATCGAGAAGTCATGAAGGCGGTGTATCCCGCCCCTATTCGGCCATGTTGGCCGATTCGGCCAATCTTCTGGAAGGCATAGCCTGCTATAGGCTGCCAGTCGCTGTGGGAATCGAGAAACGCCATGGCGTACAGTCCATGCCAATCCCCATCTTCGTCATACAGACCCTTGCCCACACCGCCACCCCAGGCGATCTCGCGGAAGGTCTTCGCCTTTTCTCGCGTGTAGGTCCAGCGGTTGTGCCAAGCGTAGCCACTGATATACATCTCGTTTTGGCCTTGATCCCAGACCTGATGCAGCCGATTGCAACCCGATTGGAACCAGTTTGGGCCGCTGGCACAGGGTTCTGCCAGGGCGGGCACTGCGACACTATTCAACGTCAACGCAAGAAAAGCAGAGGTGAGAGGAAAACGGTATTTTTTGACGGACATGGCATTAATAAGACAAGACATATTTATGAAATACTACCGTCTTCTTACACGTCCTTGCACGAGTTGACTGACGCTGCAAATTTTCGTGACCGTGGCTCGCCTGTGCAGCGTTACTCGGACGGCAGACAGTCTGCGTCTGACACAGCGCGCCGTCAGCAAACACGTTGCGATCCTTGGGTGAGAATCCGGCGTGGCTCTGTTCACGCGTGCGGGCGGCGTCACTCCGACGCCGTCTGGCCGCGCGTTTCCCGAATCCATCGAGCCCGCGCTTCAGCAGAGCATCCCGAGATCAATTTGCAAATGAAGCCACGCGCCTTGAGCGCGAACGGTCCATGCAGTGCTCATTCCTTTTGGCCCGACGCGATTTGCGCTGATCACTTCGTTTGTCGCGAGCGTTCATGATGACGTGGGCGTTTGGCGAGTGAGTAGTGGTTCGCTGGCGCCGCCAGTCAATAGGATGGCGTCTGGTCATAAAGTGTCGGTGGCGATTATCTTCAACCCGGATTCTGACCTGCCGCTGAGGC
>JAEYZR010000025.1 GCA_023427945.1 Pseudomonadota bacterium | reverse complement strand
CCCGCCCCGCCACGGCAAGCCGTGCTCGCGAGGAATCTGCCGAGATGATGGCCGACATGAGCATGGCGCCTCCCGCGCCCGCGCCTATGCTCGGCTCGATGGTTGCGCCTGCCGCGCCTACACAGGTTGCCAGCGCACAGGAAAATGTGACCAACGTGAGCTTCCACTTGCCGCGCCCCGTGACGCTGGCGCGCGGCCAGACCCTATCGGTTCCTTTTGTCGATGCGCCGCTGCCGGCCGAACGCGTGGCGGTGTTCCAGCCTGAGACCGGATCGCTCAACCCGGTGTCGGCCGTCATGCTGAAAAACGATTCCGCCAGTACATTGCCGCCCGGCATTCTGACGGTCTACGAAGACGAAAGCGGTTTTGTGGGTGACGCCAGAATGCCTGCCGTGGCGGCAGGCGAATCGCGCCTGGTCAGCTTTGCGTCCGACCGCAAGGTCGAGATCACCAGTGAGTCCCGCCCAGAGGAACGCGTCACGCAGATCAAGGTAAGCGAGGGCGTGGCGCAAGTGGAAACGCTTGAGCGCCAGATCACCACCTACAGCATCAAAGGTGCGGTGGACGCCGCCCGCACGTTGATCATCGAGCATCCCCGGCGGCCGGGCTGGCGCACGACGTCCGACCACCTCGATACCGAGACGCCCACCCATCGCCGTCTGCGTGTCGAGCTTGCTGCAGGTGCGACGACCAAGGTGGAGGTGATCGACGAGCAGCCTGGCTCGAACTCCTTTGCATTGACCGATGCCGACGAGCACACCTTGCTCGTCCTGGCGGGATCGCCCTCATCGCCCGAGTTGAAGGCCAGGCTGCAGGCGCTGGTGCAGCAACGCCGCACCTGGGCGGCCAGCGAGCGCAGGCTGCAGGCCATCGACCAGTCCATCGACAGACAGACCAGCGAGCAGAGTCGTCTTCGCGAGAACCTGGGCGCCGTGCCGGGTGACAGCGAGCTTGGCCAGCGCTATATGGGTATGCTGGCACAGTCGGAAAATGAACTGGCCAGGCTGACCGGGCAACGCGAGCAGATCAACGCCGAGTACGAGAAGCAGAAAGAAGCCTTCGAGCAGGCCATTTCGGCGTTGTGATCGCTGCGCTGGCGGCTGGCATCAGGCCGACGCCAGCGGTGGGTGGCTTTCCGTCTGGCGCGCATCGATCTGCGCCAGCGTGGAAGTCAGGTCGCGTATCGGCTGGAACGAATCGGCCTGGGCCATTGCCCAGCCCGCTTCCAGGATGTTGTGACGGAACTTGCCTTGCAGCAGTTCGCCGGGGGCCAGTTCGGGAAACAGGGCCGACAGCAACTTGATCTCGCTGGACGAAATGCGCTTGGCGATGTGATGGGGGCGCAGATCGTCCGGATGTTGCAGGCCGGCAGCGGCCAGCAACTCGGCCAGGGCATGTAGTGTGTTGGCATGAAAGCTCGTCACGCGTGGCGCCTTGTCGCCCACCACCAGGGCGCGCTGGCGCAAGGCATCCTGCGTAGTGACCCCGGTCGGGCATTTACCGGTATGACAGGTCTGCGCCTGGATGCAGCCGATGGCGAACATGAAGCCGCGTGCCGCGTTGCACCAGTCGGCCCCCAGGGCGAGCGTGCGCGCCATGTCGAACGCGGTAATGATTTTGCCCGAGGCGCCCACGCGAATCTTTTCGCGCAGATTCACGCCCACCAGCGTGTTGTGCACCAGTCGCAACGCTTCGCGCAGCGGCGTGCCCACATGATCGACGAATTCGACAGGTGCCGCGCCTGTGCCGCCTTCGGCGCCATCGACCACGATGAAGTCCGGGGTGATGCCGGTGTGCAGCATGGCCTTGACCATGGCAAACCACTCCCAGGGATGGCCCAGACAGAACTTGAATCCCACGGGCTTGCCGCCCGAGAGCTTGCGAAGTTTCTGCACGAAATGCATCAGCTCGATGGGCGTCGTGAAGGCACTGTGACCTGCCGGTGAATTGCAATCCTGCCAGGGGGGGACGCCACGGGCCTCGGCGATTTCCAGTGTCACCTTGCTGCCGGGCAGCACGCCGCCATGCCCGGGCTTTGCCCCTTGCGACAGTTTGATTTCGATCATCTTGATCTGGGGCAGGGCGGCGGTGGCCGCGAACGCGCTTTCCGAGAACGCGCCATCGGCGTCGCGGCAGCCGAAATAGCCCGATCCGATGTTCCACACCAGGGCGCCGCCGGGCCTCTTGTGATATTGGCTCACCCCGCCTTCGCCGGTGTCGTGCGCGAAGTTGCCCTTGGCCGCACCTTCGTTCAAGGCGAGAATCGCGTTGGCCGACATGGCGCCAAAGCTCATGGCCGAGATGTTCAGAACCGACATGGAATAGGGCTGCAGGCAGTCCGGCCCGCCCACCGACACTCTGAAGTCGCTGTCGGCGATGTGGGTGGGCACGCTGGAATGGTTGATCCACTCGTAGCTGTCGCCATACACGTTTTCCTGGGTGCCGAAGGGACGTTTGTCGATTTCGCGTTTGGCGCGTTGATATACGATGGAACGCTGCGAACGTGAAAATGGGGTTGCGTTGGTGTCGTCTTCCAGGAAGTACTGGCGGATCTCGGGGCGGATCGCTTCAAAGATGAAGCGCAGATTGCCCACTACGGGATAGTTGCGGCGGATGGCGTGGCGCGTTTGCAGAATATCGTAGACACCCAGCATGGCCAGTGCCGTACCGGGCACGGCCAGCAGCAACCACCACGAGGAGTCGGTAAGGGCGAGCATCCATGCGCCAGCCGCGACGATCAACACAAGTACAAAAGCCGAGTAACGACTGGCAATCCAGGACATCCGTTTCTCCCGATAATGAGTAGGCACCGACCATAACAGATGATTGTCGTAGTCGTGATGTCGTCAATACAGGATAGCCATGACTGAACACTTGGGTGCCCATTCCTGGGCCAATCGACTGACCAGACTGTTCAACGTGCGCCGCGACGAAATCGTGCCGGTGTTGCTGGCTGCCGTGTTCTTTTTCTGTGTGCTGACCGCGCTGATGGTGTTGCGCCCGGCGCGTGATGCGCTGGGCATGCAGCGCGGGATCGATGCGGTCCGATGGCTGTTCATCGGCACGGCCTTGGTCACGCTTCTGGCCAATCCCCTTTTCGGGTGGCTGGTCAGCCGTTTTCGGCGCATGCAGTTCATTGCGGCAACCTATATTTTTTTCGCCTTCAGCCTGGTGGGCTTTTACCTCTTGCTGGTGATGGCGCCCGCAGCAGTAGGCGTTACCAGCGGACAAGTCTTCTATGTGTGGTTCAGCGTTTTCAATCTGTTCGCCACCATGCTGTTCTGGGCGTTGATGGCAGACCGCTTTTCGCTGGCCCAGAGCAAGCGGTTTTTTGCGCTGATCGCGGTGGGCGGCACCCTGGGTGCGATGTTCGGCCCCTGGCTGGCGTCGGTGCTGGCTAGGCCTTTGGGCACGCCCGCCCTGTTGCTGATATCGGCCGGATTCCTGCTGGCGGGGCTGGCGGCGGCCTGGGCAATCGTACGCATGCACGGCGAATCTGGCGATGTCGAGGCTACCGCGCCCGCCCACCCAGCCACTCACCCAGCCACCCACCAAGCCACTGATCAGGCTACTGATCAATCGGCGCAGTCGGCGCACGCGCAGGGTGTCATCGGCGGGCGGGCCTGGGATGGCGTGAAAGCCGTGTTCGGCTCGCGTTATCTGTTGGGTATTGCCGCCTATGTGGTGATCATGTCGATCATGGCGACGCTGCTCTATTTCACCCGGCTGCAAATGGTGGCTGCGCTGGGGACCGATGTGGACGCACGCACCGCGCTCTTTGCGCGTATCGACTTCATCACCCAGGCAGTCACGCTCGTTTTGCAGGCCATCGTGGCCGGTCACCTCATGCGTCGACTAGGTGTGCCCATCACGCTCATGCTGCTGCCCGTGACGGTGATGCTGGGCTTCGTGGGTCTGGCCATCGTGGGTTCGCTGGCCGCCCTGATCGTGTTCGAGGCGGCGTTCCGGGCCATCCAGCGCGCGCTCACACGGCCTGCCCGTGAAACGCTCTACACGGTCGTCAGCCGCCAGGACAAATACAAGTCCAAGGCGTTCATCGACACCTTCGGCTACCGTGGGGGGGATGTGCTGGGCGCCCAGGTGGAGGGGGCACTGGGCAGGATGGCGATGGGCCTGGCAGGGCTGGTCAGCGTTGCGGTACCGCTGGCGCTGGCATGGGCGGCGCTGGCGTTATGGCTGGGTCGCCACCAGCAGAAGCTGGCAACCAACCCGCCATTGGCCAGGCCCCACGATTAAAGAGCCTGCAACTCCACATCGGTACGGTCGCGCTGGTCGGCCGGTTTGGGCTGGATGTTGGGCGTTGCGGCAGGCGCGGGCGAGAGATCGGCAGCGCCTGCTTCGGGCACCGTCAGGTACGGCAGATTCAGCGCCTCGCTGGTCATCTTGCGGATTTCGTTGGTCAGGGCCGGGCTGTCGTTGAGCTTGCGACCATACGATGGCACGATTTCCTTCAGGCGGGTTTCCCAGCCTGCCGCCATTTCCTTGGGGAACGCCTTGGTCAGCACGTTGATCATGATCGGTGGCGAGGTGGATGCGCCGGGCGAGGCGCCCAGCAAGGCGGCAATCGTGCCATCCTTGTCCGTCACGATCTCGGTGCCGAATTGCAGCACGGCGCCTTTTTCCGGATCGCGCTTGATGACCTGCACGCGCTGACCCGCCGTGACCAGCTTCCAGTCGCTGGGCTTGGCTTGCGGGAAATATTTCAACAGCTCGGCATGGCGATCGTCGTCGTTCAGCGCGGCCTGTTGCGCAAGATAGCGCACGAGATCCAGGTTCTCCGAACCCACGCGCATCATTCCGCCGACGTTGTTGTTGTTGACCGACGAGAACAGGTCGAACCACGAACCGTCCTTCAGGAACTTGGTGCTGAACAGTGCAAAGGGTCCGAACAGCACTACCGGTTTGCCGTCGAGCTTGCGTGCATCCAGGTGGGGAACGGACATCGGGGGCGAACCGGCTTCGGCCTTGCCATAGGCCTTCACATCGTGACGCCCGGCAATGGCCGGGTCTTCAAACGCCAGGAACTGGCCGCCCACCGGGAATCCGGCGTAGTTCTTCGATTCGGGAATGCCCGACAGTTGCAGCAGCTTCAGGGACGCGCCGCCGGCGCCAATGAAGACGAACTTCGATTTGATCGTCGTGTCCTTGCCCGAGGCGAGGTCGTGGACGGTCACGTTCCAGGTCTTGTCGTCGTTCTGGCTCAGGCCACGCACTTCATGACCGAGCTGCAGTTCGAAATTCTTGCTGGCCTGCAGCGACTCGGTGAGCTGGCGGGTGATGACACCGAAGTTCACGTCGGTACCCAGCGGCATGTAGGTCGCTGCGATCTTCTGGCCCGGATCACGGCCTTCCATCATCAGCGGTGCCCATTTGCGGATCTGTTCCTGATCTTCGGTGTATTGCATGCCGTAGAACAAGGGATTCTTGATCAGGGCCGCGTGGCGCTTGCGCAGATACTCGATGTTGTCGTCACCCCAGACAAAGCTCATGTGCGGTGTGGGGTTGATGAAGTCCGAGGGCGTTTGCAGGTGCTTCTGCTTGATCTGATGGGCCCAGAACTGGCGCGAGATCTCGAACTGCTCGGCAATGCCCACGGCGCGTTTGGTCTCGATCGACCCATCGTCCAGTTCCGGCGTGTAGTTCAGCTCTGCAAAGCCGGAGTGGCCGGTGCCCGCATTGTTCCATCCGTCCGAGCTTTCCAGGGCGACACCGTCCATGCGCTCGAACAACTTCATTTTCCAGCCGGGTTCGAGTTCCTGGATATAAGTGGCCAGCGTGACGCTCATGATGCCGCCACCGATCAGGACCACGTCCACCGGCTGTTCGTTGTCTGCCTTGGGAGGGGCGGGCTTATACAAAGGCCAGTACAGGAATACCGCCGCCACCAGGGCGAGCAGTATGATGAGGGCCAATAAGCCTTTGAGAATTTTTTTCATGGGTTTGCACTTCTTCCGGAAATCAGGCGTGAATCTGTTGCACAGCGGCAGTTTACCAACTGTCGCCTGAACGGCGCCTGGACTGGCTCTCGGGCCATCCACAGTTATGATTGTCTGATCAGATTATCCTCATACAGGGAGCTCCAACTTGGTTTCCAACGCCACCCCCGTCATCACCTCGCCACACGCTGTGGTCGAGTTCTGGGAGCAGGCCGGCCCGCAACGCTGGTTCACCAAGGATGAGGCCTTCGATACACAGTTTCGCGAGGCATTCGCGACGGTTCATCGACAGGCTGCGGCACGCGAGCTGGACGACTGGATCGGCGAGCCTGCGGGTGCGCTGGCATTGATGGTGTTGCTGGATCAGTACCCACGCAATGCGTTCCGGGGCACTGCCCACATGTTTGCCACGGATTCGCTGGCGCGTTACTACGCTCGCAGACTGGTGGATGCCGGGCTGGACAAGCAGATCGATGAAAGACTGCGCACGTTCTGCTATTTGCCTTTTGAACATTCGGAAGACCCGCAGGATCAGCAGCAATCGCTTGCGCTGTATGCCCAGCTTGACGCGGAATCCTACAAGTGGGCGAAGGTGCATGCCGACATCATCGAGCGCTTTGGCCGCTTCCCTCATCGCAATCATGTATTGGGCCGCACGACAACCGTGCAGGAACAGGCGTTCCTGGATGAAGGCGGGTTTGCCGGCTGAACGTCGGGATTTGCCTGTGATTCGGGCATCAAAGTGTAAACTTCACCGCTTTTGTTGACCTCGGTAGAACGGTGCAAGAACAGCCCGGTCGCATGACCTTCAGTGCCCCGTCGCTTATTCGCCTGCTGGCGCGGTTGAACGACGGCGATGCACCTGCGCCCGCTCGATCGCTTTCGGACAGCCTGAGCCAATGGCTGGGATGGACCGATGCCATCGCCCTGTCCACGGCCCTCAAAGGCGCCGCGGTGCCCGCTTCGGGTAACAGCGGGGGCGCTACGCAAGATTTTCCTGGGCTGCTCGAGCGCGAGCAGCGCGAGTTCGACCGCGTGCGTGCGTCGTTGGTCAATGCCATCCTGGGTCAGGGCGCAAGCAGCCCCGCTCAGAACAGGCCGGTCCGCGGCGCACCTGCGCCCCGGCCTCGCGATCTGGACATCGATTTCACGATACATCGCCAGCGTTACATGACGCTGCAGCACACGATGGCGCAGAACATCGCACTGTTGCGTGCGCGGCTGCGTACGACTCTCGCTGCGCAATCGCCGAAGCTGGCGCAGTTGGCGGTCATGGATGCGTTGATGGCCCAGGTTCTGGACGCACGCGAGCAAAGCCTGTTGGCTGGTGTGCCGGCATTGTTGAGCGGGCACTTCGAGCGATTGCAGGCTGGCGAAGCGGCCGACCTCGCCGCACCGCAGCCGGGCAAACCGCTCAAACCGGGCAACTGGATCAGTGTTTTTCGCAAGGACATGAACAGCGTGTTGCTTGCCGAGCTGGATATTCGTTTACACCCCGCAGAAGGGCTGATGGCTGCCCTTCGTGCTTGTTAAGTCTGGACGTATGAAACGATTTCTTCATTTCGCAGTATTTCTTGTGGGGCTGGCCGCCGTCGTGTGGGTGGGCAGGGGTTATGTGGGAACGCATCAACTGGCGCTGGCCATCACGACCTTGATCGGCGTGGTCTACGTGATAGGCGCATGGGAGCTTTTCCGCTTTGATCGCACCACCGCGCAGTTGCGCCGGGCCGTGACGAACTTGTCGGGGACTCCGGATTCGCTGGATACCTGGCTGGCATCCGTGCCTGCGGCCCTGCGCCAATCGGTGCAGTTGCGTGTGCAAGGCGAGCGCGTCGCCCTGCCTGGCCCGACGCTGGCGTCCTATCTGGTTGGCCTGCTGGTTCTGCTGGGCATGCTCGGTACGTTCCTGGGCATGGTGGCGACCTTGCGCGGCACCGGCGCTGCGCTGCAAAGCGCCACCGACCTGCAGGCCATACGCGCCTCGCTGGCTGCTCCCGTCATGGGCCTGGGCTTTGCCTTTGGCACCTCGGTTGCCGGGGTCGCCGCATCGGCCATGCTGGGCTTGCTTGCCGCCTTGTGCCGGCGTGAGCGTCAGGCGGTCGCGCAGTCCGTCGATCTGGCCGTCGCCACCACATTGCGTGGTTATTCGCTTGCGCATCAGCGGGAAGAGCGCGTCAAGCTGCTGACGCGTCAGGCCGACATGCTCGCCCGTCAGGCAGACCACATGCCGGCCGTCATCGAGCGCCTGGATGCGATGATGACCGCGATGGCCGGGCAGACCAAGTCGTTCACCGAAGGCATGCTGGCAGGCCAGGAGCAGTTTCATCTACGTACCGAAGCAGCATACGCCCGGCTGGCCGCCACACTGGAGCAGGCATTGAAAGCCGGTGTGGCCGACACGGCGCAGGCGGCCACCGGGGCAATCCAGCCTGCGGTTGACGCCACGATGACCAAGCTGGGGGTGGAAGCAGCAGCGCTGCACGAACGCGTGACCGCGTCGGTGCAGCAGCACCTCGATGGCCTGTCGCACCGCCTGGAAGCCTCGGACCGCACGATGACCGAGGCCTGGAAGCAGGCGCTGGCGGATCAACGCGGGGCGAACGAAACGCTGACTCAACACTTCGGTGGCGCACTCGATGGCTTTGCTCAGACCTTCGAACAACGCGCAGGCCGCCTGCTCACGGGAATGACGGAACAGCTCGATGGCGTATCCACACGGCTTTCGCAAGGTTGGACCGAAGCGCTGGCGCAGCACAAGCTTGGCCACCGCGAGATGGCCCAGGCCAGCACCCAGGCATTGACCGCTGCGGCCGCTAGCTTCGACCAGCGCGCCCGCGATCTGGTGGACAAAGTGGGCGAGGCACAGGCGTCGCTGGTGATGAAGGTGGGCGAAGCGAATGCCGCCCTGTCGCAAAACGTCAGCGAAGCGCATGTCGGACTGACGCGAGACCTGACCGAATCCAACAGTGCCTTGCGGATGGAACTCGCTGAGTCGAACGCGGCGTTGCGAAAAGACCTGAGCGACTCCAATAGCGCGCTGCTCACGCAGCTGGCGGGCGTCAACGCCGACCTTGCCACCCATCTGACCACGACCAGCACGACGCTTGCACGCGACGTCAGCGAGACCAATCGTGCGCTGGCCGGCCAGGTCGGCGAGTCGGTATCTGCGCTTGGCGATCAGGTCACGCAATCGATATCCGGCCTCAGCGGCGAGATCACCGGGTCGGTGTCTGTGCTCACCGGGCAGGTCACAGAGTCGGTATCGGCACTCACTGGGCAAGTCTCTGAGTCGATGTCGGCACTCACCGGACAAGTCACTGAGTCGTATTCGGAACTTTCAGGGCAGGTCACTGGGTCGGTATCGGCACTCACTGACCAAGTCTCTGAGTCGATGTCGGCACTCACCGGGCAAGTCAATGAATCGTATTCGGAGCTTTCGGGGCAGGTCACCGGGTCGGTGTCGGAGCTCTCAGTGAAGGTCACTGAGTCGGTGTCGGAACTCGCGGGGCAGCTCACCGGTTCGGTGTCGGAACTCACCGGGCAGCTCACCGGGTCGGTGTCGGAGCTCTCGGGGCAGCTCAGTGGGTCAGTGTCGGAACTCTCAGGGCAGGTCACTGAGTCGGTTTCGGTGCTCACGGGACAGGTCAATGACTCGGTGTCTGGACTCACCCAACGGGTTGAAGGCTCGATGTCCGGTTTGACAGGGCAGGTCAAAGAATCGGTGTCCGCGCTTTCTCTGGACGTCGGTGGATCGGTGTCTGCGCTTTCCGACCGAATGGTCGATTCCATGTCGGCGTTGTCTGAACGGATTGCCGCCACCACCACGGAACTGGCTAGCGGCGTGAATGCGAGCACTGCCGAACTTGCCGATACGGTGGGCAAGTCGAACACGGATCTCGCGCAGACCATCGCTCGATCGCATACCGATCTGCGCAACGAGTTTGTCGATGGCGATCAGGCGCGCGCCCAGGCATGGGTGGCCTCCATCGAGGCGCTGGCGACATCGTTGCGCGACGAGTGGGCCCAGGCTGGTCAGACGACTGCGG
>JAEYZR010000097.1 GCA_023427945.1 Pseudomonadota bacterium | reverse complement strand
GCCTGACAGATGACGGCGGTACACCGGCAAATCGCGCCGCGGCTCAAAGGCTTGGGTCGCAGGATTGAACGAGCCCCGGGCCTGATGCACGCCCGCGCCCTCGGCCACCGGCCCGCCAGTCACCCATGCAGGCAAGGGCTGCGATGAGAGCGCTTCGCCCGCTGCGATGTCGTCGGCGATCCAGCCCGCAATGTCGTTCCAGCCCGCCGACTGCCACAGTTCGAACGGGCCCCTGCCCTGGCCGAATCCCCAGCGCATGGCGAAATCCAGGTCGCGTGCCGTATCGGCAATGTCGGCCAGATGAACCGCGCTGTAGTGAAAGGTATCGCGCAGCACCGCCCAGACGAACTTGGCCTGGGGATGCGACGAAGCGTGCAAGGCCTGCATGCGCCGGGCCGGGTCCCGCTGCGCCAGGATCTCCGCTACCTCGGGATCGACCTTGCCATCGGCGGGCACGTAATCCCGGCTGGCAGGGTCCAGACGCAGGATCTTCTTGCCTTCCTTGCGGTAGAAACCCGCGCCGGACTTCTGCCCCAAGGCCCCTTGCTCGATCAGCGCCGCCAGCACGGGGGGCGTGGCGAAATGGGCGTGGAAAGGATCGTCGGGCAAGCCCTTCTGCATGGTGCCGATCACATGGCCAAGCGTATCGAGCCCCACCACATCGGCCGTCCGGAACGTGCCTGATTTGGCACGCCCCAGTCGCACACCCGTCAGCTCGTCGACCACGTCATAGGTCAGGCCAAAGCGCTCGGCCTGGATCATGGTGGACAGAATGCCGAACACGCCGATGCGGTTACCAATGAAATTGGGCGTATCGCGCGCACGCACCACGCTCTTGCCCAGACCGGACACCAGGAACGCTTCGAGCGCATCGAGCATGGCCGGATCGGTTGCCTGGGTGGGGATGAGTTCGACCAGCGGCATGTAGCGCGGCGGGTTGAAAAAGTGGACGCCGCAGAATCGGCTGTGCAGTTGCACGGGCAGTACTTGCGCCAGCGCTTCGATGGACAGGCCCGAGGTGTTGCTGGCCAGCCAGGCATCGTCGGCAACCGCATCCGCGATCTTTTCGTACAGAGAGCGCTTGATGTCGAGTCGTTCGGCCACGGCCTCGATGATCAGGTCGCAATCGGCAAGCAGATGCAGATGTTCGTCGTAGTTGGCAGGCTGGATCGCTTGAGCCAGGGAATCCAATGCCAGCGGCGCCGGGCTGAGCTTGGCCAGCCGGGCAATGGCCCCCCGTGCAATGCTGCTGCGGTCACCTTCCTTGGCGGCCAGATCGAACAGCACGACGGGCACGCTGGCGTTCACACAATGCGCCGCGATCTGGGCGCCCATGACCCCTGCGCCAAGGACGGCGATCTTTCTTATGGGTTTGCCGCGATGCGTGCCGGTAGCGAAATCGTTGCGAGGCATGAGAGCGTCTCCTGTTGTCATCGCATCAGCGTACCGCAGGATGGCCCCCATACAGAGCTTCAAACTACGTTTGTTTACAACAGGTTCCCTCGTCTAAAACTTCCACACCCCTTCTGTACGTCCGATGCCCGCGCATCGTTTCTGCCTAATACTCGTTCAACGACCCGGTGAGCGATACACCGATCCGGACCAGGGTGTAGGCCAGGCCATCGGCCATGCGTCGGACCAGGCCACGCCGGTGATAAACCTCGGGCAGGATACGCACCCCGCCCTGTTCGATGGCCTGCTCCAGCGAGGCCTGCAGATCGGCGGCAAATCCGGCGTCGTCGATCACCACGTTGGCTTCACGCGCCAACAGGAAACTGAAAGGGTCGATATTGGACGATCCTACTGTGGCCATGCTGTCGATCACGGCGACCTTGGCGTGCAGGTAGCTTGGCATGTACTCGTAGATTTCAATGCCTTCGGCCAGCAACGGCGCGTAGAGCGCCCGCGTGGCGTGATACTGCATGCGATATTCGATTTTCCCCTGCAGCAGCACGCGCACTCGTACCCCCCGGCGCGCAGCGCTTATCAAGGCACGCCGGAACTGCTTGCCTGGCAAGAAATAGGCGTTGGCGATCAGGATGTCCTTCTGGGCACGCTCCAGGCCATACAGATAACCGCGCTCGAACGTCTTGCGATAACGCAGGTTGTCGCGCAGCACCAGGGCGGCACGCAAGGCACCGACTGGTGCGGCGCTCTTCTGATGCGGAGGCTTGAGCCGCAATCGGCGCCAATCGCGCGGGTGGCGCCGCAGACGCCCCCAGTTCAACCGCACCCACAGCAGTTTCTGGGCATGCACGGCATAGGGAACCAGGGGACCGCGCACAGCCACGGCGTAATCGAACCGTGGAACATCGATCCCATCCCGGGGGTCGATGTCGTCGTAGTCATCCAGGATGTTGATCCCTCCGACCATAGCCAGCTCGCCGTCGATCACGGCAATCTTGCGATGCAGTCGGCGCAGACGCTGGCGCGAAGGCACCCACCGCACGAACCAGCGCGGCTCTGGCCGATAGATCAGGCACATGCCCCCGGCTGCGCCGATCTGGCTGCGTATGTCCTGAACCACGTCGGCACTGCCGAATCCGTCGATTGCCACCCGGACCTTCACCCCGCGCGCCGCCGCAGCACACAGGCTTTCCAGCACTTTGCGGCCCGTGCGATCGAGCGTGAAGATATAGGTTTCGAGGTGGACGCTGTGACGGGCACCGTCAATGGCCGCGCACAGCGCAGGAAAAAACTCACATCCGTTCTGCAGTAAATCGATCTGATTGCCATCCGTCCAGTCCAACTGGACAATGCCTGACTTCACGGCAGCTCCAGCTCAGTCAGAATGGGCGCATGGTCGGAAAGACGCGACCAGGCACGCCCGTGCAGCACCCGCGCACTGCGCACGGCGAACCCGCGCTGATAGATGCGATCCAGGCGGAACCACGGGAACACGGCCGGAAAGGTGCGCGGCGGCGGCACCAGTGCGCCCACGCCCTGCCCCATGCCCAACTGCCGGGTGCGCTCCATCGCGCTCAATGCATTGGGCATGCCTCGCAAGGTATTGGCCAGGCGACGCATGGTCTCGCGCATGGTGGGCAATTCGCCCCCGTGGGTGCGAGGCGCATGGGCGAACACCTCGTACAGCCCCAGTTGCTGAACGAACTGGGGCGAGAGCCTGTCGCCCCAATCGTTGAAATCGCCCGCGATCAGCATCGGACAGCCTTCGGGCACCAACCGGCCTATGCGATCGATCAAGGCTTCAGTCTGGCGTTTTCGGCTGCCCGCAAACAGCCCCAGGTGGACGACGAAGCAATGCACGTGGTGATCGCCGATCTCTACCTGGGCGTGCAGCAAGCCGCGCTGCTCCAGCTTGTGATCGGAAATATCCTGATTCTCGTAGCTGCTGATGTCAAAGCGCGAGAGCAGCGCATTGCCATGGTCGGTGGCATCGCGAACGGCGTTGCGGCCATAGGCCACGTTCATATGGAGGGCTGCGCCCAATGACTCGTGCTGCTGGTCGAACTTCGACGCTTGCTCGTTACGCCCCTGCACCTCCTGCAGGAACACGAGATCGGGGCGCAGACCATACAGGCCCAGGCGCAGATCGCGCAGGGACTCGCGGCTCATCAATGCCGAACGGCCTTTGTGGATGTTGTAGCTGACGACTCGAATAACGGGCATGGGCGGGCAAGAAAAGTGAACCTGCCGCACACGATAACGGATGAGCATCCGTCATGTTGGCGACGCGGCCCCATCGGGGC
>JAEYZR010000357.1 GCA_023427945.1 Pseudomonadota bacterium | reverse complement strand
GCGCAATGCAAATCGAAAACGACACGCCACACTGGCAGAGCCAAGCGGATTCGCATGCCTCGGCGAACAAGATGAAATGGCTGGCCACGGCCCTGGTGGCGGCCAGCCTGCTTGCAGGCTGCGGCGGCTCGAGCGACGACGACGACAAGCCCCAACCCGAACCCACACCTACGCCCACACCAACCCCGACACCCGAGCCCGAACCTGCGCCCACGGCTCGCGCCATCGACCTGACCATTCTGCACGTCAACGACCACCACTCCAATCTGGACGCCAGGTCGCGCACGCTCATGCTGCAAAACGCCCAGGGCAGCCGTGTCTCCACCACCGTCGATGCCGCAGGTTTCGCGCGTGTGAAGACAGCGTTCGACGAACTGTCGCAAAACGCACCCAACGTGCTGAAACTGCACGCCGGTGATGCATTGACCGGTACGCTGTACTTCAATCGCGCAGGCGCGATCGGTGAGGCGGACGCCGCCATGATGAACACGGTCTGCTTTGACGCCTTCGCTCTGGGCAACCACGAGTTCGACAAAGGCGACACAGAACTCGGCCATTTCATCGGCCGCCTGCATGACGGCGCCTGCCAGACGCCCGTGCTCAGCGCCAACGTCACGTTCGGCGCAAGCTCGGCACTCCATCCCAGCCGCGCACCCGGCCTGGTGAATCCCTGGACGATCGTCGAGCGCGAAGGTGAGAAGATCGGCATCGTCGGCCTGACCGTCGCCCAGAAAACCAAGGAGTCGTCCAGCCCCGACCCGGATACGACGTTCGAAGAGGAGACCGTTGCCGCGCAGCGCTCGATCAACGAACTGCATGCACAAGGCGTGAACAAGGTCATCCTGCTCAGCCACATCGGCTACAGCCTGGATCGCACCCTGATCGCCAACCTCAGTGGCGTGGACGCCGTCATTGGCGGCGACTCTCATACCCTGCTCGGCCCCGACGCCATGATCACCTATGCCGTCGGCTCCCCCGCCGGTGCCTACGCCCAGACACTCAGCGATAAAGACGGCAACCCCGTCTGCCTCGCCCAGGCCTGGGAATACTCGCAAGTCGTAGGTGAAATCAAGGTGAGCTTCGATGAAACGGGCCGGGTCACGCAATGCGCAGGCACCCCGCACGTGCTGATCGGCGACAACTTCACGGCCGGCAGCCCGGCCGCTCCGGTTTCTGCCGCAGATCGCGCCGCATTCCTCGACGACATTGCTGCAAGCGGATTCCTGCGTGTGACGGTTCCCAACGCAGAAGCTGCTGCAGTGCTGGCACCGTACAAGGAAGCGGTCGACGTGTTCAAGAAGCAAGAGGTAGCCAGCGCGCCCGAAGAACTGTGCTCGCGTCGCGTTCCGGGTGGTCCGGGCTCGATCGACTATGCTCGTTCGAGCGCGGCGTGCAATGCGCTGGGCAACGTCAGCCTGCACGGCGGCGATATCCAGCAACTGGTCGCACAGGCGTACCTGGATGTAGCCAACGCCAACTACGGTGGTGCGGACATCAGCCTGCAAAGCGGCGGTGGCGTTCGTGTTCCGCTGCAAGGCACGGTCACGGCCGCCAACGTCATTGAAGTCCTGCCCTTCGGCAACATGCTTTTCCGCCTGGACATCACCGGCCAGGAAGTCAAGAGCATGATCGAAGACGGACTGGAAGCGGTGTTCAAGACGCCTGGTTCAAGCGGTCCCTACCCTTATACCGGCGGCCTGCGCTTTGACGTGAACACGGCGCAACCCGCCGGCAGCCGCGCCAGCAATCTGCAAGTGTTCGATAAGGCAACCAGCACCTGGATGGCGCTTGACGCGGCACGCACATACCGACTGTTCGTGCTGAGCTTCAATGCCACCGGTGGCGATGGCTACACCACCCTGAGGAACGTGCCTGCCGAAAGACGCACCGACATCGGCGTGCTGGATGCCGACGTGTTCCAGACCTATATCGACGGCCTGGAAAAGGATGCAGGGACACAATTGCCGATCATGCGCAAGCTGCCCGTCGATCTGTACAGCACGCAGCTCTTCAACGGCAACTAAGCCGGCCTGACGCAGGGCCAAGAAAACGGGCCCATCGTCATGAATCGCCCGGTCACTTGCATGTGGCCGGGCGATTCATCCAAACCCCTGGCTTCACGTCAATGGCGCGACGCAGGCGCCCCTGCTGGCCGAGCGTGCCACCAGGCGGCGTAAACCAGCACCTTGAAGCACAACACAAGGCCGGTGTTCCAGTGCGATGGAATCGAACATCAATCAGCCTATATAATTAGCCACCTGATTATATGGCACCATCAAAAATGCAACTTGCACAAAAGTACGAGGCACTTCTTCAGGAAGCACGCCGCCGGCACCTGCCAGAGATCGAAAATATCCGGCTATGTTTTCAAACACTCTCACTCGCATCGGCCATCGACCGACAATGTGCCGCGATGCTGGCACCACACGCCCTGTCCGAAGGGCGCTTCGTCATTTTGTTCCTGCTCGACTCGGCCGACGATGGTCTGGCTCCAAACGAACTGGCAGCTCAGTCTGGTGTGACCCGCGCCACGATAACCGGCCTGCTCGATGGACTGGAGCGCGAAAGCCTGATTGAACGTCACACCCAGAACGACGATCGCCGGACCGTGCGCGTGCGGTTGACGCCCAAGGGCAAGCGACTGGCCAGGAAAGTATTCGTCGAGCACGGTCATTGGATAGCCGGTCTTTTCCAGAATCTGTCGGCAAGAGAGCGCCAGCAGTTGTCAGGCTTGCTCGCCAAGGCCGACAAGAACCTGACCAGCAATACAGAAGAGACGGCGCCATGACCCCCCTCTCCACGCGCAAAGGCGCAACCCGCACTGCCGATATTCCTGCCAGCGTACTGGATGCGCTTTCAAAGGGCGAATTACAAAGCGCCACGTTGGCTGAAGGGCTGGCGCTCGATCAGGCCACGTTGTTGCGCACGGTCTTTCCTGATCTTTCTGCCGGGCAACAAGCCCGTGCCAATGCCGCCTGCCACCTCGGCATCCTGAAAAGAATGGCGGCTATAGGGGCCTTGCTTGGTGAAGATCACAAAACCGACCGCCTGGCTCGATGTCGCAGTCATGGCTCGGACACGGTACGGGGCTGGGCCTGCTTCATGATCGGCGCCGATTCAGATCTGGACCTGTCGTCCAGACTGAAAGCCATCGCACCCCTGGCCGATGACGAGCACTTCGGTGTGCGTGAATGGGCCTGGATGGCGATCCGTCCGCACCTCGCGCGGGATCTGGATACGTCCATCAGCCATCTCTCGAGCTGGACGCAGTCGCCATCGGAACGGCTGCGTCGCTTCGCCAGCGAATCGCTGCGTCCTCGCGGCGTGTGGTGCGCCCACATTGCCATGCTCAAGAAACAACCGGAGCGTGCCCTCCCCATTCTCTTGCCACTGCGCGCCGAACCGTCGGTCTACGTGCAGGATTCCGTCGCCAACTGGCTCAACGATGCGGCCAAGGACAGGCCTGAATGGGTGCGCGAGTTATGTGAAAAGTGGCTGCAGGGTCGCCCGGCAGAGGCGACCCACCGCATTTGCAAACGGGCGCTGCGCAGCCTGAAATAACGCGTGATGAAGCGCCGATGACTTGGCGATCAGCCGAAGCGACCGGTGATGTAGTCTTCGGTTTCCTTGCGCGTGGGCTTCACGAAGATCTGATCGGTCTTGCCAAATTCCATCAGTTCGCCCAGATACATGTATGCCGTGTAATCCGAACAGCGTGCAGCCTGCTGCATGTTGTGCGTCACGATGACGACGGTATAGTCGTTCTTCAGCTCTGCGATCAGTTCTTCGATCTTGGCCGTGGAGATGGGATCCAGCGCCGAGCAGGGCTCATCGAGCAGCAGCACTTCAGGCTTGATCGCCACGCCGCGGGCGATGCAAAGACGCTGTTGCTGGCCACCTGACAGGCTGTGACCGCTCTGGTGCAGCTTGTCCTTCACCTCGCCCCACAGCGCCGCCTTGGTCAGCGCCCATTCCACGCGCTCATCCATTTCGCCACGCGACAGTTTCTCGAACAGACGCATGCCGAAAGCGACGTTGTCGTAGATGCTCATGGGAAACGGTGTGGGCTTTTGAAACACCATGCCGACCTTGGCACGCAGCAGCGAGATATCGGTCTTGCTGGTCAGCAGGTTTTCACCGTCCAGCAGGATCTCACCCTCGGCCGTCTGGCCGGGATAGAGTTCGAACATGCGGTTGAACGTACGCAACAGCGTGGATTTACCACAGCCCGACGGGCCGATGAATGCCGTCACCTTGTTCTTGGCGATCGACATGTTGACGTTGCGAATCGCGTGAAACTTGCCGTAGTAGAAATTGAGGTTGTTGACCTGCAATTTGGCGGGCGGCAGTGTGTCGATTACGGATTTTTCCATGACAGGCTCAGGTTATTTCTGACGGAAGTAGGTACGGGCCACGATGTTGATACTGAGCACCAGCAGCGTGATCAACGCAGCACCGGCCCAGGCCAGGGTGTTCCAATCGGGGAAGGGGCTGGCAGCAAACTGGAAAATCACGACTGGCAGGTTGGCCATCGGGCCATTCATGTTCCAGGACATGAACTGGTTGGACAGCGCCGTGAACAGCAAGGGTGCGGTCTCACCGGCAATGCGGGCCACCGCCAGCAGAATGCCCGTGATGATGCCTGCCTTGGCGGCTTTGTACGACACCAGCGTGATCATGCGCCATTTCGGACAACCCAGAGCCACGGCGGCTTCACGCAGGCTGTTGGGCACCAGCATCAACATGTTGTCGGTTGTGCGAACCACGACCGGAATCACCAGGATCGACAGTGCGATGGCACCCGCCCAGCCTGAGTAGTGACCGACCTGGGCGACGTAGATGGCGTAGATGAACAGACCGATGATGATCGATGGTGCCGACAGCAGAACATCGTTCAAGAAGCGTGTCGCCGGTGCCAGCCAGCCACGCTGACCGTACTCGGCCAGATAGGTGCCGGCCAGAATGCCGATCGGGGTACCAATCAGGGTGCCGATGCCGACCATCATCACACTGCCGATGATGGCGTTGAGCAGGCCGCCCGTCTGGCCCGGAGGCGGCGTGATTTCGGTGAACAGTGCCAGCGACAGTGCCGCTGCACCCTTGAAGACCAGGGTGCCTATGATCCAGAACAACCAGAACAAACCGAATATCAGCGCTGCAGCCGACAGGATCAGCATGATCTTGTTGACCAGGCTGCGCCGGCGGTAAACCGGGTTGTTGTTTTGCAGTAAGGTGGGCTGCGACATGATGGATGCGTATTCCTAGAGAGCGATCAACAGCGGCGGTCAGCCGCTGGGTCTATCAGCTTTTGGCGCCTTCGGACTTGGACAGGCGAACCAGCAGAAGCTTGGCCAGTGCCAGAACGACGGTGGTGATCAGGAACAGGATCAGACCCAGCTCGATCAGCGCGGACTTCTGCATCCCGCCTGCTTCGTTGAACTCGTTCGCCAGCGCAGAGGCAATCGAGTTGGCAGGTGAAAAGATCGAATCCGGCGAGCGAAACGCGTTGCCGATCACAAAGGTGACCGCCATCGTTTCACCCAGTGCTCGACCCAGACCAAGCATGATGCCGCCGACCACGCCTGTCTTGGTGAAAGGCAGCACGACTTTCCACATCACTTCCCATGTGTTGCTGCCCAGGCCATAAGCCGATTCCTTGAGCAGGGGCGGAACCAGTTCGAACACGTCGCGCATGACCGCCGTGATGAACGGGATGACCATGATCGAGAGAATCAGGCCTGCGGTGAAGATACCGATGCCGAATGGAGGGCCGGAGAAGAAACCGCCGATCAGCGGTATGCCGCCCAGCACAGCGATCATGCTCGGCTGAATGTAGACCTGGAAGATGGGCACGAACACGAACAGACCCCACATCCCGTAGATGATGGAGGGAATGGCGGCCAGCATCTCGATGGCGGTGCCCAGGGGACGGCGCAGCCAGGTGGGCGAGAGTTCGGTGAGGAACATGGCGATGCCAAACGAGACAGGTACGGCAATGATCAGGGCAATCGCCGAGGTCATGAGCGTGCCGATGATGGGCACAAAGGCGCCGAACTCGCTGTTGACGGGATCCCACTCGTTGGTCCAGAGAAACGCAGGCCCGTAGGCAGCCAGTGTCTCGCGACTGCCCCACACCAGTGAGGCAAGAATGGCCGCAAGCAGACTGAATACCAGGAAGGCGAAAGTGCGGGTCAGGTTTTTGAACAGGCTGTCAGCCAACGCATTGCTCACTGCTTTGCGTGGGGCAGGCTGACCTGCTGTAACGGAATCGTGTGGGCGTGTCATACCCGCATTATTATTCACTACTGCACTCATGGCAGGCATTCCCGGCATCTAAATCGTGAAAATCGGGGAAAATCTTTTAACTTCATCGAAAAGGCCGGGCAATTCATGCCCGGCCTTTTCTGTTACTTCGTCCAGACTGCCTTGCCGTCCGCCGATTTGATGTCGGCCTTCCAGGCGGCACGGATCTTGTCCGTCACTTCCTGGGGCAGGGGCACGTAGTCCAGATCGGCAGCAGCCTTGGCGCCTTCCTTCCAGGCCCAGTCAAAGAACGCCATCACGGCGGCACCTTGTTCAGGCTTGTTCTGTTCCTTGTGCAGCAGGATGAAGGTCGCGCTGGTGACAGGCCACGACTTGGCACCCGGCTCTTCGGTCAGCACCACGCCCATGCCAGGCGCGCTGGCCCAGTCGGCGTTAGCAGCAGCGGCTGCGAAAGCTTCCTGCGTGGGCTGGACGAACTGGCCGTCCTTGTTGCGCAGTTGCGTCCACGACAGCTTGTTGTGCTTGGCGTAGGCGTACTCGACATAACCGATCG
>JAEYZR010000267.1 GCA_023427945.1 Pseudomonadota bacterium | reverse complement strand
TCGTAGTCGTCCTTGAACTGCTGCAAGGCAGTCAGCAAGGTGTTCCAGCGGCCTTTGGTGATGCCGATGGTGAACAGGATGAAGAACGAGTAGAGCCCGGTCTTTTCGATGACCACGCCATGTTCGGCCAGGTACTTGGACACCAGCGCGGCAGGCACACCGGTTTCGCCGAACGCGCCCGAAATGTCCAGCCCCGGGGTGATGACCGTGGCCTTGATCGGATCGAGCATGTTGAAGTCGGTGGCCAGCTCGCCAAAGCCGTGCCATTTGTCGTTGGCCTCCAGCAACCACTCGTCGCGATTGCCGATGCCATCGGCGGCCAGACGATTGGGGCCCCACACCTTGAACCACCAGTCGTTCTTGCCGTATTCGTTTTCGACCTTGCGCATGGCGCGACGGAAATCCATCGCTTCGCGGATGCTTTCTTCGACCAGCGCCGGCCCGCCGGGCGCTTCCATCATGGCGGCGGCCACGTCGCACGACGCAATGATGGCGTACTGAGGCGAGGTCGAGGTGTGCATCAGATACGCTTCATTGAAAATGTTGCGATCCAGTTTGCGGGTCTGTGACTCCTGCACGATGATCTGCGAGGCTTGCGAGATCCCGGCGAGCAGCTTGTGCGTCGAGTGCGTGGCAAAGACCATCGCCTCGGGACTGCGCGGACGGTTCGCGCCAATGGCGTGCATGTCCTTGTAGAAGCCGTGGAACGCGGCGTGCGGCAGCCACGCTTCGTCAAAGTGCAGCGTATCGACGTAGCTGCCCAGCTTTTCCTTGATCATCTCGACGTTGTAGATCACACCGTCGTAGGTGCTTTGCGTGAGCGTCAGGATGCGCGGGCGCTTGTTGGCGACCTTGCGCGCAAACGGGTTGGCTTCGATCTTCCTGCGAATGCTTTCGGGCTCGAACTCTTCGAGCGGAATCGGGCCGATGATGCCCAGGTGATTGCGGGTGGGACGCAGGAACACCGGGATCGCACCCGTCATGGTGATGGCGTGCAGGATCGACTTGTGGCAATTGCGATCGACCACCACGATGTCGTCGGCCGCCACGTTGGCATGCCAGACCACTTTGTTGGAGGTGGAGGTGCCGTTGGTGACGAAGAAGCAGTGATCGGCGTTGAAGATGCGCGCCGCATTGAGCTCCGACTCGGCCACGGGGCCGGTGTGATCGAGCAGTTGCCCCAGTTCATCGACCGCATTGCAGACGTCGGCGCGCAGCATGTTTTCACCGAAGAACTGGTGGAACATCTGTCCGACGGGGCTCTTGAGGAACGCGACGCCGCCCGAGTGACCGGGGCAGTGCCAGGAATACGAGCCATCCTGGGCGTACTTGACCAGTTCGCGAAAGAACGGCGGGGGCAGGCTTTCGACATAGCTGCGGGCTTCGCGAATGATGTGGCGCGCCACGAATTCGGGGGTGTCCTCGAACATGTGGATGAAGCCGTGCAGTTCACGCAGGATGTCGTTCGGAATGTGCTCCGAGGTGCGCGTCTCGCCATACAGGTAGATGGGGATCTCCATGTTGCGAAACCGCAGTTCGCTGATGAAGGCGCGCAGCGTCTTGATGGCGATGGCCACGTCTTCAGGCGAATCGACGTCGAACTCTTCATCGTCGATGGACAGGATGAACGCGCTGGCCCGGCTTTGCTGCTGGGCGAACGAGCTGAGATCGCCATAGCTGGTCACGCCCAACACCTCGACGCCCTCGGCTTCGATGGCTGCTGCAAGAGCGCGCACGCCCAGACCCGACGCATTCTCGGACCGGTAGTCCTCGTCGATGATGATGATGGGGAAGCGAAATTTCATGCGGGCGCTCCAGGTTGGCGGGCAAACGGACGCGAGTGTACAACGCGAATATGGCAGGACTGCATCACGGGGGCAGTGTTCACGTTCTGGGCAGTGTCACGCCGCGCTGGCCCTGGTACTTTCCACCGCGATCGGCGTAGGACGTTTCGCAGATTTCGTCGCTTTCCAGGAACAGCATCTGCGCGCAGCCTTCACCGGCATAGATCTTGGCCGGCAGGGGCGTGGTGTTGGAGAATTCGAGCGTGACGTGGCCTTCCCACTCGGGTTCCAGCGGCGTGACGTTGACGATGATGCCGCAGCGCGCATAGGTGCTCTTGCCCAGGCAGACGGTGAGCACCGAGCGCGGGATGCGGAAGTATTCGACCGTGTGCGCCAGAGCGAAGGAGTTCGGCGGGATGATGCACACGTCGCCGGTGAAGTTCACGAAGGATTTTTCGTCGAAGTTCTTGGGATCGACGATGGTCGAATTGATGTTGGTGAAAATCTTGAATTCACGCGCACACCGCACGTCGTAGCCGTAGCTGCTGGTGCCGTAGCTGACGATGCGCGAGCCGTCGGGCGCGTGGCGCACCTGGTCGGACTCGAACGGCTCGATCATGCCGGCCTGGGCTGCGCGTAGAATCCAGCGGTCGCTCTTGTTGCTCATGGAAAGCCTATGGTTGGAAAATGGGGCAATTCAGTATTTTAGAGCTACTGAAAGAACGTGCGGTAGACCAATGACAGTCCGGTCACGGTTCCGCCCTTCAGATCGGCTGACAAGCCGCGCGCCAACTGGTAACTGGCACGCCCGACCGTGCCGCTACCGGACATGGACTGCTCCAGGCTGAGCGTGATGCCATTGGCGAAGCGTTTGCTGGCCACCACGAACTGGGTCGCCAGGTCGTCGCTTGCCCGGTTCACGCTGCTCACCACCGTCCTGTCGGGCAGGATACTCCCTGAAGAGCCGATCGCACCGGAACGCACGCTGACATCGTCGAGCCCGAACTTGCGATAGAACGGTTCGTCGCCGGTCAGCAGCGACGCGCCGGCGGACAGCAACAACGCCGCCTCGCCGCCGCTGTCGTCGGGGCCACGGCCCAGGATCAGCCACGACAGCTTCTCGACGTCGGTGACATCGGGATAGGAAACCAGATCGATACGCGGGCGCTGGGCAGTGCCTCCTACCTTGACCCCGGCCTGCACCTGCTGATTGACGCGCAGTGCCTCGATATCCAGCACCGGATTGTCGATTGCGCCCTGGAAGGTGACGGTCCCGCGGCGCAGTTGCAGCCCCTGGCCATACGCTTCGATGCGCCCCCCCCGGGTACGCAACTGTCCCGCACCCGACAACCGCCCCTGGTTGAGCAGGATCTGGATATTTCCCACGATGCCGGAGTTCAGCCCCATGCCCGAGATGTAGAACCGGGGCCCCATGTCGAACTTGAGGTTCATGCCGGCCTGCATGGGCACGTTCACGGTGTCCTTGTCGCCGGGCTTGCGCACCCGTACGTCGTCGTCCAGCGTAGGCACGCTCTGCAGGATTTCCAGGCTGACCCATCCGGCGTCCGCCTTGAGATCGCCGGTGATCGTCAGACGCGGCAAAGCCGCATCGATGTCGACATTGCCGGTGATCATGGCGAAACGATCGGAGCGCTGCAGGATCGGAAAGCGGTGAACGTTCACGCCGATGCGACCGGCCGAATCCAGCAGTGACCACTGGCCGCGCGCCTCGATGTAGCCGTTCTTGGCGTCCGCCTCCTCGGTGATCCAGGTGCGGGTGCGCCATTCGGTGGGCAGCACACGCAGCGAGGCCGGAAAGCGCAGCGATTCCAGCACGACGTTGTTGTCCGCGAGCCGGGCCGACAGCGTCCCGTCGAACAGGCGGATGCCGTTGTCGATCTGCACGACCTTCAGGCCGGTGGCGCGCACCGTTCCGGAGGTCTTCCAGTCCTTGCCCAGCACGCCCGTCGCCTCGACGCTGGCATTGACGGCACCGCCGATTTCCACGGCGTCGCCTGTGAAAAGGCTCACCCAACCAAGATCGGCGATGTCGGCATTCACCCGCGCCTGTATGGGCTGATTGGGCGCCAGTCCCAGCCCCAGCAGCATGACCTGCGCGGTGCCGTTGACCGTGCCCATGCGTGCCGTCGCTGCGTTCAGGCGAGCGTCCAGCCGGCTGCCGGCCCCCGAAGTCGGACGCGCTGTGAGGTCGATCGCCAGATCGCGCAGCCCCAGGGGCACAGGCGGGTCCCCCGGAATGAGCAGATCGCCGGAGCGACGCGCCAGCCGTGCCTGACCGCTCAGGGCTCCCGCAAATTTCAGATCCCAGGACGCATCCAGCGCAATCTCACGTGCCGCATTGGGAGAAAGCTTGTTGACGCGTCCCTGTTCGCGATCATCGCGCTTGAGCGCTTCGGGATCGATGGCGCCCATGATGCCGCGCACCAGGTCGCGATTGATCACGGCGTTGTCGATGCGACCGGCAGTCTCCCAACGGCCGGCTCCCCCGCGCGACCCCAGGTGATTGAGCGTCATCGACTGGCGATTGGGCAGTGCCAGAGCAATGTTGGCTGCACTCACCTGCCACTGCCACTGCGGGGCAACCGCCTGCGGCAGAAATGATATGGACATCTCACGCGCCAGATCGACACCGAACCCGGCATGGCTGGCCTTCAGTGTCTCCAGCGTGCCGCGCCAGCCCACGAGCCTGGACACCGCATCCTCGCCCCGTCCCGGCCCCCAGCCCCCCTTCAGGCGCAGCGAGGCATCGGCCGGCGCCAGCCCGAGTTGACCCGGGCGCGAGCGTGCTGGCGTATAG
>JAEYZR010000261.1 GCA_023427945.1 Pseudomonadota bacterium | reverse complement strand
GCTTGAGATTCAGCGAGACCAATAAGATCAATTTCCGGCTAATAGGCCGCTGGGACGGATCCGGCTATAAGGCTGGCGACTCGTGGGCGCTGGCGGGCATGGATAGACGCAAAAGTGGAATCTGGGCGGGCGCGAAGGTGGAGTGGCAGACCAGCCTGTTGAACGTCAGCGCGGACTGGACGCATGACGTGTCAGGCCACAGCAAGGGACAGCGCTTCAATCTGGGTCTGGACAGGTCCTGGAAAGTGGGCCAGCGCCTCACCCTCACGCCTCGCATTGGCGCCGCGTGGCATGACCGCAAGTATGTCGACTACTATTACGGCGTACGGGCGCATGAGGCCCGAGCCGGGCGGCCCGAATACCACGGCGAATCCGGCATCAGCACCGAAGTTGGGCTGCAAGGTGTCTACCAGTTAAACAAGCACCATTCCATGATGCTGGACGTTCGGGCCAGGAGGTTGTCCTCCGACGCCAAGGACAGCCCGCTGGTGGACAGGTCCACCGACAACCGCGTTTTCCTGGGGTACATGTACCACTTTTAATGGGCAGAATTCTTTTAGTCGAAGACCATGACCATCTGGTCAGGCTCATCTGCAAAGGACTGGCCAATGCAGGCATCGCGGCGGATGTGGTGGAGCGCGGCGAGTCAGCATGGACGGCGATGCAGCAGGTCTCCTATCGGGGGCTGGTGCTTGATCGCGGCCTGCCCGATGGGGATGGTGTGCGCTTGTTGCGGAGAATGCGCCAGGCCGGCGTGAGCGTCCCTTGCCTGATCCTCACCGCCAGAGATGCACTGCATGACCGGGTGGAAGGCCTGGAAGCAGGCGCGGACGACTATCTGCCGAAACCCTTTGCCATGACCGAGTTGGTTGCGCGCGTCCGGGCGCTGCTGCGCCGCCCCGCAGCGAGCCAGTCCGTGGCGCCCGCCTATTTCGATCTGGCGCTGTCGCCGGATGCCGGCATCGCCAGTTGCGGCGATGAAAGTGTCACGCTCGCACCGGCCGAGATGCAGATCATGCTGGCATTGATACGCAAGCAAGGAGAGGTGGTCCGCCGCAATGCCCTGGAGGTCGCCGGCTGGGGATTGAGCGAGGCAGTCACGCCCAATGCGTTGGATGTCGCCCTGCATCGCATGCGCCGCAAGCTTCAGGCTATCGGGTCTCGTTTGCAGATCGTCAATGTCAGAGGCCAGGGCTATGCGCTTCAAACGCCCCCAGTGGTTCAATAGCCTCGCATTCCAGATCTTGCGGGCCTATGTGGCGGGTTCGCTGTTTAGCATTGGCCTGCTGGTCTTGCTCGGAGCCCTCGCACAAGACCGGCTGCCTGGCATGACGCTGTCCGATCGAACGCTCAGTCTGGCACGGCACCTGGCGTTCGACAGCGCAGGTCGCCCGGTCGGCTTCGAAAACGACCCTGAGCATCCCCTCTGGATCTACGACAGTCTATGGCAGGAGACCGCCTACCGTGTCCTGGACGAATCCGGCCATGCAGTATTGACGTCACCGGGCGCGCGAGATTGGCCCCAGGATGGCGATATCGCCAAGCTGGAGAAATGGTGCTTCGATACCAAGCGTGATGGCGCCCGGGGATGCGCCACGCAACGCATCGAACATGGAGGTAAGACCTGGCTCATCCAGTTGACGGTGAGTTCGCGGATGGTTGACTTCCTGCACCAGGAATTCGCGATCCCATTTATCCGACTCGGCATCCTTTCGATGGGGATGATCCTGCTGTTCGTATTTACTGCGTGCGCATACCTCAGTCTCAAGTGTTCACTTGGGCCGCTTCGAAAGGCTTCTGTTGCCATGACGTCAATCTCCCTGAAATCGCTCAACGAGCGAGTGCAGGCCGATCGGGTTCCGCTTGAAATTGCGCCACTCATCAGCAGCTTCAACGCCGCGCTCGATCGAATTGAAAAGGGGTTTCGAATTCAGCAGGACTTTTTGGCAAAAGCAGCCCATGAACTGAAAACACCACTCGCACTGTTACGTGCCGAGATCGACTTGATGGAGACCACCGAGGATGTTCGAGAACCATTGCTTGCTCATATTGAGCACCTGACTCGCCATGTCCAACAGCTCTTGCTGCTGGCTGAAGCCAGCGAACCCCTGACCTACCAGTTCTCAGATGTCAATGCGAGCCAAAGCGCTCACGATGTTGTTTCCTTCCTGAGGAAAATCGCAGATGAGTCGCAGATCAACCTCTCGATTGCAAGTCTCTCGGAGGATCAGATATGGCGTGCAGATCGTGGCGCATTTTTCACGTTGCTGAAGAACCTGATCGAAAATGCCATCCAGCACGCCCCGCCAGGAACCGAGGTCAGGACGACCATAGATTCGGACAACATACGCGTAAGGGATTGGGGGCCAGGGGTCAGTTCAGAGCAACTCTCACTCTTGTTTACGCGCTTTTGGCGTGGCGCCCATCGACGGGATCATGGCGCTGGATTGGGTCTGGCCATTTGCCAGGAAATCTGTGCAGCGCACGGCTGGACACTTACCGCCGAGAACGCCGACCCAGGGCTGATGATGCAGGTATCAAGAGGATTGAAACGAGGCGACGATATGCCGCCTCAATAAAAGATGCGCAAGAGAATATGCAAGGTCTGCTGGATTTCTAGAGTGGTGCGCATCGACGCCCTCATGCCGCATGGCATTGGCCGGGCCGTCTGGTAACCCGTGTGGCTGGAATCACCCCCCGAACTTGGCCCGGCAGCTCTCCGGCAGGAAAAACAAAACTGCGCACCCAATCGATTCCAGAAGACTCATCATGGCGTAGGTCACGGCACCAACGATTGCGACGGCAATCAGGACCGTGATCCATCCAGCAAGCTTACGCGACTTCTTCGGAGGCTCTTGTGACATGCCACAGGATGTTATCAGACTTTCAATACATGCCAGATCTGCGGGCGCCCAGCTTGCACGAACCCGGCCTTGCGACACGTTACGGAAGTCCGACGCGCAGCGACGCTGAATAACACCAGGGTAACAACGGAAAAATTCTTGATGCGATGACCATGTCGTTTCGAAACGAGTTCGCGTTCTGCCTGGACTCGTTTTTATTTCTCCAACTGAGTCCGCACCAGCCGTTCCCCTGAAACATGGAACGCCATGTCCGCGACGCGCACTGAATAGAGGCCGTCCTGCACGAGGTGCTTGCGGTCGATTTCCGCGCACAGCACCAATCCGGCATCGGTCATGGCATAGACATGACGCGCATCGACCGCGAACACTTGGTTGAGGAAACTCAGCGTGGCGGGATCGATACCGGGAATAGGTTTGCGATAGCTCCTGCCGAACAGCATGTGGCCTTTTCTATCGATCAGGAGCTGAGCGTGGACGCCGCGCGCGCTGGAAGGGTCGACCTTGCCGGGTCTGGTGATGGGCTTGCCCTGATAAAGCAACGTATCACCCATGCGGGCGAAGGAATGCCCGAGCGCCTGCACCGAGGCGGCATCGGCTATTCCTCGCTTGCGCACCCCTTCCACGATCAGTCCATTTGCATCGCGGGCATAGGCGTCACCAAGAACCTCGAAGCTGTCCAGGTCGGCTTTGACGACTGCAAGTTCAGGCATGGGAGCCTTGCTGTCGAGATAGTAGACTTGGCCCTTGTCCCTGAACCAGGGACCGTCGATCTGTTCGAAGCTAGCCGGGTCGGCTCCCTTGACGGGCGCGTGCCCGTAACGCTCCTGTCCGGGCGTGAAATATCGCAGGCCGTGCCGATCCTGCCCGAAGACATCGACGAGGTGGCGGAAGCTAGGCTGGTCGAAATGATCCAGTGACAACCATTGCCCATCGCGCGGGTTATCCGGCCGGACCATGATCCTGCTGCCGTCGCTGAAATAGGGGCCGCCAACGGGAACGGGTTGATCATTGGTGCAGAGCGCCAGCTCCCGCCGTGCCAGCTCCCGATGCCACCAGGTATCGGTGATCTCGGGATGCGCCTCGAAAAATCCGCGCCAGTGGTCGAACTCGCTGGTAACGGATTGGGGCTGCCCTGCATGATAAGGGCGCTCCTTGTCGTAGGCCCGATACTGGCCTGCTTCCGAGGCACAGGTGAAACTCGCCCGATCCGCGCCCGGGATCGACGTTCTCTCCCAGTAGACGCGGTTCCTGTCGGCGAAATATTTACCTTCGTCGCCAATGGCATGAAAACTCGGCGCGTCGGCCCCTTCGATCTCGATCCCGCAGGCATAGACCCTGCGGCTGTCCTTCGCATAGTGGCTCTGCTGGACATGAATGCCGGGCTTCTGGCCACGCCCGAAGTAATAGCCGACGATCCCGAACGTGCCAGGCTCCTCGGTCGGCAGACGCCTGTTGGTGATGTAGTAGCCGGCCGC
>JAEYZR010000233.1 GCA_023427945.1 Pseudomonadota bacterium | reverse complement strand
GACTGTGGTCGGTCGGCAACGGCAATCAGGTCCTTCACCGAAATCGGCAACCCCGCCAGAGGGCCACATGCCAGTCCGCTGGCGATGGCCTGCTCGACTGCGCGTGCCGCTTGCATGGCGCCGTGCGCGTCAATATCGAAGAACGCGTTCAGTGAGCTCTGGGTGCTCTCGGCGCGTGACAGCGCTCTCAGCGTCAGCTCGACAGGCGAAACTTCCCGTCGTTCGACCAGATCCCTCAGTGCCCGTGCAGTCATGAAATCCAGGCTGTCCATCGTGACAGACTCCTTTGATGCAGTGGGGGAAGGTCAGACGTTCACGATGGCATAGGCACGCACGGGCGAGCCCGATCCGTCTTTGAATTTCAGCGGTGCTCCGGAGAATTCGAATTCTCCGACGCCGATCAGCGACTCCAGGTTGACGAGCCATTCCCAGTGGCTCATCCCCAGTTCACGGCACAGGCGGTGCTGGGCGAAAGTCGTTTCTGTGGGTTTGTCCGTCGATGGGCCTTCAACGCCGTGCATCAGGGATTTCCGGTCATAGAGCCACTGGGTGGCCTCGACCGTCAGCCCAGGGTTTTTCCAGACCGATTCGAGGTTGGGGTAGTGGCGTGCGTGAAAGCCCGTGCACAGCAGGACGATGTGTCCATCTACGGTCACGCCCGACGCCTGTTCTGCCGCCACCATATCTGCTGCCGTGATGTCACCGAGGTCGGGAACATGGCGCATGTCAAAGCACACGGCTTTACCCATGAACAGTTCCAGGGGCATCTGATCGACGCCGGCGCCAACAGGATTGACATGGCGGAATGCGTCGACGTGGGTCCCTACGTGGTCAAGCGAAGCGAAAAAATTGGTCTGAAAGGTGACGGGGTCGTCGGGTTGCCCGAAGCCGAGAGCTTTGCTGCTTTCGTGGCTCATGTGAACGGTATAAATGGGCCGTTGAAAGAGCTTGTGAGCAGGCATGTTGTCTTCGATGGTCAGGCTGAGATCGACGATTTTGCGAACCATTGGAAAGTCTCCGGAAGATGAGTTGGCCTGGGTTTGTGCGCCAGGCAGGGACTTATTCTGACCCCGCTCTTTGGGTGAAGCAAAGACGCAATTCTTATTCGAGATATCGTGTTTTCCGATACACATGGCTTATCATTCTTCTTTGACTTGCGGGCATAACGTCGTTGTCGGGACACGGAAAATGAATTTGCGTCAGATCAAGTATTTTGTCGCCATCGCCGATGCCGGTAGTTTTTCCAAGGCTGCTGAAAGCCTGCACATTGCGCAACCCTCACTGAGCCAGCATGTACGCAACCTGGAGGAAGAACTCGGTGTAGAGCTGTTGAACCGTCACCCTCGCGGGGCAACCCCGACCGAGGCCGGACTCTTGTTCTGCAAGCATGTTCGCTCGGTCTTGCGCGACATGGACTACGCCAAGGAAGCGGTGCGCACCTCCACCCAGGAACCTATGGGTGAAGTGTCGGTCGGGCTTTCCACGGCAACCTGTCGTGAGCTTGCGGTGCCGCTGGTGCGCACCGTCGCACGTCAATTTCCCAACGTCGTGCTGCATATCGTGGAGAGCATGTCGGGCAACCTTGACGAGTGGATACAGAGCGGTCGTCTGGATGTGGCCTTGCTCTATGAACACAAGCCGTCGGAGCATGTGCTCAATGCCGAGGTCATGATCGAGGATCTGGTCCTGGTCACGACGCCAGAGCGAGCACCGCCCACCTCGGTTGTGGCCTTCGAAGACCTCCGCAAGCTGGAGTTGGTTCTGCCCGGCAAGCCGCACATGCTTCGGCAACTCGTCGAGACCTCGGCGGCACGGGCAGGATGTGAACTGAACGTTGCCGTCAACTGCGATAGCTTTGCCGGTATTGTCGAGCTCGTCCTGGATGGTTATGCCGCTATCTTTTCCGAGTTTGGTGTGTCGCGCGAAGTCACGCGCGGGACGTTCGTATGCACCCCTATCGTGGATCCTACGCCGCAGTGGCGCCTGTCCGTCGTGCAGTCGGGCAAGTCCAGCAATCCACGGGCGACGGAAGCCGTCGCGCAAGCCTTGCAGGATATTGCGCAGGGATTGGTGGTGGGCGCGTTGTGGAAAGCCAAGGTCGTCAAGACGATCGGCCGTTCCTGATGTTTTTCCCGAAGCTGCCGCGGTGCAGCTTTAGGGGTTAGTAGCAGTGGTCGTGCGGCGTCGTGCCTGCTATGGTCGAGTGTTCCCCATGACGGGCGATAAGAAAAATGAACCTCGACATTCGGTTGATCAACATCTTTCTGGAGATGTTTGAGACACGTAGCGTATCGCGGACAGCAGAAAATCTGGAACTGGGGCAGTCTGCCGTCAGCATGAGCCTGGGCAAGTTGCGTGAGACTTATGGCGACGCCCTGTTCGTGCGGACCCACCACGGCATGGAGCCTACACCTCATGCCCGGGCGCTGTTTCCGATGCTGCGTGAAGCCGAGAGGCTCATCCGTACCAGCCTGACGGTTCATGCGTCTTTCGATCCGGTTTCGGCACATCGAAAGTTCAAGCTGTGCACCAGCGATGCCGGCCGGGTCATTCTGGTTCCCGATCTGCTCGCCCGTCTGAACCAGACCGCGCCGAACGTTCGCCTGGAGGCGTCGTTGCGTGTGGGGGATATCGCCGAGGCCCTGGCGTCGGGATCCAGTGACGTGGCGGTGGGTTACATGCCGGAACTGGATAGCGGCATCATGCGCCAGAAACTTTATGACGAACACTACATCTGCTGTGTGGCGGCCAACCATCCACGAGTGCGCGACCATTTGACGATGGCCGATTTCGAGCGCGAGCGCCACATCATCGTCACGCCCACACGTGCGGGAAAAGGGGTGATTGCAAGCTATCTTGAAAGCCATGGCATCCACCGGCCCATCGGGATCGTGCTGCCGAACTATTCGAGCGTGACGCCCATACTTAAAAAAACGGATTTTCTTGTGGTGCTGCCATCGAAACTGGCCGCGTCGGTCTCGGATTACATACCCATTCGCCTGCTTGCGTTGCCGTTCACTTCGCCCACCTACCCTATATCGCAGCACTGGCACGAACGCTACACGCGCGATCCCGGGCTCATCTGGTTCAGGTCGGTCATGGCAGACCTGTTCCAGCCACAGCAAACAGTCGAGAACGAAGTACGTCAGTTGCACTATCGTGTTTCTTGATAGTCTCTATCACGTCACGAAATTGACGTCATTGATTGCTACGCAACAGAATGGCTCCTCATTCCTTGAGCGAGTAGCGAATCATGACCTCACGACGATCCGTTCTGAAAGCAGCTTTACTGGCAGGATGCAGTGGTCCCTTGCTGTCACGATTTTCGTTTGCTGCCGCGCCAGGAAATTCGCTCGTCATCACCACTACCGGTGTGATGACCACGCAGCACCCTTATGCCCACAGCAGCGTTTCTCTGTACTACATCTGGAGCCAGGTCTTCGGTAGTCTGCTTCGTTATGACTATCTGAACCAGCGTTTCGAAGGTGTACTGGCAGAGAAGTGGGAGACGCTCGATCCCACCACCTGGCGTTTTTCATTGCGCAAGGACCTGAAGCGCCATGACGGCGGGCCAGGCCCCACTTCGCAGGATGTCGTTCATTCCTGGACACGCATCATGAAGGATCCACAGTCCTTGCAGCGTTTCTTCATGAGCGAGGTCGAAAAGATCGTGGCGGTCGATGAAACGAGTTTCGATGTCGTGACCAAGCGTCCGGTCGCGCAGTTGCTGTCGTTTCTTGCTGACCGATTCGTGATCACCAGCGCCGACCTCTACAACGCCGACCCGGCGCAGGCGGATCGCAAGACGCCTGTAGGCTGGGGGCCTTACACGCTTGAACGCTTCGAAGTGGACCAGATGATCGTGCTCAAGCGCAACGACGCCTGGCCCGGGACGGTCAAGGGAACGCCTGCGTCGGTGGTGTTCAAGATGACGCTGGAGGCCGAGCAGCGCGTCACGGCGCTGGCCAACAACGAGGTGCAGATTGCACGCCAGATTGCTCCTCAGCTGGTGCCGCGCCTGAAGAAAGTGTCGGGTGTGGAGCTGGCCGAATCGGGCGCAACCGAATACATGTTCCTCGGAATGGACTGCAGCAAGCCGCCTTTCAACGATGTCAGGGTGCGTCGGGCGGTGGGGCATTGCATCAATCGACAGTTGATCATCGATCGCCTGCTGTTCAAGCTGGCGGACCCGATGGTGGGTGCACTGGGGCGTTATCACCACGCGTATCCGCCGCCCAAGGATGGTCCTGCGTACGATCCCAAGGCCGCTCGTGCCTTGCTGGCCGAGGCAGGCTTCCCGAACGGTCTGGATATCGATTTCTATACGGCGAACGGGCGCTATATCTCGGATCGCCAGATCGCTGATGCTATCGCGCAGATGCTCAAACTGGGTGGATTCAACGTCAAGGTGCACACCCCCGATTACGCCAATTTCGTGGCAATGGTGCGCGACGGGGCGTGTCCGCTCTATTACACGGGCCGTGCCGCAACCAACGAATCGCTGGAAGCACTGACCCAGTTCTTCGAAACGGGCGTGAGCAAGCGGATCCAGTATTCCAATCCTGAACTGGATGCGGCCTTTGTGCGTCTGCGGGCAACCTTCGACGAGCCAGGCCAGGTCGCACTGCTGCATCAGGTCAGCGATATCCTGGCCCAGGAAGTGCCTGCTGTATTCTTGTGGACACATCGCTTCGTGCATGGACTGCGCAATACCGTGAAATGGACGCCGGACGCCACCGGCGAGGTCTGGCTTCCGGTCGTCACGGTCGCCTGAGGCCAGGCGATGCTGCGTATATTTGGCTATCGGCTGGCCGGGGCTGTCCCCGTGCTGCTCCTGGTGACACTTGCCATTTTCGCCTTGCTGCGCCTGGCACCGGGCGATGCAGCAAGCGCCCTGGCGTCCGATGACGCTTCGCCCGAAGAAATCGCCCGGTTGCGGGCGCAGTGGGGGCTGGACCAGCCGATCGTCGTCCAGTTTCTTTTGTTCCTGCGCAATGCCCTGAGGTTCGACTTCGGCATTTCCTATCGCTACAACGACGCTATTTCGTCGCTGATAGCCGATCGGCTTCCTGCCACCATCGAACTCGCTACCGTGGCCCTGCTGATTGCGGTCGTCATTGCCGTGCCGCTGGGCGTCTATACCGCCTTGCACAAGGGCAAGTGGCTCGATAGCGCCGGATCGGTCTTTGCCGTGGCCGGCGTCAGTGCTCCGGCGTTCTGGGTGGGCATCCTGCTGGTGCTCTTTTTCTCGGAACACTTGAACCTGCTTCCTTCAGGCGGGCGCCTGCCCGTGGATGCGCGCCTGGCCCCGGGTACTGGTCTTTTACTGGTCGACAGCCTGGTACAGGGGCGATGGGCCGAATTCGGTGCCGCATTGCGTCATCTGGCCTTGCCTGCACTGACCCTGGCCCTGGGCATGTTGGGCATCATCATGCGCATCACACGATCGAGCATCATCGACGTCGGGCAGGAAGAGTTCATCACGACGGCGGTGGCCAAAGGCGTTGCGCGCAAGGACGTGATCACGCGGCATTTGATGCCCAATGCAGCCATTCCCATTCTTACCATCATTGGCCTGGAAATGGGCACGCTGATCAGCGGCAGCATCATCGTCGAAGTCGTGTTTTCCTGGCCGGGGCTGGGCTCGCTGCTGTATCAGGCCGTCACGGTACGCGACCTGCCGCTCACCACCGGCATCGTGGTGACCTACACCTTCGCGTTCATCATCCTGAACCTGTGCGTGGACGCTGCCTACATGTTCATCGATCCTAGACTCCGAGAGCGCTCAGGGAGCGGAAAATGAAGCACCTGCGCGTAGACCTCAAGCTGGTCCTGGGGACGTTCTGCCTCGCGTCGATCATCATCATGGCTGTGTTCGGAGGGCTGATCAGCCCGCACGATGCCGAGACGCAGAATCTGATGATGTCGCTGGAGCCGCCCGGCAATATCGCGGACGGCCATTATCTGGGCACGGACTATCTGGGTCGCGACATTCTGGCCCGCATGGCCTCCGGCGCCCGTGTGTCACTGGCCATTGCGGTGTCTGTCGTGTTGATATCGGGCGTGATCGGCGTATTGCTGGGTGCGATGTCCGGGTTTCTGGCGGGCAAGCGGGACGTACTGATCCAGAAAATCGTAGAGACGGTCTGGGCGTTTCCGCCGGTGTTGCTGGCGATTGCCGTCATGGCGTTCTTTGGGGCATCGCTGAGCAACGTCATCATCGCACTGACGCTGCAGCGCTGGATTCCCTACTGCCGCCTGGCCAGGGCTCAGGCCATGACCCTGCGAACGCGCGAGTATGTGTCGGCCTCACGCATCATGGGCGGCGGCATGATCTGGATCCTGCGACATCACATCGTGCCCAACATCCTGCCCTCGGCCATCATCATCGGCACGTTCACGATGGCTACGGCCATCCTGGCCGAGTCCAGCCTGAGCTTTCTGGGACTGGGCGTGCCGCCGGGCATACCGACCTGGGGCGGCATGCTCGCCGAGGGGCGCTCCTACATCACACATGCATGGTGGCTCGCCGTCTTTCCGGGGCTGGGCATTTTCATGACGGTGTTGGGCCTGAATCTCCTGGGTGACGCGCTGCGCGACGCGCTCGATCCCAAACGCCATCTGAACGTGCTTTAGGAGCAATATTCATGGACGCGCTATTGACCGCGCACGAGCTTTCTCTCTATGTGAAGGGGCCCGAAGGTCGCCGTCGTGTCGTGGACCGCGCAACCTTCAGTATTGGTCGAGGTGAGTTTTTTGCACTGGCAGGCGAGAGTGGTTCGGGCAAATCACTGATCGCCAAGTCGATCATGCGATTGTTGCCCGGGTCGCTGGTCGACATGGAGGGTCGGCTCGAACTCGATGGCGATGACCTGATCGCGGCATCGCCGGCTCATCTGCGCTCACTTCGTGGCAGTCGCATGAGCATGATCTTCCAGGAGCCCATGACCTCCCTGAACCCGCTGATCAAGGTGGGGCGCCAGATCGAAGAGGCCATGACGGCGCATACCGCGGTGAGTGCCAGTGCACGCCGCGCACGCGTGATCCAGCTGCTGGCAGACGTGCGTTTTACCGATCCGGGTGGCGCCGCCAATCTTTATCCGCACGAACTGAGCGGCGGCATGCGCCAGCGCGTCATGATTGCCATCGCCCTGGCCAATCAGCCGGCGCTGCTGATTGCCGATGAGCCGACCACGGCCCTGGATGTGACGATACAGAAGGAGGTCATGGACATTCTTCGACGACTGCAGCGTGACTATCAACTGTCCGTGCTGTTCATCTCGCACGATCTTTCGCTGGTCAGCCAGTACTCCGATCGGGTCGGCATTCTCTACGGTGGCGTGCTGATGGAACAAGGCCAGACTGGTGAAGTGATCCCGCTGCCGCGCCACCCCTATACGGCGGCGCTGCTGAAGTGCGCGCCTCAGGCGCGCATACAGGGTCAGCGGCAAACGGGTATCAAGGGCAGCGTTCCCAGCATTGCCGACTGGCCCGAGGGGTGTCGTTACGCGCCGCGCTGTGCGTTCAAGCAGGACGACTGTACCCGCGACCCCGTGCATCTCTATCGCGATGACTCGCAGAGGCTGATCCGATGCAACCATCCGCTGTGAAGGCCGCCATGACAGACCCGACGCCTCTGCTACAGGTGGCAAACATCTCCAAGACCTTCGGGTCGTCCCTGGCCTGGTGGCGCAAGGGGGCCGGAAACCGCGCCCTGGACGACATCAGTTTCGACGTGCACAGCAGGGAAATCGTCGGTATCGTCGGCGAGTCGGGCTGCGGCAAATCGACACTCGCGCGGATCATCGTCGGTCTGGAGCGTGCCGACGCCGGCCATATCAGCCTGCGTGGTCGGTCGATCGTCGGGCCCAAGGCGGGTGAGGAGGTCGCTGCCAAGTCACGCGGCATCCAGATGGTCTTCCAGGATCCGTATGGGTCGCTCAATCCGCGCATGCGAGTCGGCGATGTCATTGCTGAAGGTCTGCGTATCCGTGGGCATGCATCGCGCAGCGAGACAGGCGCGAAGGTGGCGCAGATGCTGGAGCTGGTCGGTCTGCGAGCCAGTGATGCAGACCGCCATCCGCACCAGTTCAGCGGCGGCCAGCGTCAGCGTATCGGCATTGCGCGGGCACTGGTGATGGCGCCTGATCTGCTCATCGCCGACGAGGCCGTGTCGGCGCTTGATGTCTCGGTCCAGATGCAGATTCTCAATCTGTTGCTGGACGTGCGCGACACCCTGGGTATCGGGATCATTTTCATCACGCACAACATTGCCGTCGTCGAATATCTCTGTGATCGGGCAGTCGTGATTTCCGGCGGAAAGGTCGTGGAGCAGGGGCCGGCCTTGCAGGTCGTAACCTCGCCTTCCCATCCTTACACCCAACGCCTGATCTCAGCTGTCCCCACCATCGATGTTTCCGCCAACTCGAGCGGCCCCCGCCCTTTGACGCGTGTCAACGCCTAATCCGTTCACGCATCTTTCTCCAACGCTAAAGGTTTTGATATGGACAATCCTGCAAGTCGCGCAAGTGCAATTGAGCTTTCCGTCAGCCGGTTCGATGACGGCACTTTTGTCGAGCGTCTGCGCACGATGGTTGCCGTGCCGACCGAGAGCCATCCGCCGCGCAAGGAAGAACTCGAACGGTACTGTCACGAGGTGATCGGCCCGATGGTGGCCGAGATGGGATTCACGTTCGAGGTGCTGGCCAATCCGGAAGCGGGGCATGGCCCGATTCTGGTAGCCCAGCGCATCGAGGATCCCGAATTGCCGACGGTGCTGCTTTACGGTCATGGCGACGTGGTGCGTGCCATGCCCGAGCGCTGGCGCAAGGACCTGGATCCCTGGACCTTGACGATCGAGGGCGACAAGATCTACGGCCGCGGCGTGGTGGACAACAAGGGCCAGCATCTCTTGGCCATGGAATCGCTGCGCGCCGTTCTGGATAATCGCGCAGGCAAGCTGGGCTTCAACGCGAAGATCATGATCGAAACAGGCGAAGAGGCCGGCTCTCCAGGGTTGAAGGCATTTCTCGCCCAGAATCGCGAGCGCTGTGCGGCCGACGTGTTCATTGCGCTCGATGGTCCGCGCCAGAGCCTGTCCGTGCCTGACATATCGTTGGGGACGCGTGGGGGAATAGGCATCGATCTTGTGGTCGATCTGCGCTCGCACAGCCATCATTCCGGCCATTGGGGCGGGGTTCTGAAGGACGCGGGTGTGGTTCTGGCGCATGCAATCGCCAACATCATCTCGATCGATGGCCGCATTCTGGTGCCCGGATGGACGCCCAAGGAGGTGCCGGAGTCCGTACGCAAGGCCAGCCGCGCCGTCGTGTTTGAAGACCTGCCCGGCGCGCCTGTGGGTGAGCCTGGCTGGGGGGAACCAGGGCTTTCGCGAGCCGAGCGGATTTATATCTGGAGCAGCGCGATCGTACTGGCCAGTGTCAGTGGTCAGCCGGAAAATCCAGTGCCCGCGGTGAACGGGTTTGCCAAGGCCAGATTGCAACTGCGTCACACGGTGGACGTCGATGCCCAGCAAGTGCTGCCTGCCTTGCAGGCGCATCTGGAGAAGATGGGGCTGACCGATGTGAAGGCGTCCATCGTGACGGACCGTGACTGGTTCCCTCCCTCACGCACCGATCCCGAAAACGAGTGGGTGCAATGCGTGGCCCGATCCATGCAGAAAACCAGCGGTCAGACGCCGAACATCATTCCGAACATCGGCGCGTCGGGTC
>JAEYZR010000221.1 GCA_023427945.1 Pseudomonadota bacterium | reverse complement strand
GGGCGGCATGGCATCCGCCCATCCCGCCCATGGCCGAGCTCCTTTTGAGGGCCGACAGTCCACCTTAAGGAATGAAAAAGCGGCAAACACCGAATGGCGAGTCGGGCGTACTAGAATCGTCAGACAGCGCTCACCCATGTCTGGCAGCGCAATGTCACGCTCACATCGGAAGGAGAACCATGTCCCACGCTACCGCCCCCACGCCCCCTGTCTGGCGCTCACTGCTGTTCGTGCCCGCCACCAGCGAGCGCTTCACCTCGAGCGCCATCAAGCAGAAGGCGGATGCGCTGCAGATCGATCTGGAGGACAGCGTCGGCCCGGACCAGAAACAGCTTGCGCGCGATCTCGTGCCGGAACTGGCCGACCGCTATGATGCGGCCGGTTTCGATGTGGTCATTCGCGTGAACCGGCCCTGGCGCCTGCTGGTGCGCGATATCGAGGCATGCGTGCGGCGTTCAGTGAAGGCGCTGACCTTGCCCAAAGTGCCCGATGGGTCGTTCATCCGGTCCGTGGCCGAAGTGCTGGCCGAAGTGGAAACAGAAGCCGGATTGCCCGTCGGCCACACCCGCTTGATCGCCATGGTCGAAGATGCCGAAGGGCTGGACAACATCAACGACATCGCCCAGGCACATCCCCGGGTGTGCGCCATGATCGTCGGCGCCGAGGATCTCGCGCACAACCTGCACATGGCCGTGGACGCCGATACCCTTTACGTGCCCAACGTCATGACGGTGGCGGCATGTCGGCGCGCCGGCATCACACCGCTGGGGTTCGTGGGTTCAGTGGCTGATTTCGCCGATCGCGATGCCTTTCGCAAGACGGTCGAACGTGGCGCACGCCTGGGATTTCAGGGTGCATTCTGCGTGCATCCTTCGCAGGTGGACATTGCCAATGCGGCCTACACGCCCGCCGCAGAGACGGCCGAACGTGCCCGGCGTCTGCTCGAAGAATTCGACAAACAGTGCGCGGCCGGACGTGCGGCCTGCACCTTCGAAGGGCGCATGGTGGATGCCCCCGTCGCCGCGCAGGCCCGCCAGGTGCTGGAGCGCTACGACCGCATTCAGGCGATGCAGGCCAGACGCCAGACGGCCTGAGGCAGACGATCAGTCCACGCGGGGCCGGCGCATCTTGAACAGCGCCTGCGGGCCGATCTCGAAATAGTCGGCCGGCCCGCCGCCGCGCAGGATCGGTGCAGCAGCCGCCGTATCGTATATCCCGTCCACGAGCAGGCTGCGATCGATGTGTATGCCAACCACCTCACCCAGCACCAGCCACGAAGGCACGTCGGTCCCGTCGGCTCGCTTGAGCTGGATCAACTGACTCAGGCGACACTCGAAGCTCACGCGCGCCTGCGCCACGCGAGGGACAGACACCCGCTGCGAAGCAGCTTTCTGCAAGCCGCCCAGCTCGAACTCATCGACCTCGGGGCCCACTGCGGCGCAAGTGGCGTTCATGTGCTCGGCCAGCGGGCGAGTCGCCAGATTCCAGGTGAACTCGCCCGTGGCTTCGATGTTGTCGACGCTGTCCTTGCGCCCCACGCTGGAAAACCCCACGATGGGCGGCACGTAGTTGAACGCGTTGAAGAAACTGTAGGGTGCCAGATTGGTCACCCCTTGCGCGCTGTGCGAGGCAATCCAGCCAATCGGGCGAGGCCCGACGATGGCATTGAAAGGATCGTGCGGCAGACGGTGGCCCTGGGCCGGTTCGTAGAAATGAAAATCCGGAAATGTTTCTGATGTCATGTTTTAGCCGCAGCGCGCTGCGGTCACTACGTTATTGTTATCGATGAGTACATTGAGTCGGGCCGGGTTGTATTCCATGGTGATCATCTCCCCGGGAGACAAGGTGCGCGCCCAGCCTGCGCCCGACTGCCCGCGCAGTTGATCCAGCATGGCCTGATCCAATGATTTGCCAACGGCTCCCTGCACGGCGTTGGCATTGCATTCGCCGGCATTGTTCTGGTTGCCGGAAACCAGCCCGCTACGCGATGACGCGCCCGCCGAGCCAGACGGACCCGACGACGCTGCCGAACTGCCGGAGCCTGCGGGTGCAGACGAGGATTTTCCACTGGAAAATGGATTGGAGGCTGAGCAGCCAGCCAGTCCTATCAACGCTGCCAGAGTGATGAGTTTCCAGTTCATGATTGCTCCTCGATGGTGATGGCTTACCAGCCACATCATAGAGCAGTTTCAGGCCCTGGATCAGTGCGTCAGCGATGGTGGCGATCTGCGTGTGAGCAGTCGCGGTGATCAGCGTGTGGGGAGTTGCGATAGCCCGCGTGTCGGCAGTCACGGTGATCCGCGCGCTGGCAGTCGCGGTGCCCCGCGTGCGGGAGTCGCAGCAATCAGGTGTCAGCCGTGGCGGTGTTCAGCGCCTGGCGCGCCGACGATCAGTACGCCGCACGCCGGCGAAACAGCCGGGCATGCAAATCATCGAGATCGGCCATGAAATAGCCGGAAGTGACGGCCAGCATGGCGCGCGCGGCGAGATCCACGCGCAGACGCGACTCGTGCTCGCGCTCGCTATGCAGGCGGGCGTTGCTGTGGCGCAGATCGACATTGCAGCGGGCGCCATCGCGTGCGGACTGGGCGACCTGCAAGGCCCCCCCGAAAAGGGCACGTTTGGCAAATCCGTCGTAAGTGTTCATCGTGATCCTTTCAACGTCACGCCCGCCAGTATGGCCGGACATGATGACTGCCATGTTACGGACAAGTCAGGCCCGGCCCAACGAAAAAATCACGATAAGGATATGCACGCCTGCAGCCTGCCGTCAGGGAAGCCGGGATATCTTGAGCAGATTCGTCGTACCGGAGCCCGTGAATGGCACGCCGGCAGAAATGACGATCATGTCGCCACTGCTGCCGAACCCTTCTTTGGCGACCGTCTCGCAGGCCAGCTCGCTCATTTCGAGCACACTGCTTACCTCGTGGGAAAGCACGGCATGGACGCCCCACACCAGCGAAAGCTGACGGGACGTGGACAGACGTGGCGTGATGCCGATGATGGGCGCCGCCGGACGCTCCCGCGCCAGGCGCAATGCCGAGTAACCCGAGCTCGTATAGGCCACCGTGGCGCGCAATTGCAGAACGTTGACGATCTCGCTGACAGCAAAACCGATGGCGTCTGCCGCTTCGGCACGCGGTGCCGTCTGCGAATTCGCCAGGGACTGGCGGTAGTAGGGGTCGGCTTCGGTCTGAAGAATGATGTTGTTCATCATGCGAACGGCTTCGACCGGATAGGCGCCCGCGGCAGATTCGGCGGACAACATGACGGCATCGGCGCCGTCGTAGACCGCGGTGGCCACATCCGAAGCCTCGGCACGCGTGGGAACCGGCGCATGCACCATCGACTCC
>JAEYZR010000198.1 GCA_023427945.1 Pseudomonadota bacterium | reverse complement strand
TGCTCGCACCGATCGCCATGGAAGACGGTCTGCGTTTCGCCATCCGTGAAGGCGGTCGTACCGTCGGCGCTGGTGTGGTGGCCAAGATCACCAAGTAATATCGCTGCAAACAGGCACCGTGTGATCGCTCATCACGGTGCCTGCAACAATACCCGCGCGGGAGTCGTCCTCTCTCTGCTCCCGCGATTCGTTCTTTAGGAAACGCCATGAAAAACCAGAAGATTCGCATCCGCTTGAAAGCCTTCGATTACAAGCTGATCGATCAATCCGCTGCCGAAATCGTCGAAACCGCCAAGCGCACTGGCGCTGTGGTCCGTGGCCCCGTGCCCCTGCCCACCCGCATCCGTCGCTACGACCTGCTGCGCTCGCCGCACGTCAACAAGACGTCGCGTGACCAGTTCGAAATTCGTACGCACCAGCGCCTGATGGACATCGTCGATCCTACCGACAAGACCGTGGACGCCCTGATGCGTCTGGACCTGCCGGCTGGCGTTGACGTGGAAATTGCACTGCAATAATGGTTGACCGTCAGATCGCCGCCCACGCGGTGATCGGCGCTAAAAGCCGGGTCTTGCCGACTGCTCTCGCAGGCAACGATTCGACCCGGCAAGCTTCAGAAAAAAAGCCCCTGTTGATCAGGGGCTTTTTTTTGTGCATTTCACGCCTGTCGGCCACAGTCTCCCGTCAGTTCTTGGGGCCCATTCTCGGGGCCCTTTCTTCTGCCCAGCCATAGATACATTTCGCTTGTGGGGGTATCCGATGATGCATCTCCCTTACAACCTGATTCTCGGGCAGAGCTATTGACATTTTCAAACGTTCGACCGGAGGAAAAACTATCAACTGACCCTCATGCTGTTCAAGACCAAAGTTTCGTCGTCCCTGGCCGCCGCGCTCATGCTGGCCGGTTCATCCATTCCTGCGCACGCCATGACGGCTGCAGCCGACTCCGCCAGGCAGGATTTCAGTCGTTTCAAGCAAGTCCACGCAGCCACCCACAACTCGGAGTCGGTTTTGAGCGCCGAACAGCCGACCACGCGCGATCGGCTGCGCATGCAGCTCGTCAGAGGCGTCATGGCTGCCCACGGCACAGCCATGCAAACCGCTTCCCTGTATTCGGCTGTGCCCGCTTCTGTCATCTCAACGAGCGAAACCTTGATGGAAACGGCCATGGGCCCAGGGCTGCGTCTTGGCGAGCCAGAAGGAAAGGCCCTCTGGTTTCGCTTAAGCGGAACCGACATGCGCTACGACTCCCGCGCCACGATGCGTTCGCGTGCCGGCCAACTGTCGGACAGTGCGAGGCTGGATCAGAAGCTGGCCACCGCCGTGATCGGGGGCACCCTCTATGCCAACCACAGCACCCGGCTGGATGCCACATTCGGTATGAGCGTCAACGATGGGCGAGTGCAAGGTAATGGCCCCGATCCCAAGCTCACAAGCTACTCGGGATCGGTAGGCCTGATACTGGAACACCGCACGCCGATCGGTCTGGATCTTCGCCTGGGCACCCACGTCCTGGCTGGCGTCAACGAGTTGAAAGAGCCCTGCCAAGACAGGAATCATTGTGGCCTGAAGGAAAAATTCATGCACAAGGCGATGGGCATACGTGCCGAAGCGGCCTGGGGCTTGCCTGTCGGAAACAGCTTCATGGTCACCCCGCGCCTGGGCGTAAGTACCAACATGGCCCGGATCAGGCAGAACGATATCAAGAACGAAAACCACCACAACACCGCGGTCTCGGCTGCGACCCGGCTGGCCTACATGCATCAGATGAAAAATGGGCGCGCAGCCAGCTTCTGGGCCGAACCCGCCTATGTCGCCCAGTTCAAGCGCACGACCCATATCAATTCGACCTTCGCTGGGCTGAACTTCAAGGTGTCCAACCGCTTGCCCGGCGACAGCGCAGGCGTGCGTTTCGGTTCCGAACTTCCCGTGGGCAGGAACGGTTCGGTCAGCGTGAATGTGAGCCGCTTCTGGGGGCTCAACAGTAACCGTCAATCCGAAAACTCGGCCAACTTCTCCTACGCTCATCGTTTCTGACCTGCGCCGCTGGCACGCACGCATCGCTGATGTTCTCTCAACGCCAGGCCCCGTTTCGGGGCCTGGTTTTTTACATGGCTGTCTGAGCGCGCTACGCCAGAATCGTCGCGTGGTCACAGCCCATAGATACATCTGGATTGGAGGGGTATCGGAAGATCTCCTCTCCTATCAATCCAAATAGTCCTCAGGAAATAACGAAGTTCAAGTTCCTGTCAGGATAGTCTGAAGCCAAGCACCATGTTGAAAATCAAGTCGAACCGCGCGGCAATGAGCGTTGCGATGATGGCCGTGTCGTCTTTTGTCGGCGTCCACGCCAGTGAAGTTACTCCTGCTCCAATGGGCAGTGCGCTGGTGTCACCAGCGGAATTGTCGTTTGGCCTTAAAACGGGCAACGCCCCGCTAAGCGCCACTGATCTCGGCGGGCGGCAGCACGATAGCCTTGCACGGGTGGAGGCTGCCGGCAAGGCATTCAGTCGCGCGGACTTTCTGTTCCATCATGATTTGAAAGTATTCAATGACGAAAAAACCAGAGCGCAGAATGCCGAAGAAGAATTGCGTAGGCGAGAAGATTATTTGAAAGTCTTCGAGGATACCCATGGCGGCACTCTCCGTGAGGTCCGCAAGGATCTGAAGCGCCACGAGGTTCGAGGTTTCGAAAGAGCCCAAGACAAAGTTAACGCCGCCAGAAGCCGATTGAATAGAGTCCAGTCTGGGGTGGACGAAGTCCTGAATCAAAAATGGACAGACCTGCTTGAGTCTGCAAGAGATCGTCAGCTAAAGGCTAACGCTTTTGCCCATGCAACAAGGGAGCATCAAAAACTATTAGAAGCAGCGAATGGAATTGTTCCAAATGTCAGACCGCTTACGCAGGTGAGGAAGGCGGCTACGCTCAATAGGGCGCAAGCGCTGGAAAAGAGTGTCGAGGTCCGTGATAGTTTTGAACATGCCGTTCGATTACTGGAAAATGCCCAGCCTCTGGATCGCGATCAGGCAATAGCTGCTGCGGAGACTGCCAGGGCTGATTACGCAAAAGCCGTGCATGACTACGATGCGGCCAATAGCATGCTTGCGTCTGCGCGCAGCGCCGAACGCCAGGCCCTCCACGACTTCAGGAATGCGACGGCAAGTCACGACGCGTTCAGCTCATTTGATCTGAAGCTCAAAGTGGACGGCTTCAAACAAGATCGGCAGAACGAATACAAGTTGGCCGGTCAGCGTGTCGAAAAAGCCCGCGAAGTTCATAAACAGGTTCAAGCGGAACTTCATGCACTTCAGTCACTGTTGCAAGCCAGCCCATCGGATGCCGTCGAGTCCCACAACAAGGTGATGGCCAACGCGGAGGCCGCCCTCGCTGAAGCAAACGACAAGCTGATTCAGGCTCAAGAAGAGCTTGTCGTGCATGAAAAAAAGATGGCGACCCTGGATGCAGACGCCGAGGCACTCGCCAAGTCGTCCGACGCGGCCAGTCGTGCTGAATGGCTGGCCAAAAAAGCCGAGGCCGAACACATCGCCGACGCGCTTGAAAAAGCCGAGGCAGCAGAAAGAGCCGAAGAAGAGGCCATAAAAAAAGCTGACGAAGAGGTGGTGAAGGAAGCCGACGAGACGATAAAAAAAGCCAAGGCAGCCGAGCAAGCCAAGGAAAGCGAACAACCCCAGGAAAGTGAGCAAGCCGGCGAAGCCGTGAAAAAGATCGACGAGGCCTTGGCGCGTGCCGAGCGCTTTAAGGATTTGCTCGCAACCGATCCTTCGGCGCGTGCCGTCACCACGCTTCAGGCTGCCTTGCCCGGCGTGGTGCTGGGCGTGAGCGACGCCATGATCGAGACGGCGATGCGTGCATCGTTGCAGTCGAGCCTGTCCCAGGACGACGCCATCTGGGGCCGAATCAGCGGCCATACAGATCAACCCACTACGAAGACGAGTGTGAAGCTGCCCACAGGTGGTCTGTCGATGGATGCTCGACTTTCGAACAACATGACAACCGCTCAGTTCGGTCTATCGGTCTACACCAACGAGCGCACACGCGTGGACGCGACGCTGGGCTTCGGGGTGAGCGGGACCAGGCTTGCCGGTGCCCGTAAACGCGATCCTGAACTCACCACGTCTTCGGGCTCGGTTGGCGCGATCATCCAGCACCGCGCACCGCAGGACATCGATCTGCGCCTGGGCGTGCAGCTCTCGGGCGGCTCGTCCGAACTCAAAGGCGGCGGCATCGGTGCATTCGGTCGCAACTTCGAACGCAAGTTCCAGCATCTCGGTTTGGGCATGCGCGCCGAAGCCAGCCGGGATTTCGCCTTTGGTCAGCGCGTCGTGATCACGCCGCTGGCCGGGTTGGGCGTTTCGTCTGCCTGGGTCAAACAGCGCGGCGAGTCGTTCGTGGCCAACCAGGCAGCCAGCGCCTGGGTATCTACCCGTATTGCCTACAACCACGCGATGCAATCGGGGCGCCGCGCAAGCTACTGGGTCGAACCCACCTATGTCTCGCAATTGAAGCGTTCGACCAAGAGCACGGTGGCGTTCGAGGACACTCAGTACGACGTGAACTTCCGCCTGCCGCGCGATCGCATGGGGGTACGCATGGGCGTGGAAGTGCCGGTGGGCAAGCAGGCTTTCTTCGAGGCCAGCGTGAGCCGCTTCTGGGGTGTCGGGTCGTCCAGCCAGAAACAGGGCAACGCCCAGTTGGGCTACACGCATCGGTTCTGAGGAGCAGCGCTCGAATTGCCAGGTGCTCGCCTGACAGGCCCGCCTGTTCAAGGCGTCAATCAGTTTTGGGGCATATCCCAAAGTTACAAACCGATTGTTTGGCTATCGGAATATGCCCGCTCTGTAAACCCAAAGCCTCAACGGGACATGAGTAATTTCAACGTCTCGTAAGGAAAACGTGATTTTTTATTATGGCATTGCAAATCAAAGCAAACTGCGTGGCACTGGGTGCTGCGCTCTTGGTCTCCTCTTCGTTCGTCAGTGCTGAAGAGGTCGGCAAAAAAGTTGAACCGCCAAGCCCGGTCGTCAATACAGAGGAGGCTGGGACGGGCTCAACGACTGGCGAAATTGTGCAAGACACCCGTGCTGGCGAAGGTCAGGCCGGCGGCCAGCCTGCAGTAAATGACAAGCCCAATGAGCCGGCCAAGGGCGGCGAAGAGGGCAAGGGCGACGAGCCGGCCAAGGGCGGCGAAGAGGGCAAGGGCGACGAGCCAGCCAAGGATGGCGAAGAGGGCAAGGCCGACGAGCCAGGCAAGGATGGCGAAGAGAGCAAAGCCGACGAGCCGGCCAAGGATGGCGACGAGAGCAAGGCCGACGAACCGGCCAAGGACGGTGAAGATAAGGAGGACGACACCAGTGTCGATGCGCAGGCGGAAGCCGAGCGTTTGAAACAGATCGCCGCAACGGAGCGGCAGAAATCGCAGCTTCGTGTGCTTTACGGTGCCGTGCCAGGTGCCGTCCTTGGTCTGAGCGACGCCATGCTCGAAACGGCTATGGGTCCCGCCGCACGATCCAGCATGATGGGCAGCAAGGAAGCTTGGGGACGGATGAATGTCGCGGGCGCTCGGCCTGTGGCGGGTACCGGTTTGAAAGCGCCGGTCGGTGCAAGCAACAACACGCGGCTGGAATCCCGCACGTTTACGGCCCAATTTGGTATGCCCGTCTATACCAGCGACACTACGCGACTTGATGCCACCATCGGGTTTGGTAGTCGCATCACGCAACTCGCGCCCTTGCGCAAACGCGAACCAGACCTGAAAACCTTCTCGGCATCCATCGGCGCGAATCTGCAGCATCGGGCACCGTCCGATATCGACTTGCGGTTGGGTGCCCAGATCTCGGGCGGCAGTTCCACGTTGAAAGGCGCCGGCACAGGGCCCTTCGGTAGCGCCTTCGAGAAGAAGTTCAACCACTTCGGGCTGGGGCTGCGTGCTGAAGTCAGTCGCGATTTCGCGGTCGGCAGCAGTGTCGTTGTCACGCCATTGCTCGGCGCGGGAGTCTCGACGGCCAGGGTCAAGGAACGAAACGCGTCGACCAGCAATAACAGCGCAGCCAGCGTGTGGATGGCCACTCGCGTAGCCTACAACCATGCTATGCAGACCGGTCGCAGCGCCAGCGTTTGGGTCGAGCCGACTTATATCAGCCAGCTCAAGCGCAGCACCACGATGTCCGCACAGTTGGACGACACCAAGTTTGATGTCACCAGCCGATTGCCGCGAGATCGTATGGGCGTTCGCCTGGGCATGGATATGCCTGTAGGCAAGCAGGCTTCCTTCCAGGCAAGCCTGAGCCAATTCTGGGGCGTGGGAAGCGCCCGCCAGAAGGATGGTGCCCTCCAGTTGGGCTACACGCATCGATTCTGATGAGCCATCGTTTCCAACGATAAGCTCTTCAGGAACGTGTTGCGCTGTTGGGCGGTGCGCCCAGCAGCGCAACCGGGTCGCTTATCCATCGAATATATATATCGTCGTGGGTCAGCGACCCGAGCTTTCGCCTTGTGGCGCAGTCGCCAGTGCGACAGGCTGACGTGACAGGGTCGGCCCATGCACATAGTGTTCACGCGCAACGTATCCATGTTTTGTCAGCAGGCCCACCCTCAGGGCCTGGGTCCAGTCCCGGGAGATACAAATGGCATTCCGGGCCATCGGAACATATCCGCTCTTACACACCCCGGTCGTCCGTGGGAAGCGGACGGCTTCACGTTCCCGTTAAGAGAATCTGGACTTTCATCATGGCATCGAAACTCAAAGCAAAAAGCGTGGCGCTTGGTGCAGCGCTCGCCACCGCTTCTTCATTGGTCAGCGCTGACCCCTTCACGATAGCCTCGCCCGACGCCCGCCCGCCGTCGATGCTGCGAAACGCGCCCTTCCACCATGCGGACCTTGAGCGGGTACGGCAGATCAAGCGTGAAGAGCTGGCAAGAAAAACGTCCAGCGATCATGCCGAGTCCAAAGCGAGGGCCGACCAGCTGAAACAAATGATCGGCGCAAATCGGTCGCAACGGTCGGTCGGCGTGCTGTATGGCGCAGTGCCCGGCGCCGTGCTCGGTGTGGGCGACGCCATGATCGAAACCGCTATGGGTCCTGCACGATCCCCTATGCCTGCCGACAAGGACGTATGGGGTCGGATACATTTGTCGGGCGCACGGCCCGTGGTCGCGACGGGCTTGAAGGCACCCATCGGCGCTGTCGACAATTCAAGGCTGAGCTCGAACACTTTTGTCGCCCAATTTGGTATGCCTATATATACCAACGCCACCACACGGCTCGACGCCACCATCGGTCTGGGGGGCCGATCAACCCAACTTTCACCCGCGCCCAAGCGCGAGCCCGATCTGAGAACCTATTCGGGAGCCATGGGTATAACGCTGCAGCATCACGCGCCATCCGATCTTGACCTGCGGTTGGGTGCCCAGCTCTCAGGTGGTGGGTCTGAGCTGAAAGGGGGTGACGCGAGACCCTTCGGCCGTGACTACGAAAAGAAATTCAGGCACGTTGGGCTGGGCCTGCGTGCCGAGGTCAGCCGGAGCCTGGCGGCAGGCAGGGCGGTGGTCGTGACGCCACTGTTTGGCGCAGGGGCTTCCACTGCCTGGGTGCGCCAGGGACGCGGGTCAAGCGACAACAACAGCGCAGCCAGCCTGTGGGTGTCCACGCGTGTGGCCTATAACCACGCGCTACAGTCCGGTCGTAGCGCCAGCTTTTGGATCGAGCCAACCTATATCGGGCAGCTCAAGCGAAGCACCACGATCACCGCTCAATTGAGCGACGCCAAATTCGATCTCACCAGTCGCTTGCCGCGAGATCGCATGGGCATGCGTGTGGGAATCGATATGCCGTTGGGTAAGCAGGCCTCCTTCCAGGCAAGCCTGAGCCGATTCTGGGGCGTTGGCGACTCCCGCCAGAAAGAAGGGAGCCTCCAATTGGGCTACGCGCATCGGTTTTAAGGAAACCCCGATGTTCACGAGCCATGTCCTGGGAAGCGGCCGCGCAATTCAAGGCTGAGCTCGCCGGGCTCTTTCTTCAGCGCGCCCGGGCAGCGCCCTCATGGCGATTTCTACAGGGTGATTCCTATAAGGTGATTCCTATGAGGTGATCCTTATGAAATCCCTTTATGGCAATTCCCTGTATGGCGAGTAAGCTGTAAGGGCGGGCGCTCGATGAACCATTTTGGCGAGGCGCTCGCCGGTACGAGGTGCGATGGCGTGGCGGGCTTGCCACAACGTTGGCATTCCATGTCGATTTCTCGTAAGCCCTTGTCCCCTTTAAGAAAATCATGCTAACATCGGAATCTTGCCATTTTCTGGCAGGTATAACTTTGGCTAGGCAGGGTTTTGGGTCGTCGTGGCATTTTCAGGCAGGGGCCGTTTTGGTGCCGTCTGGCAAGTGTGATGAAGGCCAGTAGTCAAACACTGCATAGCCTGATGTCCGAGCGAAGGCCATTACCTTTCGCTTTAATTTAGCCCCGACCAATCGCAGTCGGGAATGGAGAAAACGATGTCGAATCCGACACCCACGCCCGCCGCTCATCGGCTGGGGCTGGTGGGTCGCAAGGTCGGCATGACCCGCATTTTTACCGACGATGGCGAATCCATCCCGGTAACCGTGCTGGACGTGTCCAACAACCGTGTGGCTCAAGTCAAGTCGCTGGAATCCGACGGTTACGTCGCGGTTCAACTGGCATACGGCACCCGTCGCGCATCCCGCGTGACCAAGCCTGAAACCGGTCACTTCGCCAAAGCTGGCGTTGAAGCAGGTAGCATCCTCAAAGAATTCCGCCTCGATCCCGCTCGCGCTACCGAATTTTCGGCAGGCAGCGTCGTCGCCGTGGAAAGCGTGTTCGAAGCCGGCCAGCAGGTCGACGTAACGGGCACCACCATCGGTAAAGGCTTCGCCGGCACCATCAAACGCCACCATTTCGGCTCGCAGCGCGCATCGCACGGTAACTCCCGTTCGCACCGCGTTCCCGGCTCGATCGGTCAGGCGCAAGATCCGGGCCGCGTGTTTCCTGGTAAGCGCATGTCCGGTCACCTGGGTGACGTGCAGCGTACGGTTCAGAATCTGGACGTGGTGCGTGTAGACGCTGAACGCGGCCTGCTGTTGGTCAAGGGCGCAGTCCCCGGCCACGCTGGCGCCGACATCGTTGTTCGCCCCGCCATCAAGGCTCCGGCCAAGAAAGGAGCTTAAGTCATGGATCTTCAGCTTCTGAATGACCAAGGTCAATCCGACGCCACGTTCGCCGCTCCCGATACCGTTTTCGGTCGCGACTACAACGAAGCGCTGATTCACCAGATCGTCGTGGCCTTCCAGGCCAACGCACGCAGCGGCAACCGCGCGCAAAAAGATCGTGCCGAAGTCAAGTACAGCACGAAAAAGCCCTGGCGCCAAAAAGGCACCGGTCGCGCTCGTGCCGGTATGACTTCCTCGCCGATCTGGCGTGGGGGTGGTCGTACGTTCCCCAATTCGCCCGACGAGAATTTCTCGCAGAAAGTCAACAAGAAGATGTATCGCGCCGGTCTGCGCTCGATCCTCTCGCAGTTGGCTCGCGAAGGCCGTATCTCGGTCGTCGAGAACTTCGCACTGGACACGCCCAAAACCCGCGACGCAGCTGCCAAGCTGAAAGTCCTGGGTCTGGAATCCGTGCTGATCATCACCGACGCCGTGGACGAAAACGTTTACCTGGCTACGCGCAACCTGCCGCACGTTGCTGTGGTCGAACCGCGTTACGCCGATCCGCTCTCGCTGATCCACTACAAGAAAGTTGTGATCACGAAGCAGGCTATCGCCCAATTCGAGGAGTTGCTGGGATGAATGCAGAACGTTTGTTGCAAATCATTCTGGCCCCGATCGTGACCGAAAAGGCCACCTTCGTCGCCGAGAAAAATCAGCAAGTCGCTTTCCGCGTCGTGGATACCGCCACGAAACCGGAAATCAAGGCTGCCGTCGAACTGCTGTTCAAAGTGCAGGTCGAGTCTGTGCAGGTTCTCAACCGCAAAGGCAAAGTCAAGCGCTTTGGCCGTTTCATGGGCAAGCGCCGTAGTGAGCGCAAAGCTTATGTCTCGCTCAAAGACGGTCAGGAAATCGACTTTGCGGAGGTGATCTAAATGGCCCTCGTAAAACTCAAACCAACTTCGCCCGGCCGTCGCGGCATGGTGAAGGTCGTTGCGCCTAATCTGCACAAGGGTGAGCCCTACGCCCCCCTGCTGGAGAAAAAGACGCGCGGCTCGGGTCGCAACAACAATGGCCACATCACTGTGCGCCATCGTGGTGGTGGCCACAAGCAACACTATCGTGTCATCGATTTCCGTCGCAACAAGGATGGCATTCCTGCCGTCGTCGAGCGTCTGGAATACGACCCCAACCGTACTGCGCACATTGCACTGCTGTGCTACGCAGACGGCGAACGTCGTTACATCATTGCGCCGCGTGGCGTGGAAGTCGGCGCCAAGCTGGTTTCCGGTGTCGAAGCTCCGATTCGTGCAGGCAATACGCTGCCCATCCGCAACATTCCGGTGGGTTCGACCATTCACTGCATCGAGATGATCCCCGGCAAGGGCGCCCAAATGGCTCGCTCGGCTGGTGCATCGGCGGTGCTGCTGGCTCGCGAAGGCGTTTACGCCCAAGTGCGTCTGCGCTCCGGTGAAGTGCGTCGTGTACACATCGAGTGCCGTGCCACCATTGGTGAAGTCGGTAATGAAGAACACAGCCTGCGCCAGATCGGCAAGGCCGGTGCAATGCGTTGGCGTGGTATTCGCCCGACGGTTCGTGGTGTTGCCATGAACCCGGTGGATCACCCGCACGGTGGTGGCGAAGGCCGCACTGGCGAGGCGCGCGAGCCGGTCAGCCCATGGGGCACTCCGACGAAGGGTTACAAGACCCGTCGCAACAAGCGGACGACCAACATGATCGTTCAACGGCGCAAGCGCAAGTAAGGGGCGAACACTATGTCACGTTCTGTCAAGAAAGGTCCGTTTGTAGACGCGCATCTGATCAAGAAGGTCGATGCTGCTGTCGCGAACAAGGACAAGAAGCCGATCAAGACCTGGTCGCGTCGTTCAACGGTGCTGCCCGACTTCATCGGTCTGACCATCGCTGTACACAACGGCCGTCAACACGTTCCCGTTTACATCAACGAGAACATGGTCGGTCACAAGCTCGGCGAATTCGCACTGACCCGCACGTTCAAGGGTCATGCTGCGGACAAGAAGTCGAAGAGGTAAGAGATGGAAACTACTGCCATTATCCGTGGTGTGCATATTTCGGCTCAGAAGACCCGTCTGGTCGCGGACTTGATCCGTGGCAAGTCGGTGGCTCACGCGCTGAACATTCTCACCTTTTCGCCCAAGAAAGCTGCCGTCATCCTGAAAAAGGCTGTCGAGTCGGCAATCGCGAACGCCGAACACAACGATGGCGCCGATATCGACGAACTGAAAGTCACCACGATCTATGTGGACAAGGCTCAGTCGATGAAGCGTTTTTCCGCACGCGCCAAAGGCCGCGGTAACCGTATCGAGAAGCAGACTTGCCACATCGTGGTCAAAGTCGGCGCCTAAGGAGCAACGATGGGTCAGAAAATTCACCCGATTGGGTTCCGTCTTGCGGTATCGCGCAATTGGTCCTCGAAGTGGTATGCCGGCGATAAGGAATTCGCCGGTATGCTCGCCGAAGACATCCGCGTGCGCGAATACCTGAAGAAAAAGCTGAAGAGTGCTTCGGTTGGCCGCGTGCTGATCGAGCGTCCCGCCAAGAATGCACGTATCACCATTTACTCGGCTCGTCCGGGCGTGGTGATCGGCAAGCGCGGCGAAGACA